>PWEV01000242.1 GCA_003553625.1 Halomonas sp.
GCCGTAGACGGCAGCCGCACCCGGACTGACATCCAGCACCCGGCCGGCGCCATCGACGATGAAGAAGTGGTCACTGGCGGTCTGGACGATGGTTTCCAGCACCCGACTGTCGATATGCATGGTGGCGTCCGCGTCGGCGATTCATTGGTGCATCAATGATACATATCTGGATCAACTTCCGCCCGGAGATGATCCACAAATGGATCGTTGGAAACTCTATTTTCTGATAAATCAACAGACTACGATCTGGCACGATTCCTGCTGTAGGTGAGGTGATCATCCCGTCACCAGCAGGAGAGACCATGAGCACGTTCAATCAGCCCCTGGGGGGCAACGAGATGCCGCGCTTCGGTGGCCCCGCCACCATGATGCGCCTTCCCACCCAGGAGAGTGCCGCAGGTCTGGATGCCGCCTTCATCGGCGTGCCGCTGGACATCGCCACCTCCAACCGGCCCGGTACCCGCCTCGGGCCTCGGCAGATCCGCGATGAATCGCGCATGCTGCGTCCCTACAACATGGCCACCCGCGCCGCGCCCTTCGACAGCCTCCAGGTGGCCGATATCGGCGACGTGCCGATCAACACCTTCCACCTTCCCAAGACAGTGGACATCATCAGCGCCTTCTACGATGAGGTGTTGCAGCATGACTGCGCCCCGTTGACCCTCGGGGGCGACCATGTCATCACCCTGCCGATTCTTCGAGCCATGGCCAGGAAGCACGGCCCGGTCGGGCTGATCCACATCGACGCCCACGCCGATGTCAACGACCACATGTTCGGCGAGCCCATCGCCCATGGCACCCCCTTCCGCCGAGCCCAGGAAGAGGGTCTGCTGGCCCATGGCAAGGTGGTTCAGATCGGCCTGCGCGGCACCGGCTATGCCGCCGAGGATTTCGACTGGTGTCGCCAGCAGGGCTTTCGCGTGGTCACCGCCGAGGAGTGCTGGTATCGCTCGCTCGAACCTCTGATGGTCGAAGTGCGCGAGCAGATGGGTGACGTACCGGTCTACATCTCGTTTGATATCGACGGCCTGGACCCCTCGGTGGCACCGGGCACCGGCACCGTGGAAATGGGGGGCCTGACCGCCAGCCAGGGTCTCGAGATCCTGCGCGGCGCGGCAGGCCTGAACGTCGTCGGCGGTGATCTGGTCGAGGTCTCTCCCCCCTACGACACCAGCGGCAACACCGCGCTGATGGGCGCGACCCTGCTCTACGAGATGCTCTGCGTGCTGCCTGGCGTCAAGCGCCGCGACTAGTCACACCAAGACTCTTAACGAGCCTTTGCCCGGGCTCGACAACGACACGATGCCAATCACAACAATCCGTGGGGTTATCCATAATGTCCTCTCTCGAATCCACCGGCAGCGCCGCCGCCGACGGCACCTTCAAGCGCAGGGACCTGCTCAAGTTCCTGATTCCCTCATTGATCGGGATGAGCCTGTTTCTCGTTCCCTTCAAGGTCGGAGATACCATCAACATCGGCATGGGGCTGATGGCCGACGGCCTGAAAACCCTGCTCGGCGATGCCCTGCCGGCCATTGCCGTGATCGTGCTGTGCGCGTCCGTCGCGGCAACGCTGCTGGTCAAGGTCGCCAAGCCGGGCTGGGCGGACAAGGGGGTGCTGCACGACATGTTCCATGTCGGCCCGGTCTGGTTCGGCATGCGCATCCTGGGTGCCGCCTTTGCACTGATGACCTTCTTCCAGTTCGGCCCCGAGTTCGTCACCGCCTCATTCACCGGTGGCGTGATGCTCAACGATCTGGCCCCGGTGCTGCTCACCTTCTTCTTCTTCGCCGCCCTGCTGCTGCCCTTCCTGGTCGAGTTCGGCTTCATGGAGTTCATCGGCAGCCTGGTGCGCAAGCCCTTTCGAGTGATCTTCCGGCTTCCGGGGCGCAGCGCCATCGATGCCACCGCCTCCTGGATGGGGTCCGGAACGGTGGGGGTGCTGATCACCACCCAGCAGTACGAGAAGGGGTTCTATAACCGTCGCGAAGCCTCGGTGATCGCCACCAACTTCTCCATCGTCTCCATCGCCTTCGCCCTGCTGATCACCAGCTTCGTCGACCTGAACCACATGTTCGTCCAGTTCTACGTCACCGTGGTAGTGGCCGGCCTTATCGCCGCCGTCATCGTGCCCCGGCTGCCCCCGCTGTCGCGCAAACCCGATACCTACTACGAGCCGGTGGGCTGCCAGCTGGCAGAGAAACGTACGGAGAACATCGGCCTGTTTCGCTACAGCCTGCTGCAGGCGGTTCGGCGCGCCGAGAAGGCACCCGGTCCCCGCGAGATGCTGCGCATCGCACTCTTCAACGTCGCCGACATCTTCCTGGCCCTGCTGCCACTGGTCTTCGCTATCGGCACCGTGGCGCTGATCCTGGCGGAATTCACGCCGCTGTTCACCTGGCTCTCCTACCCCATGGTGCCCGTGCTGGAACTCCTGGGCGTTCCCGAAGCCGAGGCTGCCGCGCCGGCAACGCTGGTGGGGTTCGCCGACATGTTCCTGCCGGCCGTCTTGGCCACCAACATCGAGAGTGAGCTCACCCGGTTCGTGATCGCCTGCCTGTCACTGACGCAGCTGATCTACATGTCGGAGATCGGGGCCCTGCTGATGAAGTCGAAGATCCCACTCAAGTTCTGGGAACTGGGCGCCATCTTCCTGCTGCGCACGGCCATCACCCTGCCGATCATCACCTTCATGGCCCACACGTTCTTCTTCTGAGGTATCACCATGGCAACCCAGAGCATGACCTGCGCCGACCTGCTGCTGCACCTGCTGCGCGACACCTACGGCGTTGATAGCGTGTTCGGTATCCCCGGGGTGCATACCGTGGAGCTCTATCGCGGCCTGACCGGCAGCGGCATCCAGCACGTGACTCCGCGCCACGAGCAGGGCGCCGGCTTCATGGCCGACGGCTATGCCCGTGCCACCGGCAAGCCCGGCGTCTGCCTGATCATCACCGGACCCGGCATGACCAACATTGCCACCGCCATGGGTCAGGCGCTGGCCGACTCCATCCCCATGCTGGTGATCTCGAGTGTCAATCGTCGAGACACCCTGGGCCGCGGCCAGGGCCGGCTCCACGAGCTGGCGAATCAGCAACAGCTGATGAGTGGCGTCTCGCGCTTCAGCCATACCCTTCTCGACCCGAGCGCGCTGCCCGAAGTACTGGCGCGTGCCTTTGCGGTATTTCACGGCGAGCGGCCGGGACCCGTGCACATCGAGATTCCCATCGATCTGTTCGCCGCCCAAGTCGCGGCCCCGGTGCCGAGCGCACCTCCACGGCTGTTTCGGGCCAGCCCCGATCCGGAGGGAATGGCACTCGCCGCCGATTGGCTGCGCCATGCCGAACGACCACTGGTGTTGCTGGGTGGCGGGTGCGCGGATGCACCCACCTCGGCCAGGCGACTCGTCGAACGCCTCGATGCCCCGACGGTGATCACTATCAACGCCAAGGGGTTGCTGGGGCGCGACCACCCGCTCGATCTGGGCGCCAATGCCGCCCTGCCTGCCGTAAGGCGGCTGGCGGCCGAGGCCGATGTGATCCTCGCCGTGGGTACCGAGCTCGGTGAGACAGACTACGACGTCGTGTTCGACGACGGCTTCACCCTGAACGGCAAGCTGATCCGTATCGATATCGATGCCCAGCAGCTGGTGCGCAACCAGTCCCTGGCACTGGGACTGGTGGGCGACGCCGGACGCAGCCTGGCATGCCTGCTCGAGCATTTTCCCCATCCCATCGCCAGGGGGGGCGCAGAACGCACGGCTAAGACCCTGACCGAGCTGGGTCTTCACCGCGATCCCGCCTTCACCCCCTTCGTGCCCCTTTTCGGCGTGCTGCGTGAGGCGCTGCCGGAGGCGATCCTGGTCGGTGACTCCACCGCCCCGGTCTACGCCGGCAACCACCTGGTGGCTCAGCCTGAACCCCGACGCTACTTCAACGCCTCTACCGGCTACGGGACCCTCGGTTACGGGTTGCCGGCGGCACTGGGAGCCCAGCTCGGAAGACCCGACCTGCCGGTGGTGGCCCTGGTTGGCGATGGGGGCATCATGTTCACCCTCTCCGAGCTCGCCACCGCCGTGGAGGCTCGCCTGCCGGTGGTGATCCTGCTCTGGCACAACGCCGGGTACGAGGAGATACGCCGCTTCATGGATGCCGAGGGTGTCGAACGGCTGGGCGTGGATATCCAGGCCCCGGACTTTATCACCGTGGCTGCCGGGTTCGGCTGCCTCGCCACCCGAATCGAAACACCCGCCGACCTGGCGATTGTCCTGCAGCAACGTCCGCTGGATGGCCCCATGCTGATCGAGATCGATGCCTCCGCCTGGCAGCAGGCGCTGGCCTAATGGCGTCAACCTGTTCACCGCCCTCCCCGCCGGGCATGAGGGCAAGCATGATTCCCCTGCACCGATCAACGAGAGAGTGACCATGCATCGACTCGACCAGCAGTTTATCGACAACCAGTGGGTGCGGTCTCGAGGCACTCGGTACCTGCCGGTGACGAATCCCTACCGGGAAGAGGTGATCGCCGAGGTGACCGCCGGCGCGCCCCAGGACGTGGATGACGCCGTGACAGCCGCGCAGCGCGCCCTGCCGGCCTGGCGCTCGCTCGGCGGAGTCAAGCGAGCCGAATATCTCGAGGGTTTCGCCGATGCCTTGACCCGCCGACGCGAGGCCCTGATCCACCTCTCGTCCACCAACAACGGCAAGTTACTCGCCGAGGCCGCCATCGACCTCGACGATGCCATCGCCTGCTATCGCTATTATGCCGACCAGGCGCGGCGTCTGGATGAACGCCAGGGGGCTGCGGTGTCCGTCGAGATGGCCGACGTCGAGGCGCGGTGCTACCACGACCCGGTGGGCGTCGTCGGCCTGATCACCCCCTGGAACTTCCCGTTGGTGACCAGCGCCTGGAAGCTTGCGCCTGCGCTGGCGGCAGGGTGCACCGCTGTGCTGAAACCTTCGGAGGTGACGCCACTGCCCGAGCAGGCGCTGGCCGAGATCGCCCTGGAGATCGGCCTGCCCGGCGGTGTCCTGAATCTTTTGAACGGCGATGGCGAGGGTATTGGGGCGCCCTTGAGCCGGCATGCCGGTATCGACAAGGTCTCCTTCACCGGCAGCAACCGGGTGGGCGAGGCGGTGATGGCCGCCGTCGCCGAGCGGACGGTCGGCGTCTCCCTGGAACTGGGCGGCAAGTCGCCGATCCTGGTCATGGAGGATGCCGATCCGGAACAGGCCGCCGATTGGGTGATGGCCGGCATCTACTTCAATGCGGGGCAGATCTGTTCGGCCACCTCGCGGCTGCTGGTCCACGAGGCGGTTGCCGATTCTCTATATGCGGCCCTGGAAAAGCGCATCGATGCTCTGGTGCTGGGAAATCCCCTGGCAGAACAGACCGACATGGGGCCGCTGACCAATGCACGCCAGCGCGAGACGGTGAACCATTATCTGGCCCTGGCAGAGCAGGAGGGATTGCCCGTGGTACGAGACGGCCGCCATCGCCAACTGCCTTCCTGCGGCTACTTCGTCGCCCCCACCCTCTATCGAGACGTCCCCCTGACGAGCCGCCTGTGGAAGGAGGAGATCTTTGGACCGGTGCTCTGCGGGCATAGCGTGGCGAATGAGCAGGAGGCCATCAAACTGGCCAACGACAGTGATTTCGGGCTGGCCGCCACGGTCATCAGTGGTGACAGTGACCGTGCCCGGCGTATCGGGCGTGAACTCAGGGCCGGCAGCATCTGGTTCAACACTGAGCAGCTGGTGCTGCCGGAAACCGGCTGGGGAGGATTCAAGCGCAGCGGTCTGGGCCGTGAGCTGGGCCCCTGGGGCCTCGCCAGCTACCTGGAGGTCAAGCACGTGATCGGACCTGCACACGACTAGTCGGTTTGGCGACGCAGTATCAGGATGAGGTTATTGGCGGGCATGGGGAGCACTCGCGCGAGGAGGAGGCCGTAGCGCTGTGCTTCCTCCTCGACCTCAGCCAGATCGCGGATGCCCCATTGTGGATCCCGTCGCCGCAGGTCGGCGTCGAAGGCCGCGTTGCTGGCCGCCGTATGGCACCCCTCCCGCCGGAACGGCCCGTAGAGCACCACCACGCCTCCCGGCGCCAGGCAGGCGGTCGCCCCCGCCATCAGCGCCTCGCTGGCCGTCCAGGGTGAAATATGCAGCAGGTTGATAGCCACCACGGCATCGAAGCGCTCCGCCGGCCACTCGCCGGTCACGTCAAGTCGCAGGGGCTTGCACAGGTTGTCCAGACGCACGGCTTCGCTCCAGGCGGCGATGGAGGCCAGCGCACGGGGATGGGGGTCACTGGGCTGCCAGGTCCAGCCGGGAACGGCACCGGCGAAGTGGACGGCGTGCTCGCCGCTGCCGCTGGCGACCTCAAGCACGCGCGCCCTGGCGGGCAATACCTCCCTCAGGACCCGGAGGATCGGCTGTCGGTTGCGGGCCGCAGCGGGGCTCTGCAGGCGAGAATCGATCATGGCGCTCCTCATGGCCACTGTCTCGGCGGTTGGCTACTTACTGCCCCGGGGCTTGCCCGGAGAACCGCCGGATTTCGCGCGCGCCCCCGAGGGTCGCCCGCCCTTGGCCGGCTTGCCAGCCGCCCTCCCCTTTTCTGATATCCTGCCCCTCGCGGGCTTGCCGCTGGCCGCTTTACCGCCGGCTGGTTTGCCGCCTGCAGGGGGGCTGCCTTCGCCACGGCGAAGAGGTTTTCGCTGCTGACTCCCCGCCTTTCCGGCTACCGCTTTCTTTGGCCCCGCCTTGCCGCCCTTGTGCCGGGCCTTGCGACGGCCAGGCGTCTGGGTCTCGGAAGCGGAGTGCTCGGTCATGGCGAGGATCTCCGACACCTCTTTGGGTGTCAGGTCGCGCCAATCTCCCGTTGCCAACCCCTTGAGGGACACGTTCATGATGCGGATCCGCTCGAGCTTGACCACCTCATAGCCGAACACCTCGCACATGCGGCGAATCTGGCGGTTCAGCCCCTGGACCAGGGTGATGTTGAAGACGAACCGGGACTCCTTGACCACCGGACACTTCCTGGTGACCTCGCCGAGGATCGGCACGCCGCCGCCCATGCCGTCGATGAACTCGTCGGTGATCGGCTTGTTGACGGTGACCCGGTACTCCTTCTCGTGCTGGTTGCTCGCCCGCAGGATCCGATTGACCAGGTCACCATTGTTGGTCAGGAAGATCAGCCCCTGGGAGTCCTTGTCCAGCCGGCCGATGGGAAAGATGCGCGCACCGTGCCCGACAAAGTCGACGATGTTGGCCTTCTCGGCGGGCTCGGTGGTACTGACGATGCCCACCGGCTTGTTGAGGGCGATGAACACCAGATCCTCTTCATCCAGTTCCAGCGGCTCGACGAGCTGGCCGTTGACCTTGACCACGCTTCCCGGGAAGACCTGGTCGCCGGGGGTGGCACGCCGGCCGTCGATTCGGACGTTACCCTGCTCGATATAGCGGTCGGCTTCTCGTCTCGAGCACATGCCGCTCTCGCTGATGTACTTGTTGATCCGTTTCGAGAGGGTCTGGGCCATGGGACGCGTCCGGGACAGGGTAATGTGGGCCGAGAGGGCACGGCACGTTGCCAGGCAGTGTAAGGGCTGACCCGCCCGGCGGCCAGCCGCAGGGAGTCACGGCTACTCCGATCCGCAGCACACCTTGAACTTGCGACCGCTGCCGCAGACGCAGGCATCGTTGCGGCCGGGCTTGAGACGGGTGACGGTAGGGCTGCCGTCGAGGTAGAACCAGCGGCCACCCTCGCGCCGGAAACGTGAGGCCTCTTGCAGTGCGGCGAAATGCCGTCCCTCGCGGAAGGTGGCGCGGAAGTGCACGTAACCCTCATCGGCCTGATCGACGCTCTTTCCGGCGGACGCTTCGACGCTCTCCAGCACCTCGAGACGCAGCCAGCGGGTGGCGCTTTCCGGGGCCAGCACGGCGGGGCGAGTGCTGGGGTGCCAGCTCGCCAGCAGGTAGTCGGTAAGCTCGAGGGCGAAGGCGCTGAAGCGAGAGCGCATCAGCGCCTCCGGGGTGGGAGCCGGTTCGCCGGCGTGGAAACGGCCGCAGCACTGGGCCAGCGATTGGCCGCTGCCGCAGGGACAGCCATCGACAGGTAACGACATGACAACTCCTGGTCAAGTGACGATAGAATCACGACTCGTGTCCAACAACGGATGATCCCCATGATACCTCTCGACGGCCCCGTCCTGCCCGACCACCTGACCGTGGAAGCCCTGGCCAAGCGCCTCGACCCCGCTTCGCCGCCTGCCGTGGAGGTACAGGCGCTGGACATGGGCTACTACCTGGTGCGCCTGCACCATGCCGGCGGCGAGAGTCTGCTGGTGGATGAGCGCGGCGAAACCCGGCGATTCACCGGCACCCAATGGATCAGCCGCGCCCTGGCGCCGCTGGGCCTGACCCATGGCACCCTGACCTGGGCCGACGTGACCGACGAGATGGTCGGCCTCCCCGAGACGCCCCCTGTCGCGACATCGACACGCCTGGCCCATGGCACGCGAATCGCTTTCATGACCCAGGGCTGACGCGCACTTGTGGGCGATGCTTGCCCTGGATCACTGCACTGCAGCATGGTTGTATGGTAAGAAACTAGTTGACCCAATGCCCTCACGCGCCGGAGACGACGGATGACCGAGTCCAAGCAAAGCGAGCCCACCGCCTGGCATGCCCTGTCCGGAGACGAGTCCCTCGAACACCTGGACAGCACCCCCGACGGGCTGGACAGCCAGGCAGCCGAGAGCCGACTTTCCGAGTACGGTCCCAACCAGCTCAAGCAGGCCGAGTCACGCCCCTGGTGGAAACGCCTGCTGCAGCAGTTCAACAACATCCTGATGCTGGTGCTGATCGTCGCCGCCATCGCCAGCCTGGGACTCGGCCACACCCTGGACGCGGCGGCCATCTTCGGCGTGGTACTGATCATCGCGTTGATCGGCTTCTTCCAGGAAGGCAAGGCCGAGCAGGCACTGGATAGCATCCGCCAGATGCTCTCGCCCCAGGCCAACGTGCTGCGCGATGGCGAACGCAAGACCATCCCCGCCGAGGAGCTGGTGCCCGGTGATATCGTGCTGGTGGAGAGCGGTGACCGCGTGCCGGCCGACCTGCGGCTGCTGGAAGCCCGGCGCTTTCGCACCGAGGAAGCCTCGCTGACCGGAGAGTCCACTCCGGTCGACAAGGAGACCGAGGCGGTGGCGGATGACGCCGACCTGGGCGACCGCACCAGCATGGCCTACGCCAGCACGATCGTGGTCCAGGGCAACGCCCGCGGCCTGGTGGTGGAAACCGGAGCGCGCACCGAGATCGGTCGCATCTCGGAGATGCTGCGCGACGTCGAGCAGTTGAAGACCCCCCTGCTGCGCCAGATCGACCGCGCCGGCCAGGTGCTGGCCTTCTTCATTCTCGGCGCCGCAACACTCACCGGCGCCTTCGGGGTGCTGGTGCACAACCAACCCATGGGCGAAATGTTCATGGCCGCGGTGGGCCTGGCGGTGGCCGCCATCCCCGAGGGCTTGCCGGCCATCGTTACCATCGGCCTGGCACTGGGCGTGCAGACCATGGCGAAGCATAACGCCATCATCCGTCGTCTGCCCGCCGTGGAGACCCTTGGCTCCATCTCCACCATCTTCTCCGACAAGACCGGCACCCTGACCCGCAACGAGATGACCGCCCAGGCCATCTGGCTGCCCCAGGGGGAGGTGCGCATCGAAGGCATTGGCTTCGACCCGGAGGGTAGCTTCCATCGCGTCAGCGACGGCGAGGCCGAGGAGGCGGAACTCGACCTGGACGACGACGATGCCCTGCGCCACTTCCTCAAGGTGGGCGCGCTGTGCAACGACGCCGAAGTCACCAAAGAGGACAACCGCTGGAAGATTCAGGGCGACCCCACCGAGGGCGCCCTGGTCGTGGCCGCCGCCAAGGCGGGGCTGACCACCAAGCAGCTGCGCGGTGATCACGACCGCAAGGATGCCATCCCCTTCGAGTCCGAGCGCAAGTACATGGCCACCCTTCACGAGATCGACGGCGAGGATCTGCTGCTGGTCAAGGGCGCGCCGGACCGCCTGCTGGAGATGTGCGACCGGGTGCGTGATAACGGCGAGGATAGCGAGCTGGACGTCGACCTCTGGGAGGAGCGTATCCATGACCTCTCGGCACGGGGGCTGCGGGTGCTGGCCATCGCCGAGAAACCGGTGGGCGACGTCCATGAGCTGACCGACGAACACGCCGAGGAGGAGCTGGTGCTGTTGGGGCTGGTCGGCCTGCTGGATCCGCCCAGGGACGAGGCGATCGAGGCGGTCAAGGACTGCCTGACCGCCGGCATCCGCCCGGTGATGATCACCGGCGATCATGCGGTCACTGCCCTGGCCATCGCCAAAGAGCTGGGCTTCGCCCACACCGAGCGGGCCATCAGCGGTCGCGAGATCGAGGCGATGTCCGACGAAGAGCTCGAGGAGACCATCCTCGATATCGACGTCTTCGCACGAGCCTCGCCGGAACACAAGTTGCGCCTGGTCAAGGCGATGCAGGCCCAGGGCGGCATCTGCGCCATGACCGGCGACGGAGTCAATGACGGCCCGGCACTGAAGCGCGCCGATGTCGGCGTGGCCATGGGGATCCAGGGCACCGAGGCCGCCAAGGAGGCCGCCGAGATGGTGCTGGCCGATGACAACTTCGCCACCATCGTCGGCGCCATCCGCGAGGGCCGAAAAGTCTACGACAACATCCGCAAGACCATCACCTTCCTGCTGCCCACCAACGGCGGCCAGGGCCTGGCCATCATGCTCGCCGTGCTGGCCGGCACCAATCTGCCGGTCACCCCGCTGCAGGCGCTGTGGGTCAACATGGTGGTCGCGGTGACGCTGGGCCTGGCGCTGGCCTTCGAGGACGCCGAGCCGGATATCATGACCCGCCAGCCCCGCGACCCTGACGCCTCGCTGCTCGACCTCTTCCTGCTGTGGCGGGTGGTATTTGTCTCGATTCTGCTGCTGCTCGGGGTGTTCGGCATGTTCACCTGGCTGCAGGCTCAGGGCGGCAGCATCGAGTTGGCCCGTACCGGGGCGGTCAACATGCTGGTGATAGGCAGCGCCGCCTATCTGATCAACAGCCGCTACCTGCTGCGCAGTACCCTCTCCATGGCAGGCCTGTTCGGCAGCCGCCCGGTATGGGGTTCCATCGGCATCATCGTGGTCCTGCAACTGGGCTGGACCTACCTGCCCTTCATGCAGGTAATCTTCGGCAGCGAGGGCCTGGCGCCAAGCCACTGGGGCGTGATCCTGGTCGGCAGTCTGGCCATCTATCTGATCGTCGAGGTCGAGAAACGCGTGCTCAGCGCCCGCGGGGTCAAGAGCCATCCTAGCGCCCACCAGGGCAACAAGGAGCGCACGGAGCAGAAGCCCTCCTGATGGCGGCCCGTTTCGCCAGGCGCCTCGTCCTGCTGGCCCTGCTCTGGTGGGTCGTCAGCGGCGGAGGGGGCGCCTGGATCTGGGGACTGCCCGTGATTCTGGTGACCGCCCTGGCGATGCCGAACAGCGGGACCGCGCGGCTCAGGCCGCTGGCGTTTCTTGCCTTCCTCCCCCTTGCCCTGTGGCTCACCCTGCGCGGCGGCCTGACGGTGGCGGTCATGGCCTGTCGCCCGCGGCTCGATCCCGACACGCGAATCATCAATCATGTCTGGTCCCACCTGCCCGAAGGGCCGGGGCGCCTGTTCATGGCCAGCCTGATCAACCTGCTTCCCGGCACCCTGACACTCGGCCTGACCCCCGATACACTGCAGGTTCACGTGCTGCAGATGGACGCCGGCACCCGCTCCGGGCTCGACCGACTGGAAGCGCGTGTCGCCCGACTGTTTTCCCATGACGTCTCCCCACAGGACAAGGAGCCCCGCTGATGTTTCATGCGGCTATCGCCGCGCTGCTGCTCCTCAACGCCGGGGTGGCGCTGTGGCGCCTGCACCGGGGCCCCACCAGCGCCGACCGGATGCTGGCCGCCGAGCTGATAAGCGTCTCCGCCATCGCCGTGCTGCTGCTGCTCGGTATCGGGCTCGCGCAGCCGGCCCTGGTGGATGTGGCGCTGATCTTCGCCCTGCTGGCCGCCGTGGCCACCGCCAACTTCGTCACCCGCACCTGGACGCTGCTCCACGAGGAGAGCGGCAATCGCGAGGAGGCGGGACGTGACTGAATGGCTGTCTCTTCTGGGCTACGTGCTGATCACCGCCGGCGCGATCTTTTTCATCACCGGCAGCCTCGGCCTGATCCGCTTCCCCGATCTCTATGCCCGTCTGCATGCCCTGACCAAGGCCGACAACCTGGGGCTGGGACTGATCTGCCTGGGGCTGGCCTGTCAGGCGCCGGACCTGGCCGCCGCACTCAAGATCCTGCTGGTGTGGGGGCTGATACTGATCGCCACCAGCATCGGCGCCACCCTGATCGCTTCCACCGCCCTGGCCTGCGGCCTGCGGCCTCGCCTGGGTCGGCCCTCGCCACCGGCCGTCACGCGCGACGACACGAGGCGGCCATGAGCGGGCTGGTGATCGGCTTCGACCTTCTGCTCGTGGCGGGCCTGGCCTGGCTCGCCTGGCAGGCGCTGTTTGACCGCCATCGCTTCTCCGCGGTGGTCCACTTCATGGCCTTCGGGCTGGTGATGGCCCTGGTCTGGGTGCGCCTCGATGCACTGGACATTGCCCTGGCCGAGGCGGCCATCGGGGCCGGGGTCACCGGCGCGCTCCTGCTGGCGGCTCTCGGTCGGCTGCCCGCCACTGGTGGACACTCGCCCGCGTGGCGGGCCGCCCAGAGGCCGCTGGTGTTGCTTGCCCTGTCCACCGCCCTGCTCGCGACCCTGGCTCTGGCCTGGGTCGCCTGGCAGTTGCCACGCCCGGGCCTCGCCGTGCCGATAGCCGAGGCCCTGCCTGAGAGCGGCGTGACCCACGCGGTGACCGCGATACTGCTCAACCTGCGCGCCTGGGACACCCTGCTCGAGATCGCGGTCATGCTGACCGGGGTGTTTCTGGTCTGGTCGCTGGGAGCGGCGCTCGTCCCCTATGCACCCGCCACGGCCCTGCCGGGCCTGCCGGCACTGACCCGTCTGCTGCACCCGCTGTTTCTGCTGGTCCCTGCCTACCTGCTGTGGCGCGGCAGTCACGCGCCGGGCGGCGCCTTTCCCGCTGGCGCCGTGCTCGGTGCCGGCGGTGTGCTGCTGGTGCTTGCCGGGGCGCTCCCCTGGATGCACGAGCCCCGACGCCAGCCGCTGCTGCGCCTGCTGCTGGCTGCCGGGTTATTACTGTTCCTGGCCGTGGCACTGGGCGGCCTGCTGCTGACCGGCACCTTCCTGGCCATTCCCGCGAGCATGGCGGGCAACGTGATCCTCGCCGTGGAGACCGCCGCCGCCCTCTCCATCGCCCTGATGCTGATGGCCTTCTATCTCTATGGGGAACCGGGCCGATGAGCGAGCTCTATCTCCTGCTGGCCGCGGCGCTGGCCGGCATGGCGCTGGTCGGCCTGTTCCGCACCGCCGACCTGCTGCGTCGGGTGCTGGCGCTCAACGTGCTCGCCAGTGCCGTCTTCCTGCTGCTGGTCAGCATGGCGCGTACCGCCGAGGGCGTTGATCCGCTGCCCCACGCCATGGTGCTGACCGGCATCGTGGTCGCGGTCAGCACCACTGCCGCGATGCTCGCCTTCGCCGTGCAGTCCCATGAACGACGCCGCAGGGAGAGGCCGTGACATCGACGGACTGGCTGCTGCCGCTGCTCGTCGCCCTGCCCCTGATCCTGGCCATCATCGCCTTCCTGGGCCTGCTCCCGGCGCGCCATCAGGTGGTCATCGCCCTGGGCGGGCTGGTGTCAGGGCTGGGCGGGCTGGGGCTTGTTGGGCTGGGATTCGAGGGCATCATCACCGAGACAACGCTGTGGCTGGGAGGCTGGGCGCCACCGGTGGGGATCGCCTGGCGGCTCGATGCGCCTGCCGTGTTGCTCATCACCATGGTCGGGCTGCTGATGGGTCCGGCCAGCCTGGCTCTGCTGGCGGAGTCGGACAGCCACTACGACCGCTACCTGTGGAGCCTGTGGTGGATGCTGTGGGCGGCGCTCAACGCCCTGCTGCTCTCCCGGGATCTCTTCAACCTCTACGTGACCCTGGAGATGATGTCGCTGGCGGCGGTGGGCCTCGTCAGTCGTTCCCGGGAAGACCCCTACCATGTGGCGGCGCTGCGCTACCTGATGGCCTCGCTGCTGGGTTCACTGCTCTACCTGCTGGGGGTCGCCCTGCTCTACGGTCAGTTCGGGCGGCTGGACCTGGTGCAGCTGGCGGCGGTCATCGAGGACGGCCC
>PWEV01000043.1 GCA_003553625.1 Halomonas sp.
CATCGTCGACTATGGCCTGCTGTTCGTGCAGAAGCGCCTGACACCCAAGGGCATGGAGTGTGCCGCAGAGACGGCCTGAACGCCCACACAACGTCTCCCCGGCCCCTGACAAGGAAACGACATGATTCAGCTCGATAGCCTGACCAAGGTCTTCGACACCCCCAAGGGTGCCGTGGTCGCCGCCGACCACATCAGCATGGAGGTGCCTCCCGGCGAGATCTGCATCCTGCTCGGCCCCTCCGGGTGCGGCAAGACCACCACGCTGAAGATGATCAACCGCATCGTGAAACCCACTTCCGGCAAGGTGTTCATCAACGGCGAGGACACCACCGGGATGGATACCCAGACCCTGCGCCGCAATATCGGCTACGTGATCCAGCAGATCGGCCTGTTCCCCAACATGACCATCGAGGAAAACATCACCATCGTGCCTCGGCTGCTCGGCTGGGACAGGACGAAATTCCGCGAACGGGCCCGGGAAATGATGGCGATGATCGCCCTGGAGCCCGATGCCTTCCTCAAGCGCTACCCCAATGAGCTTTCCGGCGGTCAGCAGCAGCGCATCGGCGTGGCCCGCGCGCTGGCCGCCGACCCGCCGGTGATGCTGATGGATGAGCCCTTCGGCGCCATCGACCCGATCAACCGGGCGGTGATCCAGGACGAGTTCCTCAAGATGCAGCAGGCGCTCAAGAAGACCATCATGTTCGTCAGCCACGACATCGACGAGGCGATCAAGATGGGCGACCGCATCGCCGTGTTCCGCGAGGGCAAGCTGGTACAGTACTCCGCCCCGGACGATCTGCTGGCCGCGCCCAAGAACAGCTTCGTCGAATCCTTCCTGGGTGAGGATCGGGCGCTCAAGCGTCTCAATCTGGTCAGGGTGCACGAGATCATCACCGACGAAATCGGCACCGTCTCTCCCGGCGACACCCTGGAGAGTGCCCTGGCCGGGATCGATGACTTCGGCTACCAGAACTCGATACTGATGGTGAACGATCGCGGCCAGCCCGCCGGCATCATCAGCCGCTCGGTGGCCCGCACCACCAAGGGCTATTGCCGCGACCATTTCCAGGCCGTACCCGCCGTGATCGGGCTCGACGACGACCTGCGCAAGGCCGCCTCGCTGATGTTCGCCCACGACATTACCTGGCTGCCCTGCGTGGACGATAACGGCAAGGTATGTGGACAGATCACCCAGCGCGCCATGACCCGCCACCTGGGGGCCCGCTTCCGGGCGAGCCAGGGGGATACCCGCCACCCCGACACCGCCGCCAAGGAGTGAGCCGATGCCCATTCAGACCATGAAAGGGGCCCTGCGCGCACTGCTGCTGGTGGCGATCTTCTTCGCCGGGGTGTGGAGCCACAAGAGCGGGCTCATCGAGGAATTCCTGTGGTACCTGCCGGACGTCCAGTACCTGATGGGCGAGCACCTGTGGCTGACCGCCATGTCCGGCGGCCTGGCCATCGCCGTCGCCATCCCGCTGGGCATCCTGCTCTCGCGCCCCAGCATGGCGCGCTGGGCGGAGTCGCTGATGCAGGTGCTCAACGTCGGCACCACCATCCCGACGCTGGCCGTGCTGGCACTTTCCATGAGCTTTCTCGGCATCGGCACGACGACCGCGGTGTTCGGGCTCTTCGTGGCGACCCTGCTGCCGATCACCCGCAACACCTATGCCGGCCTCAAGGGCGTCAATCCCGCCCTGATGGAAGCCGCCGCCGGTATCGGCATGTCGCCGACCCAGCGGCTGTTCAAGGTGGAACTGCCCAACGCCCTTTACGTGATCTTCGCCGGCATGCGTACTGCCCTGACCATCAATGTGGGCACCGTGCCGCTGGCCTTCTTGATCGGTGCCGGCGGACTGGGCGAGCTGATCTTCACCGGCATCGACCTCTACGACCCGGTTATGATGCTGGCCGGCGCCATTCCCACCGCGCTGCTGGCGATCGTGGTGGATGCCGTGATCGCCTTCATCGCCTTTCTGATGGTACCGCGCGGCGTCAATCCGGCCCGCGCCTGAGGCAACATCCGTTACTCGAGCAACAAGAGGAATGATCCCATGAAGCACCTGACAAGCACCTTCACCGGCCTGGTCCTGGCCGGCGCCATTACCACGGCCCAGGCCGCCGACATCTCGGTGGGCGGCAAGAATTTCACCGAGCAGCAGATCCTCTCCAACATGACCAGCCTGTACCTCGAGGGTCTTGATTACGACGTCGACATCCGCGCCGGCATGGGCTCGGCGGTGCTGCGTCAAGCCCAGGAAAACGGCCAGATCGATCTCTACTGGGAGTACACCGGCACGTCGCTGATCAACTACAACGACATCTCCGAGCGGCTCGGCCCCGAGGAGACCTACGAACGGGTCAAGGAACTGGATGCCGAGAAGGGTCTGGCGTGGCTCACCCCCTCGGCGGCCAACAACACCTACGCCCTCGCCATGCGCACCGCTGATGCCGAAGAGCGGGGCATCTTCACGCTCTCCGACCTGGCCGACGCGATCAACGCCGGCGAAGGGGAACTGGAGATCGGCCTCAACGCCGAATTCTATGCCCGCGACGATGGCTGGCGCCCCATGATGGAGGCTTACGACTTCCAGGTCGGCCGCCGCGACATCAGCCGCATGGACACCGGTCTGGTCTACCAGGCGCTGCGTGACGGCGACGTGGACGTGGGCCTGGTGTTCGCCACGGACGGCCGCATTCCCGCCTTCGACTTCCACGTGCTGGAAGACGACCGCGGGTTCTTCCCGGCCTACGCCCTGACCCCGGTGGTGCGCCAGGAGACCCTCGACGAGTTCCCCGAGCTTGAAGCGCAGATGAACACCCTCTCCGCGATCCTCGATGACGAAACGATGGCAGCACTCAACGCCCGGGTCGATGTCGATCGCGAGACCATCGAGCGCGTGGCCGAGAGCTTCCTCGAGGAGCATGGCCTGCTTTGAGGTACCGGCCGCCGCTGGCATACTGAAGCCATAAACGGAAGGCCGCCGATTAGGCGGCCTTCTGCCGTCACGGGAGGCGCAAATGCACTATCAGGACAGGCTGCGCGTGGGTGCCGCGCAGATCAACGCCGAGCTCGGCGCCGTGGACGAAAATCTCGACCGACACCTCGAGCGCATCAAGGAAGCCCGAGAACTGGGGCTGGCACTGCTGGTCTTCCCCGAACTCTCGCTGACCGGCTACGGGCTGGGCAACCGCGTGATGCAGGTGGCCATGCCCCTGGAAGACCCGCGCCTGCAAACGCTGGCCCGG
>PWEV01000245.1 GCA_003553625.1 Halomonas sp.
ATTGAAACCAGACCTCCCAGATAAGAAAGGATCACTGTCGTCCACGATACGTCCCCTAATATCTCCAGCATAAAATCTCCTTTCTTTTTTGCAATTGATTGCAAATTTTAGACACATAATAGCAAAAATTTGTATTAAATGCAATCATATTGCTTTGCTTTCTCACTCTGAGGGTACAGTAAATGAGTCATTATGCAATACGTCATTGTCAGAATCGATGTAACCGTCCCGCGTCATACGCAATTGGTGAGTAGACCCCGGTAACAATTCTCCCAGATGGATGATACCGGCCTCATTAGTGACACCTATGTTTTCCCCATTAAGGTAAACCCGCACATCCCCTACGGAATCCCCGGAACAAAAATCAGAAACTTGCAAATCCATGGCAATGGGATCTGTAGAAACAACATCGTCTTTTGAATACCGAACGGTCACAGAAGCTTTCTGTTCCCCGGCCACTGCTACCACGACCACGGACAAATTAGTCATCCCGGACATGTTCGCATCGCTAACATTTAACCTGAGTCGAGAACCTTTTACGGAATAGTCGCATTTTAAAACAGCCACGACGGGTTCTGGTAACTTTATTTGTCTTCCATCAAATACAGGGGTTCCCCCATTATTTCCCTGCCAACTATACGCTACGCCGCCTTCGGGCTTTTGTCGTAGCTGCCCGGTATCCGACATCGCAAACGTGATTTCCTCCGATTGGGCAGAAGGCACATTACTTGAGTGTACCGATAACGAACCCGTGCTGGTGTGTTTTTGTACGCTTTCAGCCATGCTGGAAACCAATCTTAAATACGCGGACTCCCCGGGCGCAAACGTCGTTCTATTCTGACCGTAAATTTTTGTATTGTATTCCCCGTCAAGACTTAAAGATAAGCTTCCGCGCGGCTCTCTATCCAATCCAGTCTCATCTGCTTCCTCGGCATCCTCGACGTTTTTATGGTAACGAACTGTAGCATACCCTGTTTGTTCCCCTGCCTCGGCCAGAACGATAACACTTATCTCATCCTCTTCTCCTAAAGCAGCAGAGCCTACAGACAATGCAAGTCGCTTCCCATTAACTGGATAGCTACATTTCAACACTCCGACCACAGCGTTAAAGAGCTTAATTACTCTTCCGTCAAAAACTGGGGTTCCCCCGTCCTCCCCCAACCACTGCCATGCCACATTGTTATCTGCCGGTCTGTGTCTTAAAGACCCGAACCGGCTCATAGCAAATGTGACGTTTTCTTCATAGGCGTATTTTATGTTCGAAGACGCCACAGAAAGACTCCCGGCACTTGAATGGTAGCTTAGTGTGTCGTCTCCGAAATAGAACAATCTAAAATAGGCTGTTTCCCCCACCCCAAAAGAACTCTTAGTATACCCGTATACAGCTTCGATATACTCTCTGTCCAACTCCAAAACCACTCGTTGATCCTGCCTGTCGGCAGCATCGTAAGCGCGGTCTTCTTCCCTCGATACAGGGTAGAACTGAAGAGTAACATTGGCGTAAGGATTTTTACGTGCCATATTTTTTGCCTTTAACTTATATCAGTCCGAGAACGTGTATATGAACCGGGTACGAATCGAAATCCCCCTCCCCGAATCCAGAAGGCTTCGACACTCCGGTAAGGGAGTGTCTGGTAAAGTCAGATTGGTAATTGATTTTATAAACCCCGACAAGCGGATCGGTCGGGCCAGAGGATTTTTTACTGCATTGGATTGTTGCTGGCCCAACAGCCGTTATAGTGCCCAAATCTGCATTCCCCAGTGCCGTTGCGTTTAACGTTCCGGTTTTTATGGGGTAGCTGGTGTTGGTGGTTCGGGAGTTCGCAAACGTAACTATCTCTTCAACATTTGCCGTTCCTCCCCCACCGCCTCCCCCGATACTTCCGTCGGAAGGATAAAAATTAATACTGGCTATATTTTTGGATTTGTACACCCTGAATATTGGAGCGGCCTCCCCGAAAATAAAGCGGGTCTCCCCGTCATTATCTTCTTCGTTTACTTCGGCCTGAAGCGCATACGCCTCTTCCCCAAGATCCGCAACTTCAGTCGTAAAAGAAATTGTTACCGATGCTGTCGGCAGATTTTTATTAGGCATTTACTATAACCTCCTTTGTGTGCTGGGTTTTTAACTGACCAGTAGCTCCTACTATGTAACTTCCGCTATTGGTCTTATTCACAACAACATAATCCCCAATGGAAATATGCCGTTCAACCACAGATTGCAGTATCTTGTCTTTTCCTTTTATAGAAACCCGGTATTTCTTATCCCCCAAAAACTCCACAACAACACCGGTTTCTATTACATCTGTATCTCTTAAAGGTTGAACAATGTCAAACATTTCTCCACCTCGATCTCATTTTTTACAACAGGCCCGTTAATACTGATCACACTTTTTTGTATGTGGTAATTACCCGGACTCCCAATGCGCGCATCGTTTATGTACGCTATCCGGCCATCAAGAGCTTCCTCTTTATAAGGAGCGGATAATCGTATTAAAGATTTTCTGTATTGCTGATCTATCCAAGAAGTCCCCCTAACCACTGCTGCCGCCTCATCAGACAAAAGTGCATCTTCTATAGAGCTTCCGTATACCGGGTCTTGTGCTGTGCGAATTTTCATAAAAACGTCCGGTTTGGACTCTAAAAACAAAACTGCTATGAGTTGCTCTACATCGTGCCCGGTAAGCATATACCTCTGAAACAGTATTTTGTATTTTACCACAGCTATTCGAAATTTGGTGTCAGGGATTTTTAACTCCATGGAGTGACGAGTATAGTTTACGGAAGAGGCGGAATCGCCAACCCATTCCCAAGATATCAAATCCTCCACCGGTAAAGAAACTCTCCCCAGCCCGTCTTCAAAGTGTACTGTTTCTATTCTCTCCTCTGAATAAAACACCCCCCCGCCAACAACTTCAATACTCCCGTCTGTGCTATAGGAATCTACCACATTTCTTGGTTCTCCTCCCCAGAAAACTCTGACATACGTAGTCTCCCCACGATACGGCCTTCTCGTCGGCGGCATCCCGTGTTCGTCCAATTCTCCGTCTGTCTTTACTTCCTCCACTTGTAATATCGGAAAATCATATTCAGACGTTTGCCCCATAACCTGTACCGCATTATACCCGCTTTCCGGAATTTCTGAGTGAGACAGGGATACTGTATCTTCCATATTGTAGCTTACGTGGAATCCCGCTGTGGGCATATCCACAGGACGAACAGGACGGC
>PWEV01000294.1 GCA_003553625.1 Halomonas sp.
CTGGAACTGACCAGCGAGCATGGCCTGAGCCTTAGCGGCAATCTCAACGTCGCCGAACTGCTGGGCGCGCCGGTCTATGATGGCCAGCTTCGCCTGGCCCCCACGACCCTGCGACCCTGGCTCGAGCGTTTCGACAGCCTGCCTGTCATGGCCGATGCCGAGGCCCTAACCGACGTGGCGCTGACCGGTCCGCTACGGGGTGATCTGTCGCGGCTGGAGCTGAGCGGCCTGACCCTGTTGATGGATGGCAGCACCTTCACCGGACGGCTCGCGGCGGGCCTCGATGGCCAGATGCTCGATTTCGAGCTGCAGGGCGACCGCCTGGACCTTGATGCCTATCTGCCGCCGGCGGTGCCTGAAGGCGGCAGCGCCGCGGCTTCCGGTATCCCGGGCATCTCCCGGGCCTATGCCGATCTGGCCGGGACCCTGCTTCCAGAGGAGTGGCTAGCCGACCTGGCCCTGGACGGCGAGCTGCGCCTGGGCTGGCTGGGTCTTGGGGGGCTTGCATTTCGCGACGTCGATCTAGCCCTTGAGGGCGCAGACGGTCGCCATCGCCTGACCCGCTTCACCTCCGGTTTCTACGAGGGCAGTCTGGCCGCCGAAGGTGAGCTGGACCTGACACGAGACCCGATTCACTGGCAGCTGATGCCGCGCATAGAGCGAGTGCGTACCGATGAACTTTACGTAGCCCTGAGTGGCGAGGAGGCGCTGCTGCGTGGACGCCTCTTCGCCGACGGTGAGTTGACCTCCCGGGGCAACACCTTACCAGCGCTCAAGCGGCACCTGGATGGCCGCATCGCCGCTCGCGTCGAGGACGGCGCGATCCTCGACGTCAACGTTTCCAGGGAGCTTTGCACCGCCGTTGCCGCCCTGGAAGGGCGCGAGACCACCCGCGACTGGCACCCGGACACCCGCTTCGAGCGCGTCGAAGCCACCTTCGTGATACGCGACGGCACCCTCAACAGCGACGATCTGCTGGTGGCCATTCCTGGCATCGAACTTGGCGGTGAGGGGTGGCTCGATCTGATCAGCGAACGTTTCGAGCTGCGCGCCGCAGCGCGGGTGGTCGATAGCGCCGACGCCGCCTGCCGGGTCAATCCCCGTCTGGAGCGAGTGCCTTTCCCGGTGCGCTGCGAGGGCAGTCTCTCGGGCAACAGCGACGAGGGGTGCCGCTTCGACCAGCAGGCCTTTCAGTCCGCCATCGGCGAGGTGCTGCGTGATGAACTGGGTCGCCGTGCCGGTGAGGAAGTGGAGCGTCGCCTGGAGGGAACCCTGGAGCGGCTCGGCGAGGGCGGCGGCACGGAACTTCGAGACGCCTTGCGTGGTCTTTTTGATTGAGCAAGATCAGTCCCTGCGCCGACACCCGTGTCGGCGCTTTTTTTTGGAGCCGCGATGAGTGAGATGCCGCGATGAGTGAGATGCCCTCACCCGTCCTGTCCGCCGCAGAGTTCCAGCGTCGTCTGCTGGCCTGGTTCGATCTCCATGGCCGCCATGACCTGCCCTGGCAGCATGAGCGCACGCCCTATCGGGTGTGGGTTTCGGAGATCATGCTGCAGCAGACCCAGGTCGCCACGGTGATCCCCTACTTCGAGCGCTTCATGGTGCGCTTCCCGAACGTGCACGCACTTGCGGCAGCGAAGCAGGATGAGGTGCTGCACCTCTGGACGGGTCTTGGCTACTACGCCCGGGGCCGCAACCTGCACCGCGCAGCGGGCGTTATCGTGGACGAGCATGGTGGCGACTTTCCCATGGACCCCGAGGCGCTGGCTGCGCTGCCCGGGATCGGTTGCTCCACCGCGGGGGCGATCATCGCCCAGAGCAGCGGAAAGCGGGCGGTCATCCTCGACGGCAACGTCAAGCGCAGTCTGTCTCGTCTGCATGCGGTGGAGGGCTGGCCCGGCCGCCCGGCGGTGGAACGCCGCCTGTGGGCGCTGGCCGAGCACTATACTCCGCAGGAACGACTGGTCGACTATACCCAGGCAATCATGGACCTGGGCGCTACCCTGTGCCGTCGCGGCACCCCCGAGTGCGGGCGCTGCCCCTTCGCGGATGCCTGCGTGGCCCATGCCCGTGGCGAGGAGCGCCGCTTCCCCGAATCGAAGCCGAAAAAGGCGTTGCCTACCCGCACCACCCACATGCTGCTGCTGCGGGACGGGCAAGGGCGTGTGCTGCTGGAGCAGCGTCCGCCCAGCGGCCTGTGGGGAGGGCTCTGGAGCCTGCCCCAGTTTGACGAGCACGCCGAACTGCAGGCCTGGCTCGACAGCCATGCACCGGGCAGCGCCATCGAGCCGGCCAGTCCCTCCTTCATCCACGTATTCAGCCATTTCCGGTTGGAGATCACGCCGCAGCCGGCGAGTGTCGAGCGCCTGGATTCGGTGGGCGAGACCCGCCGATGGTACGATCCCCGGAATCCCGATGCCATCGGCTTGGCAGCGCCTGTCAAATCGCTGCTCAGCGGCCTTTCGCCCTTCGTCCTGGATGCCCCGCCGGGCCCCTGACATCGCCTTCACTCGCTCTTCGAGGAGATTGTTTCATGAGCCAGACCGTATTCTGTCGCAAGTACCAGCAGCAGCTCGAGGCCCTGCCGTTTCCGCCGCTGCCCGGCAAGAAGGGCCAGGAGATCCAGGCCAACGTATCGAGGAAGGCCTGGGAGGAGTGGCAGGCGCTGCAGACCCGGCTGATCAACGAAAAGCACCTCAATATGCTCGAGCCCTCGGCCCGCGCGTACCTGATGGAGCAGATGGAACTCTTCCTGGACAACCGTGAGACCGACCAGGCCGAGGGCTATGTGCCACGGGAATCGTGACGCCAATCCCCGGCCATCTCCAGCCATCGTTTTGAAACGGAAGGGGTTGACGCCGATTCGCCGCTGAGGTTTAATACGCACCGTTGGCAGCGGCCAGATAGCTCAGTTGGTAGAGCAGGGGATTGAAAATCCCCGTGTCGGGGGTTCGATTCCCTCTCTGGCCACCATATTGCTGGGGTATAGCCAAGTGGTAAGGCACCGGTTTTTGGTATCGGCATTCCCAGGTTCGAATCCTGGTACCCCAGCCATCGCCAACCTTGATTTTGAAAGACCGTGAACATGGGTTCACGGTCTTTCTTGCTCGGAGGGCGCTGTCCCTCTGCGCTGATGCAGAGCATCGCATTGCCGGCATAGCTCAGTTGGTAGAGCAACTGACTTGTAATCAGTAGGTCCCGGGTTCGACTCCTGGTGCCGGCACCA
>PWEV01000049.1 GCA_003553625.1 Halomonas sp.
CCGTAGTAGCCCTCCTCGGTCAGCTGGTGCTGATCCATCTTGGTCGGCGGCGCCAGCCACAGGCGGGTCTTCAGGCTGCCGGCCGGCTGCTTCTCGAGCAGCTTGCCCGCGGCGCGGAAGTGGCCGATGTTGGTCATGCACGAGCCGATGAAGACTTCGTCGATCTTCTCGCCGGCCACGTCGGAGAGCAGGCGGGCGTCGTCCGGATCGTTCGGGGCGCAGAGTACCGGCTCCTTGAGCTCCGCCAGGTCGATCTCGATGATCTCGGCGTACTCGGCGTCCTTGTCGGCGCGCATCAGGCTCGGGTCGGCCAGCCACTCTTCCATGCCCTGGATGCGACGCTCGATGGTGCGGCGGTCGCCGTAACCGTTGGCGATCATCCACTTGAGCAGGGTGATGTTGGAGTTCAGGTACTGGCTCACGCTCTCTTCGGAGAGGGTGATGGTGCAGCCCGCGGCGGAGCGCTCGGCGGAGGCGTCGGAGAGCTCGAAGGCCTGCTCGACGGTGAGGTCCTCGAGGCCCTCGATCTCCAGCACGCGACCGGAGAAGGCGTTCTTCTTGCCCGACTTCTCGACGGTCAGCAGGCCTTCCTTGATGGCGTAGTAGGGGATGGCGTGGACCAGATCACGCAGGGTGACGCCCGGTTGACGCTCGCCCTTGAAGCGCACCAGTACCGATTCCGGCATGTCCAGCGGCATCACGCCGGTGGCGGCGGCGAAGGCCACCAGGCCAGACCCGGCCGGGAAGGAGATGCCCAGCGGGAAGCGGGTGTGGGAGTCGCCGCCGGTGCCCACGGTGTCGGGCAGCAGCATGCGGTTCAGCCAGCTGTGGATGATGCCGTCACCCGGACGCAGGGAGACGCCGCCGCGGTTCATGATGAAGTCGGGCAGGGTGTGGTGGGTGTCCACATCGACCGGCTTCGGGTAGGCGGCGGTGTGGCAGAAGGACTGCATCACCAGGTCGGCCTGGAAGCCGAGGCACGCCAGATCCTTGAGCTCGTCGCGGGTCATCGGGCCGGTAGTGTCCTGTGAGCCCACGGTGGACATCGCCGGCTCGCAGTACATGCCGGGGCGCACGCCTTCCAGACCGCAGGCCTTGCCGACCATCTTCTGGGCCAGGGTGAAGCCCTTGCCGGTGTCGGTGGGCTGCTCGGGCAGGCGGAAGACATCGGAGGGGGCCAGGCCCAGGGACTCGCGCGCCTTGGTGGTCAGGCCGCGGCCGATGATCAGCGGGATACGGCCGCCGGCGCGCACCTCGTCGAGGATCAGCTGGGTCTTCAGCTCGAAGGTGGTGAGCACCTCGTCGGTGCCGTGCTTGCACACCTTGCCTTCGTAGGGGTAGACGTCGATGACGTCGCCCATCTCGAGCTTGGAGACGTCCATCTCCACCGGCAGGGCGCCGGAATCTTCCATGGTGTTGAAGAAGATCGGGGCGATCTTGCTGCCGAAACAGAAGCCGCCGGCGCGCTTGTTGGGCACGTAGGGGATGTCATCGCCGAAGAACCACAGCACCGAGTTGGTGGCGGACTTGCGCGATGAGCCGGTGCCGACCACGTCGCCGACATAGGCGACCGGGAAGCCCTTGGCCTTGACCTCTTCGATCTGCTTCAGCGGACCCTTGGTGCCGGGCACCTCGGGCTCGATGCCCTCGCGCTCGTTCTTGAGCATGGCATTGGCGTGCACCGGGATGTCGGGGCGCGACCAGGCGTCCGGCGCCGGGGAGAGATCGTCCGTGTTGGTCTCGCCGGTCACCTTGAAGACGGTGAGGGTGATCTTCTCTTCCAGGGCGGGCTTGGAGAGGTACCACTCGGCCTCGGCCCAGGACTGGATGACGTCCTTGGCCACGGCGTTGCCGGCCTTGGCACGCTCTTCCACGTCGTGGAAGGCATCGAACATCAGCAGGGTGTGCTTGAGCTGCTCGCCCACTTCCTTGGCGAGGTCGGCGTCGTCCAGTAGCTCGACCAGGGAAACGATGTTGTAGCCGCCCTGCATGGTGCCGAGCAGCTTGACCGCATGGATCCTGTCGATCAGCGGAGACTCGGCTTCGCCCTTGGCGATAGCGGTCAGGAAGCCGGCCTTAACGTAGGCGGCCTCGTCAACACCGGGGGGAACGCGGTTGGTGATCAGGTCGAGGATGACTTCTTCCTCGCCGGCCGGCGGCATCTTCAGCAGCTCGACCAGTGCGGCGACCTGTTCTGCGTTCAGCGGCTTCGGCGGCACGCCTTCCGCGGCGCGCTCCTCGACATGTTGGCGATAGGCTTCAAGCACGTTAGGGCCCTCATTGCTAGTGGAGCCAGAGTGACGCGGCTCGGCACAATGCTTGCCGAAACATGCCTCTGGCACTGGAGTCAGGAGGCGTATTACCCCCCGTCCTGGTTGGCCGAGATTCTACGCGAGACTGTCGACAATGTTAAGCGAGCCCCGTCCCATGGGGCCTAGCACTTTGGTCGGCGGGATGTGGGTTGGGCTACAAGGGGGGGAAGACGGCGCCGGGCGCAAGCCCCCGCCGGGGCTGCTAAGGTTCCGTCAGGGCCTGGCAAGGAGGTGAACATGATAGGCAACCTGCTCGAGGGGATTCCCGACCTCCTGACCGAGGAGCGCTTCGAGGAGCTCGCAAGCGCCGAATCGGTGACGGTGGAGCGTATCGTCTCCCGGGGCCACACATCGCCCGAGACCGGCTGGTATGACCAGCCGCGCCACGAGTGGGTGCTGGTGCTCCAGGGGCGCGGCGTGGTCGCCTTCGAGGAGGGCGAGGAGGTGACGCTCGGCCCGGGGGATCACCTGCTGATTCCTGCCCATCGACGGCACCGGGTCGCCTGGACCGCCCCGGACGAGGCGACCGTCTGGCTGGCGGTGCACTACGACTGACCGGTATCCGGGAGGCCACCATGGAGAAGCTCCCACGCACGCTTCGACGCATCCTGCTGCTGCTCGCCCTGGCCCTGCCGGTGGCAGCCTGGCAGCTGTGGCTGGCGCCGGCCCGGGAGTCCCGCCAGGGCTGGACCGGCACCCTGATCGAGACGACCCGCAGCCCCCGGCTGCTGCGCACCAGCGAGCCAGGCACGCATCGGCGCCCCCATGATTATCACCATGCCTGGCATATCGATCTGGACGGCGGAGGGGTTCAGGAGGTGAGGGTGCCCCATCGGCTCTGGCACCACGGCGAGCCGGGCCTGCCGGTGGTGAAGCGGCGCGGCGAGCGCTGGCCGGAGATCGACACCGA
>PWEV01000172.1 GCA_003553625.1 Halomonas sp.
ACCACCTGCTGCTGGTAGGTCTTGAACTCGGGGTCCATGGCCTCCTTGAAGCAGATCGCCTTGGCGGCGATGACGTGCTCCAGAGGACCGCCCTGGCCACCCGGGAAGACCGCGGACTGCAGCTTCTTCTCGATGTCGGCGTTCCCCTCGGCGGAGAGGATCAGGCCGCCGCGCGGGCCGCGCAGGGTCTTGTGGGTCGTGGTGGTAACCACGTGGGCGTGGGGCAGCGGCGTCGGGTAGACCCCACCCGCCACCAGGCCGGCCACGTGGGCCATGTCGACCAGCAGGTAGGCGTCCACTTCGTCGGCGATCTCACGGAACTTCGCCCAGTCGATGATCTGGGAGTAGGCGGAGAAGCCGGCGATGATCATCTTGGGCCGGTGCTCGCGGGCCAGCTTCGCCACTTCCTCGTAGTCGATGCGTCCGCTCTCGTCGATGCCGTACTGCACGGCGTTGTAGTGCTTGCCGGAGAAATTCGGCTTGGCGCCGTGGGTCAGGTGGCCACCGGCGTCGAGGCTCATGCCCAGAATGGTGTCGCCCGGCTTGACCAGCGCCTGGAAGACCGCGCCGTTGGCCTGGGAGCCGGAGTGGGGCTGAACGTTGGCGTAGGTCGCACCAAACAGCTCCTTGGCGTAGTCGATGGCCAGCTGCTCGACGATATCGACATATTCACAGCCGCCGTAGTAACGCTTGCCGGGATACCCTTCCGCGTACTTGTTGGTCAGCTGGCTGCCCTGGGCTTCCATGATTCGCGGGCTGGCATAGTTCTCGGAGGCGATCAGTTCGATGTGCGCTTCCTGGCGAGCGACTTCCTTCTGCATCGCATCGAACAGGACGTCATCGAAACCGGCAATCGTCATGTCACGGCTGAACATGGGCGGGGGACCTCGCATCAAGGGGGAAAATCTCAGGGCGACATGATACCCCAGCGTCGAGGCGCTTTCACATGAAAGGGCATCATGCGGACTCACGGATGATTCAAGCACGCCCTGCGAGTCGCTCAGCGGGTCTCGACGCGCATATCGAACCGGTCGGGCAACGCCAGGGGATCGTCGGCCAGGCTGCCCAGCCGACTCTCGGCGGGCAGGGTGACGGTGAGCTCGAGCGTCTCGGCAGCGCCCTCCATCAGCTCGACGAGCCCGGAAAGCAGGGCCTGTACCTGGGGTCCGAACATCATGCCGAACCCCTGGGCCTGGGTGCGCGCCTGCTCCAGGTACTGGGCTTCGCTCACCCCACCCATGGCGGCCCCCAGCGTGGCCAGGCGCGGGAAGAGCCCCCGGTCGCCCAGGGTGAGGCGCACATCGCCCCCGAGCAGGGTAGCGGCTTCCAGCAGGGCCTCGTCGGTGAACAGCTCTGCCGCGCTCACGCCCTCGGGCAACAGCACCGGCAGCGTCACGGCATGAGCCAGGCGCAGGGCGTCCTCCAGATCGATGTGCCCCTCGCTGACGAGCCGGGTGCGTCCGTCAAGCTCCTCCCACTCGGCGTCGAAGGTGGCGTCCAGGCGCAGGCGCCCGCTGCCATCGGTGAGCACGTTGCTGATCATGCGCAGCCGAGTGCGCTCGTCGGCCGGGGCCTGGTCGATCATCCGCGCCAGGTCGATCTCCAGGGCCTCGATCCACAGGCCGCCGCTACCGTCCTCGAGGTCACCATCCAGGCGCAGGTTGGCCAGGGAGGCCACCGGCCCCTCGGCAAGCTCGAGGTTCAACCCGGAAAGCGCCAGGCTACCCAGCCACTGGTCGGCCAGGGCCTCCTCGTCGCGCGGCGGCACCGCGCGACCGGGATCATTCAGCACCACCTGCTCGATATTCATCACCGCCGGCTCGTCCAGGAAAGCCTCCAGGCGAATACCTTCCAGGGTGACCTCGTCGGGGCGGTCGTAGTCGCCTCGGACGATATAGCGCTCGACCGAGAGTCGCTCGCCGTCGTGGCTCTCGAACCGCAGATCCTCCGCAGTGACGCGGCTGCGCAGCAGCGCCGAGGAGATCTCGCCGATCTCGAGCGTTCCCTCACCGGCGAAGAAGCCACGCAGGTCGGCCTCGAGACGCTCGGTCGGGCCGCGATCGGCATCGGGGTCGGCCAGCGCCGGGAGTGTGATGGCGAGACCGAAGGGTACAACCAGCAGCGCCGCGGTGCGGATGGGGAGGAACATGAGATCACCTCCTGTGTGATCGGGGAAAGAGGGCCTATGGAAACCAGCATAGCGGGTTCACGTATCGGTTTCAGACGGCCGAGGCCAACCGGGCCTCGAGCCGTTCGTTGACCTGCTCCAGCACCGCCAGACGTGCGCGACGCTTGTCGTCACAGGCCACCAGCGACCATTCGGCGCCGGACGCATGGGTGCGGGCGAACATCTCGTCGATGGCGCTTTGATAGTCGTCCCAGCGCTCACGGTTGCGCCAATCCTCATCGGTGAGCTTGTGGCGCTTGTGGGGGGTATCGGCGCGGGCCTCGAAGCGCCTGAGCTGCTCGTCCTTCTCGATGGCAAGAAACAGTTTGATCAGCACCCCGCCATGTTCCAGCAGTTGCTGCTCGAAGTGACGGATCTCATCATAGGCGCGCTGCCACTGCGGGCGGCTCGCCAGCTTTTCGACCCGCTCCACCAGCACCCGCCCATACCAGCTGCGATCGAAGATGGCGATGCGCCCATCGACGGGCAGGCGACGCCAGAAGCGCCAGCCCCAGGGCAGCGCCAGCTCCTCGTCGCTGGGCGCGCCGATGCGATGCACGCGGTACTGGCGGGCATCCAGCGCCGCGGTGATCCGGTGGATACTGCCGCCCTTCCCCGCCGCGTCGTGACCCTCGAAGGCGATCACCACCGGGATGCGCCGCCGGGCGATCTCCCGGGCATTGCTGGCCAGGCGCGCCTGGCCTCGAGCCAGGCGTTCACGGTAGGCGGCCTTGTCGAGGGGCTCCTCCACCGCCGCATCGGCGCGGCGCAGCGAGGGAACCCCCGCTGACTCGTCCGGCAGTGCCGCAAGCGTCGCCGCCGGCGGCTCGGGTGGAGCCTCCATGACCGCCAGCAGGGCACGACCCACCCGGCTGAGCTGCTCTCCGGGCTCGCGGAAGGGCAGCCGCTGCCAGGGCGCATGGGGTGCCTCGGTGTCGTCACGAAGCGTCTTGCCGATCGCCCCGATGATGGCGTGCTGCCCGTGGCGCTGCCACTCGGTGGGCCCGGCCTGCCAGGACCGAGCCGGGTCCTGCTGCAGCTCGGCCAGGTGGTGGCGCTGCTCGCGCCGGCCGATGTCGTTCCATAGCTTGAGCAGCATCACCCCCTCGGCGGCCAGTTCGGCCTCGAAATGGCGGATCTGCTCGAGGCGGTCCTGGAAGGCGCCGGCGGAGAGCCGGCGCTCGGCGCGGGCGAAGAGCGCATCGCCATACCAGCCGTGGATGAAGATGCCGATGCGACCGCGATCGGGTATCCGCCGCCAGTAGCGCCACCAGTAGGGACGCGCCTGCTCCTCGCTGCTCGGCCCCAGGGCGTGCACCTCGGTGTGGCGATTCTCCAGCCAGTGGTTGAGCCGGTTGACCACCTGCCCCTTGTGGGTCACCGCATGGCCGGTGAGCAGCAGGATAACCGAGCGCTCCTTCTCGCGGGCAAGGGAGAGCTGGGCATCCAGCAGCCGGTAGCGCAGGGTATCCGTCTTCATGTCGTCCTCTTCACGTCTCGCCCAGCAGGCCGAGGCTGGCCGCGGGCGCCTGGCGGCGAAGATCCCGGGAGAGCAGATGGCCGATGGCGCCGATCAGCAGCGCCCCGCCCAGCGGCAGCGCCAGCCACAGCCAGAGGTGCAGGCGCGGCGTCAGGTCAAACCAGGCCAGGTAGATGGCGGCGGTGGCCAGCTCCGCCAGCAGCGCGCCCATCAGGCCGCTGGCGAGCCCGAGGATGGCGAACTCGGCTCCCTGCACCCGGGAGAGCATGCGGTTGCCGGCGCCGAAGACCCTGAGCAGCCCGCTCTCGTGGGCACGCACCGGACGGCTGGCCGTCAGCGCCGCGTAGAGCACGCTGACCCCGGCCAGCAGCACGAAGACCAGCACCAGCTCCACGGCCCGGGTCACCTGGGTGAGCAGCTCACGCACCTGGCCGAGGATGGCGTCGACGTTGAGCAGCGTCACCCCGGGGAAGGCCCGCACCAGCTCGCGCAGGGTGGTGCTCTCCTCGGCGTCGAGATGGAAGGCGGTGATGTAGCTGTGACCGAAGCGCTCCAGCACGCCGGGCGGGAAGATCACGAAGAAGTTGGGTCGGAAGCTGTCCCAGTCCAGATCGCGCAGACTGGCGATCTCGCCGACGATCTCCTCACTGCCGATGGTAAAGGTCATGGTATCGCCAAGCGCCAGCCCGAAGCGTTCCACCAGACCATCCTCCACGGAGATGGGCACCCGCTCCACGCTGGGCTCTGCGGCCACCTCTCCCAGCCAGCCCTCGGCTTCTGCGCCGTTCAGCGCATCGAACCATTGCCCCGCCACCAGGCGGTTACCCTCCGGGAGGGTCTCCCGCCAGGTCAGGTTGAGCTCACGGCGCAGGGTGTTGTCGCCGCGGGCATCCGCCGGCACCGCCTCACGAGGCGACTGGTCGTTGATGGCGGTGATGCGCCCGCGCACCATCGGGTAGAGCGCGGTGCGAGCATCGGCGGCGTCACCCAGGGCGGCCTCGAACCCTTCCCGCTCGTGGGGCTGGATGTTGATGGCGAAGTAGTTGGGCGTGTCCTCGGGCAGCTGAGTCTCCCAGGTGGTGAGCAGATCGCCACGCACCAGGGCGATCATCGCCATGGCGAAGAAGGTCACCGAGAAGGCCAGCAGCTGGCCGAGGCTGGCCGTGCGCCGCCGTGCCAACTGGGCCCCGCCCAGACGCAGCGCCTGAATCAAGTCGGCCTCACCGCCTTGGCGCGGCAGGCGAGAGGCCAGCCGCAGCACCCCCGCCAGCAGCAGCGAACCGAGGCCCCACAGCACCACCAGCATGACGAGCCCGCCGAGCAGCAGTCCCACCGAGAGGCCGAGATCGCCGGAGTAGAGCCACAGCAGCGCCCCGAACACGCCGCTGGCCACCGCCACCACCAGCCAGGCCGAGGCCGGCAACGGATCGAGCTCGCGGCGCAACACCTTGAGTGCGCTGACCTTCTTCAGGCGAATCAGGGTCGGGCCGGCGAAGCCCACCAGCACGGCCAGCGCGGTGAGTATGCCGAGCCACAGCGGCAGCGCCCCGGGGGGCGGCAGCTCCATGGGCAAGAAGGCGGTCAACAGCGCCAGCAGCCCCGCCTGGCCGGCCAGGCCCAGCACCGCGCCCACCGCCGAGGCCGCCAGCGCCAGCCACAGCAGCTGCAGACTGAATATGCGGATCAGCTCCCGCTGGGTGGCGCCGAAGCAGCGCATCAGCGCCGCGGTGTCCAGGTGGCGATCGACATATCGCCGCGTGGCCATGGCCACCGCCACGCCGGCCAGCAGCACGGCGGCCAACCCCGCCAGGCTCAGGTAGCGCTCGGCCCGCTCCAGGGCATTACCGAGCTGGGGCCGGTCGCGGCGCACGTCGCGCACCTCGACCCCATCACGGCGCAGCTGTGCCAGCAGCGGCGCCAGGTCGTCGATGATGTCCGGCGGCCCGGCGGCCAGCAGCTCGAAGGAGACCCGGGAGCCATCCTGCACCAGGTTGGTGGCGGCCAGGTCATCGATGTGCAGCATCAGCCGCGGATTGAAGTTGGCAAAGCCCCCGGACTGGTCGGGCTCGCGCTCGACCAGCCCCGCCACGGTCAGCTCGGTTTCGCCCAGACGCACCCGGTCGCCGAGCTCGGCGTCGAGCAGCAAGGCCAGGCGGGGGGCCAGCCAGGCCTCGCCGGGGGCCGGGCCCCGGGCGACCACCTCGCTGCCCTCGCCCAGGTCCACGTGCACGCCCCCATAGAGGGGGTAGCGCCGGTCGACCACCTTGAGACTGGCCGGCTGGAAGGCATCCTCGAGGCTGACCATGGAGACCATGCCCACCTGGTCGCTGAGCACCAGGCCGGCCTCCTCCAGGGTCTGGCGCAGCTCGGTGTCGAAGGGCCGGCCCTGCTCCATCACCAGATCGCCACCCAGCAGCTGGCTGGCCTGGCGCTCCAGGCCGCGGTCCAGGCGATCCAGGAAGAAGCCGATCATGGTGGAGGCGGCCACCGCCAGGGCGAGCGCCACAAACAGCGCGCGCACGTCGGCGGCGCGCAGATCGCGGGCGAGTCCACGAGCCGAGAAACGGGCCAGGCGCAGGGCAGTCATGCTCATGCGCTCACCTCGTCGAGGCTCATCTCCTCCAGGCGGCCGTGCTCCAGGCGCAGGCAGCGGTCGCAGCGCCGTGCCAGGGCATGGTCGTGGGTGACCAGCACCAGGGTGGTGCCGGCCTCCCGGTTGAGCGAGAAGAGGGTATCGATGATGCGCTCGCCGGTATCCGGATCCAGGTTGCCGGTGGGCTCGTCGGCAAATACCAGCTCGGCGCCGGTGACGAAGGCTCGAGCCAGGGCCACCCGCTGCTGCTCACCGCCGGAGAGCTGCTTGGGCAGATGGTCGAGGCGCTCGCCCAGGCCTACCCGCGTAAGCCACTCCCGGGCACGGGCCTCGGTACCGGGTTGCGGCGACAGCTCCAGGGGCAGCATCACGTTCTCCATCGCGGTGAGCGTGGGAAGCAGCTGGAAGTTCTGGAACACGAAGCCGACCCGGCCGTTGCGCAGCCGGGCCCGGCCGTCCTCATCCAGCGCCGCGAGCTGCTCGCCGAACATCGACAGCGAACCGCCGGTGGGCAGGTCGAGCCCGGCCAGCAGCCCCAGCAGGGTCGACTTGCCCGCACCGCTCTGGCCGAGAATTGCCACCGTCTCGCCCGGGAACACCGAGATGGCCAGGTCACTCAGAATGGTGAGCTGCCGTTCGCCGCTCCTGACCTGCTTGGACAGGTGCTCGGCGTGTAGAATCGGTGTCATGTCCATGCGAGAGGTATCGTTCATGTTGAAGGGATTCCCTGAGATTGCGTTGCGTCGTTTCACCGCCTGGTGGCTCGCCCTGCCGCTGATGTTGGTCCTGGCGGCCGGCGCCGCCGCGGCACTGGCCGACGAGCGCCCCACCCTGCTGGTGATGGGCGACAGCCTGAGTGCGGCCTACGGCATCGAGACCGACGAGGGCTGGGTCAGTCTGCTGGAAGCGCGGCTCGACGGAAAGGCGCAGGTGATTAATGCCAGCATCAGCGGCGAGACCAGCGCAGGCGGCGCCAGCCGCCTGCCCGAGCTTCTCGGACAGCACGCCCCGGACATTGTTCTGCTCGAGCTCGGGGGCAACGACGGCCTGCGCGGCCTGCCGCCGGGGCAGTTCGAGGCCAACCTGCGGCGCATGATCGAGGCGAGCCTGCAGGCCGAGGCCGAGGTGCTGCTGCTCGGCATCGACATCCCGCCCAACTATGGCCGGGCCTACCGCGACGCCTTCACCGGGGTCTTCCACCGCCTGGCCGACGACTTCGACCTGCCGCTGGTGCCCTTCCTGCTGGAGGGGGTGGCCCTGGACGAGGCGCTGATGCAGGGCGATGGCATCCACCCCACCGCCGCCGGCCAACCGATCATTCTCGACAACGTCTGGCCCGAGCTGAAGGCCATGCTGGAAGAGAGCGGCGCCATGGTAGCGAAGGCAGACCGGGACTGACGCCAGGCTCATGGCGGCGGTGCCGGCGCCTTCTGCCACTGCTGCAGCGCGAGTCCGCCAAGGATCAGGACCAGACCGATCAGGGTGGAGGCCAGGATCGGCTCGCCTACCACCAGAAACAGCAGCAGCAGCGACACCGGCGGCGACAGGAAGATCAGGTTGGAGACCTTGGCCGTGCGCGACACCCGATGCACGGCCAGCTGCCACAGCACGAAGGCGATACCCATCTCGAAGAGCCCCACGTAGACGCCGGCGCCAAGACCCGCCCAGCCATGCCACTGAAGGCCGGGGCCCGCCAGCAGCAGCAGCGTCAGCACCGGCACTCCGACACTGAAGTTCTGCCACTGGGCCACCAGCGCCGGGCGATGATCACGGGCGTTGAGCAGCCAGTAGAGCGCCCAGATCAGCGTCGAGGCCAGCGCCATGGCAACGCCGAGGGGATCGGCGAAGGCGACGTCGAATACCGCCCCGCGGGTGGCGATCACCCAGACCCCGGCATAGGCGATCAGCCCGGCCAGCACGTCCATGCGGGTCAGCCGCTGGCCGAGCAGCGGCACGGCGAGAAACGCCATGGCCAGCGCCCAGGTGTAGTTGAGGGCCATGGCCTCCTGGCCCGGCAGGCGGTCGTAGGCGCCGAACAGCAGGAGGTAATAGGCCACCGGGTTCATCAACCCCGCCCAGGCGGCGGTGCGCCAGCCGCGGCGCAGCGCCTGGCCGGCGAGCCCCTGGCGGATCACCAGCACGCCGATCAGCGCCCAGGAGACCAGCGAGGCGAGCCACATCAGTTCCAGCGGCGACATGTAGCCCAGCGCCACCTTGAAGGCGGTGGCCACGGTGGACCAGAGCGCCACCGCCCCCAGCCCATATAGCATCGCCTGACCGTCCCGGGTCATGCGGCTGGCGTGCCGGACCGGGTGCAGTAGAGCATTCGAATAGGTGACATGGCGGCCTCCCTGTCGCGACAATGTGAGCGAATCATCCTACCAGCGAGGAGACACCATGGCCGCACCCGACATCAGCCAGTCCCGCCTCTACGAGTGGCTGACCGGCGATGAGGACAGCCGGATGTGCAAGGACATTCCCGATGAGGCCTGCGATGAACAGCCGCGCAACTTCTTCCTGCACCTGCTGGCCGCGCTGGGCAACAAGCTGGCCGATGAGCTCGCGAGTGCCCGGCTGGTGCTGCCCTGGCTGATGGGGGTGATTGGCGCACCGCTGTGGATGGTGGGCCTGCTGGTGCCGATCCGCGAATCCGGCGCCCTGCTCCCTCAGCTGTTCGTGGCCGGCTTCATTCGCCTCAAGCCCGAACGCAAGTGGGTATGGGTGGCCGGCGGCCTGCTTCAGGCAGTCGCCGCCGCGGCGCTCGCCCTGCTGGCACTGTTCGGCTCCGGCAGCGTGGGCGGCAGCCTGGTGCTCGTCGCCCTGGTGGCTCTCTCCCTGGCCCGGGGGCTGTCATCCATCGCGACCAAGGATGTGCTGGGCAAGACCATCAGCAAGCAGCGCCGCGGCACTCTGATGGGCTGGAGCGGCAGCGTGGCGGGCGCGGTGACGCTGATCGCCGGCGGCGTACTGATGCTCTTCGGCGACCGCCCCGGGGAGCTGGCGCTGGCGGTACTGCTCGGCATCGCGGCGCTTGGCTGGGGGCTCAACGCCCTGTGCGCAGCACGTATCAAGGAGACCCCCGGCGCCGTGGAGGGCGGAGAGAACGCCTGGGAGAGCGTCAAACTGGGTCTGCGGCTGCTGCGCGAGGATCGCGATTTCCTGCACTTCAACGTCTCCCGGTCCCTGCTGCTGGCCAGCGCCCTGGCGCTGCCCTATGTGGCGTTGCTGGGCCAGCAGCAGAGCGGCACGGAGCTGGGTGGCCTCGGCGTGCTGATCGTGGTCTCCGGTCTCGCCGGCATGGTGGCAAGCCCGGTATGGGGCAAGCGCGCAGACACCTCCAGCCGGCGGGTGATGCGCGATACCGGCCTCGGCGCCACCTTCTGCTGCCTGCTGGCCGCCGCTATCGTCTGGCTCCCGGGCACCTGGAGCCAGACCGTGTGGCCCTATGCGCTGGTCTACGCCCTACTGGTCATCATCCACGCCGGGGTGCGTCTGGGCCGCAAGACCTATATCGTCGACATGGCCGGCAGCGACAAGCGCGCCCTCTATGTGGCGCTCTCCAACACCATCACCGGAGTGCTGATGCTGGCGGTAGGCGGTGCGGTTGGCGCCCTGGCCCAGTGGCTCGGCACCGCGGCGTTGATGGTGGTACTGGCGCTGATGGCGCTGGCCGCCGCAGCCAGCGCCAGCCGTCTGCCCGAGGTGGAGTGAACGGGACGCGTTGAAATCCCGTGGCCGTCTGGCCATGATGTAGCCAGCTGTGAAGTGCCCGCCGCCGCCGCCCCACCCGGGCGGCCAGGACTGGATCCGCGACAGGAACGCCCAGAATGGAACGTCCAGAATGAAACGATCACCCCTGATCAGCCCGGAACTGCTGGAGCGCATCGTCGATGCCTCCGAGGACGGTATCGTGGTTGCCGAGCAGGAAGGCGACGAGAACATCCTGATCTACGTGAACAAGGGGTTCGAGCGCCTGACCGGCTACAGCGCCGACGAGATCCTCTACCAGGACTGCCGCTTCCTGCAGAACGAAGATCGCGACCAGGAGGGCCTGGTCGCCATCCGCAAGGCTCTCGTCGATGATCGGCCCTGCCGCACCGTACTGCGCAACTACCGCAAGGACGGCACCCTGTTCTGGAACGAGCTCTCCATCACCCCCGTCCATGACGACGATGACAACCTGACCTACTACATCGGCGTGCAGAAGGACGTCACCGAGCGCGTCGAGGCCCAGTTGGAGCTGGAACGCCTCAAGCTGGAGCTGGAAAGCCTCAAGCAGGAATACGGTCTGAGCTGAACCGATCCCGATGGCATGCGGCCAGGGCGGCTTCCGAAGCGTCCCTCTCGCAAAAAATGCGGCCAGAGGCTTGTGCTTCCCGTCAACTGCATATATACAGCGCCCAGGCGGCAAACTCGCTGCCCGGGCGCTTCGGGTTCCTCGCACTGAAAACGTGCACAGGGGACGAGAAGCGATAGTGATGCGTCGACGCTGTGTCGACACTGGCCATGGGAGGACGTCGCATGGGCCGTGAACACCTTCTCGAACCGAGTCTCGATGACGAGGTGGACGTTTCCGAAGCGGTGAACGATGAGGACTATGCTCGTCCCCGCGCCAGCCGCGCCGATACCCTGCGCGCCCGCCGGCGCGTGGAGGCGTTGCTCGAGGAGCGCCGCCTGCGCCGCGCCATCGAGGATGACTGGGCCATCGACGAAGAGGAATAGGGTCGCGGCTGGCCTTTGACCGCAGTGGCCACTATCATCGTGGCCACTGAACATCCTCCAACCGACGGGTTCCCATGGCGCAATACGTCTACACCATGAACCGGGTGGGCAAGGTCGTGCCCCCCAAGCAACACATCCTCAAGGACATTTCGCTGTCCTTTTTCCCCGGCGCCAAGATCGGCGTGCTGGGTCTCAACGGCTCCGGTAAATCGACGCTGCTGCGCATCATGGCCGGCGTGGATACCGAGATCGAGGGCGAAGCCCGACCCATGCCGGGGCTGAACATCGGCTACCTGCCCCAGGAGCCTGAACTCGACGACGAGAAGAACGTCCGCGAATCCGTCGAGGAGGCGCTGGGTGCCATCAAGGAGGCCCAGGAGAAGCTCGACGGCGTCTATGCCGCCTATGCCGAGCCGGATGCCGACTTCGACGCTCTGGCCGCCGAGCAGGCGCGCCTGGAGAACATCATCGAGGCCTCCGACGCTCACAACCTGGAGCGCAAGCTGGAGGTCGCCGCAGAGGCCCTGCGCTTACCGCCCTGGGAGGCCCGCGTCGGCAACCTGTCGGGTGGCGAGCGACGTCGCGTGGCGCTTTGCCGGCTGCTGCTCTCCAGCCCAGACATGCTTCTGCTCGACGAACCCACCAACCATCTGGACGCCGAGTCGGTGGCCTGGCTGGAGCGCTTCCTCCACGATTATTCCGGCACCGTCGTGGCCGTCACCCACGACCGCTACTTCCTCGACAACGTGGCCGGCTGGATCCTCGAGCTGGACCGCGGCCAGGGGATTCCCTTCGAAGGCAATTACTCCCAGTGGCTCGAGGCCAAGGAGAAGCGCCTGGAGAAGGAGGCCAAGCAGGAGGCCTCGAAGAACAAGGCGATCAGGCAGGAGCTGGAGTGGGTGCGCAGCAACGCCAAGGGCCGCCAGGCCAAGAGCAAGGCGCGCCTCAACCGCTTCGAAGAGATGCAGTCCGGCGACTTCCAGAAGCGCAACGAGACCAACGAGATCTACATTCCACCCGGCCCGCGACTGGGTGACAAGGTCATCGAGTTCCATGATGTCAGCAAGGCCTTCGATGGCCAACTGCTCTACGAGGACCTGACCTTCACCATTCCCAAGGGGGCCATCGTGGGGATCGTCGGCGGCAACGGCGCGGGCAAGTCGACCCTGTTCAAGCTGATTACCGGCAAGGAGCAACCCGACAGCGGCGAAGTGGTGATCGGCGATACCGTCAAGATTGCCCACGTCGAGCAGTTGCGCGATGCCCTCGACGACAAGCAGACAGTCTGGGAATCGGTGTCGGACGGCCAGGACATGCTCAGCATCAACGGCTACGAGGTGTCGTCGCGGGCCTATGTGGGTCGCTTCAACTTCAAGGGCAACGACCAGCAGAAGCGCCTATCGGAGCTTTCAGGTGGCGAACGCGGCCGGCTGCAGCTGGCCCAGACCCTCAAGCAGGGCGCCAACGTGCTGCTGCTCGATGAGCCCTCCAACGACCTCGACATCGAGACCCTCCGTGCGCTGGAAGAGGCCCTGCTGGCCTTCCCCGGCTGCGCCCTGGTGATCTCCCACGACCGCTGGTTCCTCGACCGTATCGCCACCCATATCCTGGCCTTCGAGGGCGACTCACACGTGGAGTTCTTCGAGGGCAACTACCAGGAGTACGAGGCGGAACACCGCAAGCGGGTCGGTAACGACACACCGCACCGCATGAAGTACAAGCGCATCGACGCCTGATTGCTCGCCGGCCATGCTGATGCCTTAGCCCCGTCTGTTTTCTACAGGCGGGGCTTTTGCTTTCGGGTTGATGCTATTCGCTGGTTCTTTCCCCCTCCGCTCGTATTGCTTAAGGGATGTCTCGATGATCATTCTGCTCAACGCCCCGCTGAAAGCCGCCATGGCGTTTCGCCAGAGCATCGCCTACCTGCCCAGCCTGCTGTCGCTGGGCTACTTCCTGGTGGGATTGCTCGCGGTAGTGCCGCAGGACGGGTTCATCACGATGCCCGGCCAACTCGAGTTCGTCCGCTTCGACGACACCGACACCCTGCGTACCCTGCTCTCGACGCTGATCGCCGGCATGATATCGCTGATGGTGTTCAGCTTCTCGATGGTGATGTCGGTGCTCTCCCAGGCCGGCGGCCAGTTTTCTCACAAGCTGGTCTTCGGACTGGTGACCGAGCGCCACCATCAATGGGTGCTGGGCAATTATCTGGGCACCATCCTGTTCATTCTGATGCTCTTGATGGTACCGGAAAACGGCGATACTCCCGGCACATGGCGCTCCCTTGCCGCTTATCTGGGCACCGCCATGGTCATCCATTGCCTGGCCCTGTTCGTCTATTTCATCCACAAGACATCCCGGACGGTACAGGTCAACTCGGTGGTCGCGGGCCTGCATCTGGCTACGAGCCATTCGCTGGCCAAGCTGAAACTTCGTCAACAGTCGTCACGCTTCACGCGGGTATCTGCACCGAACTCCGCCTCGGTGTCAGGCTCGCAAGCGCTTCACAAGATCCGTTCGAGCCGTACCGGGCACATCCAGAGCGTCGACTTCGCCAAGCTCACCGAGCTTGCCGCCACCATCGATGGCGTCATTCATCTCAACTTCTCCCCCGGAGATTTCACCCTGGCCGATTTCCCGCTGTTTTATGTCGACGCCCCCACCGAGCCCGACCGAGACTGGGCCGACCAGGCTCTCGCACAGCTGTCTTACGGCGAAGGCGAAGCGATCGAGGGTATCCACGTTCACGGACTGACGCAGCTGATGGAAGTGGCCGTGAAGTCGCTGTCGCCCGGCATCAACGACCCGGGCACCGCCCGTTTGTGCATCAATCAACTGACCGACCTGCTCCGTCTGCGAATGGATTTCGCCCCCTGCAACGCCATACTGGATGATCAGGAGCAGTTGCGCGTCAGCTGGCCAGCGGAAAGCTTCGAGAACCTGCTCTACCGGGTGCTAACGCCGATTCTCCACTACGGCCGCGATGACGTGACCATCGGCTTGAGCCTGCTCAAGGCCGTGAAGAGCCTCTCGCTGTATGCATCGGACGCGGACAGGCAACTGCTTCAGGTCTATGCCGACCGCATCATCGCCACCCTGGCCGACGCTGCCGACCACCCGCTGGATCGGGATTTCATCAGCGCCCGATTGAACAGCGGGGAGCATCACCTGACGCTTCCCGACCGCCTCATTTACCGTTAGTCAGCGGAAGCACTCCCCCGGCGCCAG
>PWEV01000079.1 GCA_003553625.1 Halomonas sp.
GATCTCTCCAGCCGTCCGGCCAGCCGTGCCACCTTGATGCTGCAGGTCGAGCTGCTGCGCTGGCTGGAGGAGCAGTGCCACCACCTGGGCGGCTTCTGGCTGCCCGGCGCCACCGGCGGCCTGGGCCTGGCCTGCTTCGGCACCCACGGCCCCGCCCACCAGCTCGCCGAGCTGGTGGCGCTCTACGAACACTGCCGGCGCATGCTCCCCGAGGAGAGCCGCCGCCACTGGAGCGGCGAGGGCGACCCGCCCAGGGTGGAGCTCGCCGCCGGCCTCAACAGCGGCCGGGTGGTCTACCTGCCGGAGCGCGGCCTGGTCGATCCGCTGGGTCAGGTCACCCAGGGGTCGCTGGAGCTGATGGCCGCCGCCGAGGGCAGCGAGCTGGTGATCTCCCAGGAGGCCAGCCAGCACATGCCCCCGGCGCTGGACCTGCAGCCGCGGCTCAGCTCGCGGCTGGTGGCAAGCGACGGACGTGTGCGCCTGCGGGCTCTCGTTCTCGGTGCCAACGAGGGCGGACGCGAGGCGCTGCCGCCCAGCCTGGTGGGCCGCGAGACCCAGCTGCGCACCCTGCGCGACGCCCTGGCCCGGGCCGGCATCGGCCTGCGCCAGAGCGTGCTGGTGCGCGGCCCCTCGGGCATGGGCAAGTCGGCGCTGATGGTCGGCTTCCGCCAGCTCGAACAGAGCCGCGACGCCGCCATCTGCTGGCAGCCCACCACGCGGCTCTCGGTGCAGGAGCCCTACGGCGTGGCCCGCCAGCTGATTCGCTGGCGTCTGGAGGGGTCGCTGACCCCCGAGGCCCTGGCCGGCCTCTACGAATCCCTGGCGCTGCCCGACCTCGACGACTCCCGCCAGCAGCTGCTGGAAGAGGCGCTGGGTGTGCGCGAGCCCCGCGAGGTGGCCGTGCTCACCCAGAGCGGCGAGGCGGTGGAGCTGGTGGTGGGCCTGCTGCAGCGCCTGATCACCACCTTCGCCGCCGAGCGCACCCTGGTGCTGATGATCGACGACCTGCAGTGGCTCGACGAGCCCAGCTTCAAGCTGCTGGCCGGCCTGCAGGCGCGCCTGCCGATCAACTGCGGCTTCATGCTGGTGGCCAGCCACCACGGCCGCGAGGCGCTGCCGGCGCGGCTGCACTGGGACCACCAGATCACCCTGGGCCGGCTCGATGCCATGCAGTCCTCGCGGCTGCTCTCCCAGCTCGCCCGCCGCTACCGCATCCACCTGAGCCCGCGGCTGCGCGGCCAGATCATCGAGCGCTGCGACGGCGTGCCGCTCTATCTGCAGGAGATCTGCCGCCGGGTGGACATGGACCGCCGCGAGGGGCGCAGCGTGCACCTGGACGAGCTGCCCCACGGCCTGCTGGGTCTCCTGGCCAGCCGGATCGACCAGCTCGACGTCGACCGCGAGGTGGCCCACGCCGCCGCGGTGCTGGGCCGGCGCTTCCGCTTCGACTTCCTGGCCGTGTGCAGCGGCTGGGAGAAGCTGCGCCTGAGCCAGGCCCTGGAGCAGATGCGGCGCCTGGAGATCATCGAGCCGGTGGAGGGCGACGAGGACGGCCGCGAGTACCAGTTCACCCACCAGCTGCTGCAGGAGGCCGCCTACCTCTCCTGCCCGCGGGACGTGCGCACGGCGATCCACCGCCAGGTGGTCGAGCTGATCGAGGAGCGGTTCCCGATGTGGATCAGCCGCCACCCCGGGGACTTCGCCACCCACCTGCGGCGCAGCGGCCACTACGCCCGCGGCGCCCGCTATTACGAGCTGGCCGCCCGCGAGGCGCTCAAGGTGAGCGCCAACCGCACCGCGCTGAAGATGGCCGATCTCGGCCTGGTCAGCCTGCGCCAGGTGGAGGACCAGATCGAACGCGAGGTCAGCCTGCTCACCGTGCGCGGTCAGGCCGCCTTCGCCCTGGAGGGCCACGGCTCACCCACCGCCCACGAGAGCTTCGTGCGCGCCCGGGAGCTGCTCACCCAGCTGGACGGCGTCGAGGGCGAGCCCGCCGACCTGGAGCAGGCCTTCCTGGTCAAGTGGGGCCTGTGGGTGGGCTGCAGCCAGCGCCACGCCCACGCCGACGCCTTCCATCTTGCCTCGCGGCTGGCCGGCCTGGCCGAACGCATGGAGGACCCGCGCTACCGCCGCCTGGCGGAGTTCGCCCGGGCCAGCTGCGAGTACTGGGCCGGCCGCATCCAGCTCGCCTATGACCACCTGGAGGAGATCAACCCGCTTGAATCCCCCATGATGATCGAGTGGCTACCCTTCTCCGACCACCCCCAGGTGGCCGCGGCCTGCTTCCAGGGTTGGGCGCTGTGCCTGCGCGGCGACTATCGCCGTGCCGAGACCCAGGTGGAGTCCGCCATCCGCCTGGCCGAGAAGATCGGCCACCCCGGCAGCCTGGCCATGGCGCTGATGTACGCCGCCGCGCTCTACCGCCAGCTGGGCCATGTGCACCTGGCCGCCGCCCGCGCCGAGCGCGCCTTCGAACTCACCGGTACGCCGGACCTGCACCTCTGGCAGATGTCCGCCCGCGGCGTGCTTGGCTGGCAGCGCGCCCTGGCCGGCGACCGGGAAGGCCTCACCCAGGTGGAACAGGCCCAGGAGGAGCTCGCCGAACTCACCGGCCGCGACCCCTTCAGCCGCCCCTCGCTGTGGTTCGTGGACGCCTGCGTGGCGCTGGGCGAATTCGGCCGCGCCGAGGACTACCTGGACCAGGCGATGATGCTCGCCAGGGAGAAGACCACCCTGTTCGTGCCCGAACTCGCCGTGCACCTGGCCCGGGTTCGCCACCGCCTCGGCCACCCGCGGGAGGAGATCATCGCCCTGATCGAGCTGGCTCAGCAGCAGGCCCGCAGAGACGGCAACCTGCACCAGCAGATCAACGGCCTGGAGCTGTGGCTCACCCTGATCGACCCCGCCGACGACAAGGCCCGCCAGGAACTGCGCCGCCTGCTCGCCGAGGTCAGCCACTCCGACGCCCCAATCATCGCCCGCTGGCGCAGCCTGCTCGACCGCACCCACCCGCACCCCGCCAACGCCGATGCCCTCTAGGGCGTCAGCGGTGGGGTAGGGGATGGGGTTGGGTGTCTGTGGGAGCTGGGCTTTGCCCGGTGAATGGCGGTCGCCACCAAAGCAGGTAGCTACTGGTGGGAGGCAACTATTGGTGGGAGCCAGGCTCCGCCGGGCGAATGGCGGCGAAGCCGCCCAGCGGTGCCGAGGGCGC
>PWEV01000179.1 GCA_003553625.1 Halomonas sp.
TGCCGACCACCCGCTGGATCGGGATTTCATCAGCGCCCGATTGAACAGCGGGGAGCATCACCTGACGCTTCCCGACCGCCTCATTTACCGTTAGTCAGCGGAAGCACTCCCCCGGCGCCAGTATTCATCGATATATGCTAATAGAGTTCCGACTCACCCTCGGGCCGGGTCTTGAAGCGGCGATGCAGCCACAGATACTGTTCGGGATGCTTGCGGATGGCTCTTTCGATGACGGCGTTGACCCGGGTCGCGTCGGCCACCTCGTCGCCGCTGGGGAAGTCCGCAAGGGGCGGCAGGTACTCCAGGGTGTAGGTACGGTTGTCGGGGTTGCGGTGGAACACAAGGGGGATCACCGGCGCCCCGGTCATGCGGGCGATCCGGGAGGTCATCTTCACCGTGGCCGCCGGTACGCCGAAGAAGGGAGCGAAGACGCTGGCCTCGCGGCCGAAGTCCTGGTCCGGTGAGTACCAGACGCCGTGGCCGGCCTTGATCCGCCGCACCACGCCACGCAGGTCGTGACGGTCGATAATGGCATCGAAGTAGGGGTCTCGGGCCCGACCCATGAAGCGGGCGAAGAGCGGGTTGTCGTGGGGGCGCTGCACGGCGTCGGCACGGAAATAGAGCGAATGCAGGGCGGCACCCAGGTCCAGGGTGGAGAAGTGCACGCCGATGATCAGCGCCCCCTTGCCTTCGGCCTGCAACCTGGCCATATGCTCCTGGCCCTTGAAGGTGACCCGGTGGCGCAGGTGTTCGGGGTCGCGACACCAGCCCGTCGCGGTCTCCATGATGCCGATGCCATTGGCGATAAAGGTATCGCGTACCAGTCGCGCCTGCTGCTCGTCATTCAGTTCCGGGAAGCAGAGGCGGATATTGGTTTCGGTGATATGACGCCGGCGCCTGGCGAGACGCCTGGCCGACAGGCCGATCAGCCTGCCAACCCTGAGCTTCATGCCCCAGGGCAGCCAGGCGGCCACATACATGGCCCCGATCGCCAGCCATACCGGCCAGAAACGGGGATGACTCATGGGGACAGACCCCGATTAACTGCGCTCACCACGGCCACTCTGCTCCTTTCCTAGTCCGATTTAATTGGCGATTTAATTGGGGTCCGTCCCCGATTGCCCATGATAGCGTCTCGGCACCCGGGGCAGCACCCCGGTAAGCAGGGTGTAGCTGATGGTGTCGCAGTGGCGGGCCACCTCGTCCACCGAGAGGATCTCACCGTTGGCCGCCCTGCCCCACAGCACCACCTCGCTGCCGATATCGGCCTCGGGAATGTCGGTGATATCCACGGTGAGCATGTCCATGGAGACCTTGCCGGCGATGGCGGTGCGCCGGCCCGCCACCAGCACCGGGGTGCCGTCTACCGCGTGGCGGTCGTAGCCGTCGCCGTACCCGCCGGCGACGACGCCGATCCTGGACGGACGCGAGGTGATCCATCGACCGCCGTAGCCGACAGGTTCGCCGGCGGGCAGCTCGCGCACGGCGATGATCGCCGAACGCAGCGTCATCACCGGGGCGAGGCGGCGGCTCGCCTTGTTGGCATGCTCGAGCGGGTCACTGCCGTAGAGCATCACCCCGGGGCGATTCCAGGCGCCGTGGGCCTCCGGGCGAGCCAGGGTTGCCGGTGAGTTGGCCAGGCACAGGGGTGCGCCGAGCCTCTCGGCCAGGGCCTCGATCCGTGCCATCTGGCTCGTGAAGTAGCCGGTATCGCCCAGGTCAGCGGTGGCGAAGTGGCTCATCAGGTACAGGTCGCAGGCGTGGGCCGGGGCTGCCACCAGGCGCCGCCATACCGCTTCCGCCCGCTCGGGGGAAAAGCCTAGGCGGTGCATGCCGGAGTCCACCTTGAGCCAGACGGGAATGGGTCGCGCTGGCCGGTGGGCGAGCAGTGCCTCCACCTGCCAGTCGCTGTGAACCGCCATCCACAGGCCCAGCGACTCGACCCGTTCGAGCTCACTGGCCTCGAAGATGCCCTCGAGCAGCACGATGGGGAGGGTGATACCCGCCTCGCGCAGGGGGACCGCCTCCTCGATGCAGGCCACCGCGAAGGCCGGCGCGATGCTCTCCAGGGCGCGAGCGCAGGCCACAGCGCCGTGGCCGTACCCATCGGCCTTGAGCACGGCGATGGCGCCGCTCGCCGGGGCGAGAGAACAGGCGAGACGATAGTTGTGACGCAGCGCCTCGAGGTCGATATGGGCGATCAGCGGCCGGGCCATGGCAGTTCCTGGAGCAGCGGAAAAAGGGGAAAGCAGAACATGGCATTATCCATGGATGAACCGGCCACCTCATGAAAGAAACCACCAAATTCATGGTGGTTTCTGGTGGTTAGGCTCAAAAAATCATTAGCCAGTAGAGAATCATCAGGATGGCGACTGGGGCCGCGCGCCGATGTTCATCACCGGATCGTCATTGCCAGCTCGCGGCAGCTCCAGGGAGACCGCTCCCTCGCTGCGCAGCCAGGCATTGACGGCCTGGACCGACTCGGCGTCGAGCACACCCGCCTGCTGCTGCAGGCGTAACAGGCCCAGCACGTAGTCGTAGCGTGCCTCGGCGTGGTCGGCAATGGCATTGAACAGGTTACGCTCGGCGTTGAGTACATCGACGATGTTGCGGGTGCCCACCTCGTAGCCCGAACGGGTCGCCTCCAGGGCGCTCTGGTTGGACACGATGGCCTGGGCCCGGGCCTCCACCGTTTCCACGTCGTTGGTCACCCGGGTGAAGAGCGAGCGCACCTGCTGGACGGTATCGCGGCGCTGTGCCTCGAAGTCGTACTGGGAGACCTCCAGGGCGAAGCCGCTCTGGCGAATCTGCGCCTGGGTGCTGCCGCCGGTATAGAGTGGCATGCTGGCGCGCAGGCCGAGCTGGCTGGCAGAGTTGTAGCCGGAGGCGCCACTGCGGTCGTTGTCCGAGACGTCGTAGCTGGCGAAAGCCTCGACCCGGGGCAGCTGACCGGCACGGGAGACATCAAGCTCGCTGCGCGCCACCTCGATGCCGGCCTCGGCCATCTTGAGCATGGGACTGTTGTCCATGGCCAGCGCCACCCAGTCGCCGCGATCCACGGGCTCCGGCGGCACGACGGGGATCTCCTCGGCGAGGACATCGATGCTCTCGTAACGCTTGCCGGTGAGGCGTTCCAGGGCCTCGAAGCTGACCTGCATGGCGCTCTCCGCGGCGATACGCTGGGCGCGGGCCAGATCGAAGGAGGCCTGGGCCTCGTGAACCTCGGTGATGGCGATCAGCCCTACCTCGAAGCGCTCCCTCGCCTGTTCGAGCTGGCGCGCAATGGCGGTCTCCTGGGAGCGCCCCGCCGAGAGAATATCGTGGGCGCGCAGGATCTCGAAGTAGGCCTCGGCCACCTCCAGCAGCAGCTGCTGCTCGGCCGCGGCCAGGGACAGCGCCTCACGGTCGATGCGGCGCTCCGCCTGGTCGAGCTGGGCGCGACGAGCGGGATCATAGAGCGACTGACTGGCCTCCAGGTTCAGCCCGATGCTGTTGACATCGTCATCCTCGTCGCGAGACAGCTGATCTGGCTGGATCGTACCGCCAGACTGGCTCTCATAGGTGCGGCTGTGAGTCAGGCTGCCGCCGACGCTGATCTGGGGCAGCAGGGTCCCGCGCTGCACGTCGCGCCCCGCCTCCACGGCAAGGAAGCCCGAGCGGGATGAGGCCAGAGTGGCGTCGTTGTCGAGAGCGTCGCGGGCGACGGTCCAGAGGTCGGCGGCCTCAGCGGTGCCGGCCACGGCCAGCCCCACGAGGAGGACCAGCGGCCGAGGAACCAGGCGAGTCAGGGTCGGGGGGAGCATGGGCTTACGATTCCTGTAAGGGGCCAAGCTCTGCATGCTGGCAGGGCAACATGCAGAAAATCGGCAAGGGCATGATGCGCAGCGAACCAGGCAAAGACGACCTGCGCAGGGACCCTCGCATTGCGCTACGCGAAGATCGAATCCAGCGAGAGGCCCTGCTTGTCGAGCACCCGACGAAGCTTCTTGAGCGCCTCGACCTGGATCTGGCGCACTCGCTCGCGGGTAAGACCGATCTCCTCGCCCACCTGCTCCAGGGTGGCGGCCTCGTGGCCGCGCAGGCCGAAGCGTCGCACTACCACCTCCATCTGCTTCTCGGTGAGTTCGGAGAGCCAGGCGTCGACATGCTGCTTGATGTCGCCGTCGAGCAGCGACGACTCGGGACCCAGGTCGTTATCGTCGGCCAGGGTCTCGATCAGCGGCTTGTCGCTGTCGCCACCTACCGGGTAGTCCACCGACGAGATGCGCTCATTGAGCCTCATCATCTTCTTGACCGATTCCACCGGCTTGTCGAGGTGCTCGGCGATCTCGTCGGCGGTGGCCTCGTGGTCGAGCTTCTGGGTCAGCTCGCGGGCCGCCCGCAGATAGATGTTGAGCTCCTTGACCACGTGGATGGGCAGACGAATGGTGCGGGTCTGATTCATCAGCGCCCGTTCGATGGTCTGGCGGATCCACCAGGTCGCATAGGTAGAGAAGCGAAAGCCACGTTCGGGGTCGAACTTCTCCACCGCCCGGATCAGGCCGAGATTGCCCTCCTCGATCAGATCGAGCAGCGACAGGCCTCGGTTGAGATAGCGTCGGGCGATCTTGACCACCAGACGCAGGTTGGACTCGATCATGCGCGAGCGCCCCGCCGGGTCGCCCTTGCGGGCCAGGCGACCGAAGAAGACCTCCTCCTCCGGCGTCAGCAGCGGCGAGAATCCGATCTCGTTGAGATAGATCTGGGTGGCGTCGAGGCTGTGGTTGCTGTAGCGATCCTCACGACTCAAGGCCTTCTCGAAGGCATCCTCTTCGCCGCCTCGGTTACCCGTGACGTCGCGATCGTCGTCCAGATCGTCGGCAGCGTCATCCGCCACCCCCTCGTCTTTCTCCTCGAGCGTATCGAGATTCACATCCTGAAGGTCCCGTTCAAGCATGCTCATCAATGGCTACCCTGTAGTTGCGTCCCGGCACCGATGCCAGACAAGAGCATCGGCGCGCCTGATTATTATTGTGTGACATCCCACCGCGGTGATGGCCAACGGTGCCACCGGGCGTATCAGCGGGACGGCAGGTAGTTCAGGGGATCCTGCGGCTGGCCGTTCTTGCGCACTTCGAAATGTAGTCGCACATCCTCGGCGTCGCTGTCGCCCATGGTCGCGATGACCTCGCCGGCCTCCACCACATCGTTCTCTCGCACGCGCAGGGAATCGTTGTGGGCGTAGGCGCTCAGATACTCGTCGTTGTGCTTGAGCAGGATAAGATTGCCATAGCCCCTGACTCCGCTACCCGCATAGACAACAATGCCTGGACCTGCGGCTCTGACAGGTTGCCCCTTTTGCCCAGCGATATCAATGCCGGCGGTGATGCTGCCACCCTCACCAAAACGGCCGACAATTTCGCCGTCAACGGGCCAGCGCCAGTTGACTTCGTCCACCGGGGTAAAGGTGCGCGAACTGCGGTCCGTCGCCTGACTGCCGCCGGCCACGGCGGTGCCGACATCCGGCTCGGGCTGCGCTGCGGGCTCGGCTTCGGCACGGGGTTCCGGCTCAGTCGCCGCCACCTCGGGAGTCGCCTCGGGGGGTTCCGGTTCACGCTCGGCCGCACTTCTCTCGGCCTCACCTCTTTCGGCAAGATCGCGCTCGCTCAGGTCACCGTCGGCACCGGGGCTGTCGTAGTCGTAGACGGGACCGGGGCCAGATTCGCCGGTGGCCACGCCAACGGCACTATCAAGCGCCGCCGGGCTGGGACCATCGGCCTCCTCCAGCGGCTGGGCAGAGAGTCGGCGCCCCTGCTCGGTGGTGCCATCGGGCAGCAGCCATTCCATGCTGCCGGCGTCCTCGCTGGCGGGCTGACCGCCCCCCAGCGGAGTGGCCACCACGCCGGAACCGCTGACGACGGCGGCAGCGCCCTCGTCCCGTGACGGCGCCTGGCCGTCGGGGTCCAGCACCAGGCGCTGGCCCGGCTGGATCTGGTAGGGAGGGCCGATGCGGTTGATGCGTGCCAGGTCGCGGTGATCCATGTTGTGGCGCCAGGCGATGCCGTAAAGGGTGTCGCCCGCCTCCACGGTGTACTGGGAGGTCGGCGTGCGCTCGCGGCTGGCGGACAGGTCGCGCACCTGCACCTGCGGCGCCTGACCCTGCTGGGCGGCACAGCCGGCCATGGCCAGGGTCAGTGCGGATATCATCATTGCCTTACGCATCGGAAGCATCCTCCTTGTTCGCCCCCTTGGGCGTGCTCGCGGTGGCCGGGCGCCGCCCGGTACGGTCAAGCAGTAGCACCAGGGCTAGACCGGCCAGCATCAGGGCGGCCACCGCCGGCAGTTGGGCCGACTCGCCGGTGAGCATGGCGAAGTCGTCCGGGGTGAGATAGCGATAGTCCAGCGGGATCATCTGGTCTTCGGGGCCGAGCTGATAGCGTACCAGTTCTCGCCACGGCCAGAGTACCGGCAACGATCCCACGATGAAGCCGACCAGCAGCTGCATGGTGGCCGCATGATAGCGGCGCAGCAGCCAGGAGAGCAGCCGGGAGAAAAAGAACAGGCCGATCAGACAACCCACCCCGAAGATGGCGATCAGACCCAGATCGAAGGTGCGAATGCCCTGCATCACGGTGCCGTAGAGTCCCATGGTCAACAGCAGGAAACTCCCTGACACCCCGGGCAACAGCAGCGCGCTGATGGCGATGGCGCCTCCCACCACCAGTATCAGCTGGGGGCTGCCCAGCATGAGGATCAGCGGCATCAGCGAGGGCAGGAAGTGCGCCAGCAGCAGGCCTGTCACCAGCGGCAGAAGGTGCCACCATTTCCAGTCGTTGGGATGGCGCCCCACTACCAGGGCCGAGGCGGCCACCAGGCCGAAGAAGAAGCCATTGAGCAGCAGCGGGTGGTCGTCCATCAGCCACACCACCAGGTGGGCCACGGTGATCAGGCTGGCGGCAATGCCGGCCATCAGCGGGACGATGAAGCCCAGGTTGAGGTGGACGATCAGCATCGGCATACCGCCGCGGCGCCAGGCCACGAAGGCGCTGGGCCCGAACTGCTTGATGGTGTGGATCAGCTCCTCGTAGATGCCGGTCACGAAGGCAATGGTACCGCCCGAGACACCCGGCACCGCATCGGCGGCACCCATGCCGGCCCCTCTGAGAAAGATTCCTGCGTAACGCTTCAAACGTGAACTCCTTTCAACGAATGACACCTTCCAGCAGCGGCACGAAGCGCACCGATTCCAGACGCTGTTGTTCAAATGTATCGCCCTGGCGACTCACCCGGGTCAACCACTGGCGCCCCCGAGCATCGGCCAGGGGCGTGATCAGCACACCACCGTCGGCCAGTTGGGCCAGCAGCGGGGCGGGCAGCTCACCGGCACAGGCGGTCAGCAGGATGACATCGAAGGGGGCCTCCTCGGGCCAGCCGTGGCCACCATCTGCCAGGCGCAGCCTCGCGGCACGTGCCTCGAGCAGGCGTAGCCGTTCGGCGGCACGACGATGAAGGGCATTGATCCGTTCGATGGACCAGAGCTCCGGCACCAGCCGCGCCAGGATCAGCGTCTGATAGCCCGAACCGGTGCCGATCTCCAGCACCCGTCTCGGGGAGGCCTCCAGCACCAGCTCGGTCATCCTGGCCACCATCCAGGGCTGGGAGAGGGTCTGGCCATGGCCGATGGGCAGCGAGGTGTCCTCGTAGGCGCGATGGGACAGCGCCTCGTCCAGAAACAGGTGGCGCGGTTCGGCGGCCATGGCGGCCAGCACGCGGGGGTCACGGATGCCCTGTTCGGCAAGCCTGGCCACCATGCGATCGCGGGTGCGCTGGGAGGTCATGCCCACTCCGCGCACCAGCTCCGGCAGTTGTTCAGGTGAATGCATCCAACCAGCCCTGTACGTCAGCGATCGCCGCATGCCGGGTGAGATCGGTCTGCAGCGGGGTGATGGAAACGTAGCCCGCTTCCACGGCGGCGAAGTCGGTATCGGCGCCATCGTCGGCGTTCTCGCCGGCGGCGGCAATCCACCAGCGCACCCGTCCGCGGGGATCGCGCACCTCCAGGGGCCGAGTCGCCGGGCCTCGATAGCCCATCCGCGTGACCCGAAACCCCTGGATCTCGTCCCAGGGCAGGTCAGGCACGTTGACGTTGAGCAGGCTGCGCGGCGGCAGCGAGAGCTGGTCGGCGGCGCCCACCAGGCTAGCGGCCACCCGCCCGGCGGTATCGAAATGGCGGGAGCCGACCAGCGACATGGCGATGGCCGCCATGCCCAGGTTCCGCCCCTCCATGGCGGCGGCCACGGTGCCGGAATAGAGCACGTCGTCGCCCAGGTTGCCGCCGTGGTTGATGCCCGAGATCACCAGGTCCGGCTTCTCGTCCCAGAGCCCGTTGACACCCAGGTAGACGCAGTCCGCCGGGGTACCATCGACGCTGTAGAAGCCGTTGTCCATATCGGTCAGCGACAGCGGCCGGCTCAGGGTCAGCGAGTTACTGGCGCCGCTCTTGTCGCGGTCCGGGGCCACTACGCGCAGCCGGGCATGGGGCACCAGGGCGTCGTGCAGGGCCCGCAGGCCCGGAGCGTGCACGCCATCGTCGTTGGAGAGCAGTAGTCGGCGCATGCCAGACTCCTTCAGAGGGTGGGGTGGGCGATCAACTCGCGCAGCACGGCGGTGGCGAAGGCGCCCCGCGGCAGGCTGAACGCAAGCCATAGCGCATTCTCGCCGCGGGTCAGGCATGGCTCCCCCAATCTCAGGCGCAGGGATCGCCGCGCCAGGCGTACCCCGGCCTGCTCGAGCCCGGCGCAAAGAGCAGGGTAGCGCTCGGGCAGCCTAGCCTCCCGGACCAGGGCCTCCTTGTCGGCAACCGAGTCACCGATGCCCCAGAGTATCCCGCTGGGATGCAGGTCGAGCCGCGCCGCACGGGCGTCCAGCTCGGCGTCCGGTGCCTCCGCGCGGAACTGGCTCGCCGTGCCGTCGAGGATCGCCACCTCGCCGGCCAACAGGCGGTTCCAGCTGCCGTCGTGGACACGCCCTGCCAGCAGCTCGTTGAACAGGAAGCTGCGCGCCGCCGAGAGCAGCATGCCGTCGCGGTCGTCGCGCTTGCGCCAGCCGCGGGCCAGCAGCGAGCGGGCCCGCGGCAGATTGCGACCGTCCGGGCCGAAGCGCTGGGGGCCGAAATAGTTGGCCACTCCCCGCTCCACCAGCTGCGCCCAGCGCGCCTCGAAGGCAGGATCTTGCGCCGCGGCCCCGGTGATGCGCAGGCGGAAGCGGTTGGCGCGATGCACGCCGCGCTTGAGCTTGCGCGGATGGCGAGCCTCGGCCAGCACGCGAATGCCGCGCTCGGCCAGTGCCTCGTTGAGGCCGGCGGGGGCCCCGCGACCGGGCAGCTGCACCGACAGCCACTGGCGAGTGACGGCGACGCGATCCTTCATGCCCGAATAGCCGACGTCGCGGGGCGCGACCTCGCAGAGTCGGGCCAGTTCGCGAACCGCCATGGCGGTGGTCAGATCGCGCTTCTCGATATTCAGCCACAGGTGCTCGCCTTCTCCCTCGGGGACGAAGTCGAGCACCTCGGCCACCTGAAAATCCTCGGGGGTGGCACGATACTCCCCCGCTGATGGCGGACCGAATTCGGCGTCGAGCACTCGCGGCCAGGTTGGCGGCCAGGCGATGGCATCCGGCTCCAGCCGGGGGGCGGCCTCACTCACCGGCACCCCCTTCCCCACCGACCCGCTCGACGGGCAGCAGCAGCAGCACCGCCTCGGCGGCGATCCCCTCCCCGCGGCCGGTGAAGCCGAGCCGCTCGGTGGTGGTGGCCTTGACGTTGACCGCCCCACCCTCGGCGCCAAAATCCGCGGCGATATTGGCGACCATGGCGGGGATATGCGGGGCCATCTTCGGCGCCTGGGCGATCACCGTGGCATCCAGGTTCCCCACCCGAAAGCCGGCCTGGTGAACCAGGCCTACCACGTGGCGCAGCAGCTCGCGGCTGTCGGCGCCCTTCCAGGTCGGATCGGTGTCAGGGAAGTGACGGCCGATGTCGCCAAGGGCACAGGCGCCGAGCAGGGCGTCACTGACCGCATGAAGCAGCACATCGCCATCGGAGTGGGCGATGAAGCCGCGGTCGAAGGGAATGGCGACGCCGCCAATCATCAGGTGGTCGCCCGCGCCGAAGCGGTGGACGTCGAAGCCGTGGCCGATGCGCATCATCTCTCCATGTCGCCGACCCCTGCTACCGCAGGCGTCGACACTGTCTCGGCCGAGGCGGGCTCACTCATGTTCTGGGCGGCCAGGATCTGCCCGGCCAGAGCCAGGTCCTCGGGGTGGGTGATCTTCAGGTTGTCACGACGCCCGCTCACGAGCCGCGGCGAGAGCCCCAGCGCCTCCACCGCCGAGGCCTCATCGGTGACCGCGATACCGGCAGACGCCGCGGCGGCCAGGGCTCGGCGCAGCAGGCCATAGCGGAAGCCCTGGGGAGTGAGGGCATGCCAGAGGCCGGCCCGGGGCTCGGTGACCGCCACTCGGCTGGCGCCGTCGGCGCGCTTCATGGTGTCGGCCGCCGGCGCGGCCAGCAGCCCACCCACCGGGTCAACGGCCAGGGCCGCGTGCAGGCGCATCAGATCCGCCACGGTGACACAGGGGCGGGCCACGTCATGAACCAGCACCAGGTCATCGTCTGCGGCTTCTGAGGCGATGGCCTCCAGGGCCTGGGTGACGGAATCCACCCGCTCATTGCCACCGGACACTCGGCGCCACTCGGCGAACGGCACCCAGGCCGGGTCGAAGTGGGTGTCATCGGGATCCAGGCAGAGGCAGAGCCGCGCCACGGGAAAGGCCCCATACAGGCGTGCCAGGGTGCAGGCCAGCACCGGGCGGCCGGCGATCTCCAGGTACTGTTTGGGGCGGTCGGCCCCCATGCGTCGACCCTGGCCGGCCGCAGGGACCACCAGCCAGAGCACCGTGCTCATCGACCGGCCTCCAGGCTTACCGCCGGCGCCGGGTTGACCACCGGCATCGACTCCACTGCCACGCCGGGCACCCAGAAGAAGTGCTCGTCGGCTCGTACCATGCCGATGTCGCTACGCCCGCGCTCCTCGATGGCATCGAGGCCGGTCTTGAGGTCGAGCACCTCGGCGCCCAGGCGGGCGTTGCGGTCACGCAGTGGCTTGTTGGCCGTCTCCAGGGCGGCCACCCGCTCGCGCACCTCGCCGAGGTCGCGAATGCCCCCTTCACCCAGCCACAGCCGATACTGAAGCAGGGCTATCAGGACCAGCAGCACGATGGCCAACCACTTGAGCATGAACAGCATCCGTCACGAAGGGAAAACAGGAGCATTATGCCACTATCCCGCGGCCCGCTCACGTCCTGAACGGCAGCCCCTGCTCGGCAGCGGCACAGTAGGCACGCACCTGGGCCCGCTCTGCCTCGCAGAAGCGCCTTACGGCGTCGCCCAGGCGGGGGTCGGCGATATGATGCAGCGAGGTGAGCAGGCGCGGCGCAAAGCCCCGGGCCAGCTTGTGTTCGCCCTGGGTGCCGGGGTCAAAGAGAGCGAGCCCCCGCGCCAGACAGTGCTCGATCCCCTGGTAGTAGCAGGCCTCGAAGTGCAGGCAGTCGGCCATCACCTCGCTGCCCCAGTAGCGTCCGTAGAGGGTGCGCGACCCTTGCAGGCAGAGAGCTGCGGCCACCGGCTTGCCATCCAGTCGCGCCTGCACCAGCAGCAGGCTCTCCGGCATGGTAGCCCGCAGGCGATGGAAGAAATCCAGATTGAGGTAGCCGTGGCGACCGCGCTCGAGATAGGTGATCTCGTAGCAGCGAAAGAAGTGTGCCAGGGCCGTGGCATCGATCGCCTCGCCCTCCAGGCGATGCAGGGTCAGCCCCTGATCGGCAACGATGCGTCGCTCACGGCGGATCGCCTTGCGCCGCTTCGAGGTCATGGCAGCCAGGAAGCCGTCGAAGTCGCCGTAACCGACATCACGCCACTGGAACTGCACCCCGTGACGAGCCAGCAGGCCGGGACGGACCGCCTGCCAGGCGGCCACCTCGGCCTCTTCGGCGAACAGCAGGTGCCAGCTGGAGAGCTCCGCAGCCTCTCCCTCCCAGGCCGTCGCCAGTCGCTCCCGAGCCGCCAGAGGGTCGATGCCTTCCGCCAGGGCCAGCCGCGGACCGGGCGCCGGCGTATAGGGAATTGCCGTCAACCCCTTGGGGTAGTAGCGTCCACCGATGCGCTCCCAGGCGTCGGCCCAGTTCCAGTCGAAGACATACTCCCCGAAGGAGTGATGCTTGTGGTAGTAAGGCATCACGCCGACCAGGCTCTCGCCCTGCCACAGGGTGAGGTGGCGCGGCACCCAGCCGGTGGCAGGGCTCACCGAGCCGCTGGCCTCGAGGGCGTGCAGAAATTCGTGGCGCAGGAAGGGGTGGTCGTCGCCGACCAGAGCGTTCCAGGCCGCGGCCGGTACCGCCTCCATGGCGGGTAGTTCTTGCAGCACAAGATGAGTCATGGCGGCTCCGGCAGCTGACAAGTCATTGGCAGAAGGCCTACATTGTGCCCAGTGCCCGAGTCCCCTTCCATCTTCATCGACACACGGAGACGTGCATGACCGATGCCCGCGAACTTCAAGCGCGGTTCGACGCCCAGCGCCGCGCCTTCGCGGCCGAGCCCTATCCCAGCCTGGCCACCCGCCGCGACCGCCTGGCGCGGCTGGCCACGCTGACCCGCCACCACCGCGACGAGATCATTGCCGCCATCGCCGAGGATTTCGGCCACCGCGCCGCCGCCGAGAGCCGCCTGGCCGAGATCACCCCCGTGCTGCAGGCCGCCCGGTACGCCCGGCGCCATCTGCGCCGCTGGATGCGCCCACGGCGGGCGGCGGTACCGTGGCGGCTCAAGCCGGGGCGGGCCAGGGTTCACCGCCAGCCGCTGGGCGTGATGGGCATCATTGCCCCCTCCAACTACCCCTGGAACCTCGCCTGGTTGCCGGCGGTGGATGCCCTGGCCGCCGGCAACAGGGTATTGATCAAGCCCAGCGAATTTACCCCCGCCACCAGCGCGCTGATGGCGAGACTGGCCGAGCGCTACTTCGATGCCGAGGAGCTCGCCGTGGTCACCGGCGACGTGGAGACGGCCAGGGCCTTCTCGGCGCTGCCCTTCGACCACCTGCTGTTTACCGGTAACGCGCGGGTCGGCCGCGAGGTGGCGAGGGCGGCCGCCACCAACCTGACCCCCGTCACCCTGGAACTGGGCGGCAAGACACCCGCCATCATCGGAACCGATGCCGACCTGACACACGCCGCCGAGCGCATCGCCTTCGGCAAGTGGCTCAACGCCGGCCAGACCTGTATCGCCCCAGATCACGTGATGATCGAGGCCTCCCGGCTCGGCGACTTCATCGAGGCGATGCGCAAGACGGTGGGCGATTTCTACCCGAAGGGCTGTGCCAGCGAGGACTTCAGCGCCGTGCTGGGCGACCGCCAGCGGACGCGGCTCGAAGCGATGCTCGCGGAAGCCCGCGATCACGGCTGCCGGGTGGTTGACCTGGGAGAGCGCGTCGAACTGCCGGGCGGCGGCGTCAAACTGCCCCCCACTCTGGTGATCGACCCCACCGAGGGACTGACGCTGATGCGCGAGGAAATCTTCGGGCCCTGGCTGCCGATCCTGGGGGTGCGCGACTTCGACGCCGCCATCGCCCACGTCAACGCCGGGCCCCGGCCGCTGGCGCTCTACGCCTTTACCGACGACGCCGAGTTGCGGCGCAAGGTCCTCGAGACGACCCACTCCGGTGGCGTGGTCTTCAACGACACCCTGTGGCACAACGCCGTCCCCGCCCTGCCCTTCGGCGGCGTGGGCGAGAGCGGCATGGGTGCCTACCAGGGCGAGGCCGGCTTCCTGCGATTCAGCCTCGAGCGAAGCGTCTTCCTCCAGGCGCGTCACAACGCCGTGGGGCTGCTCACCCCCCCCTACCGGCGCTGGCTATTGAGAGTACTGGGGCTCTAACCCGCCGAGGGCGGTGCGGCGTAATAAAATTACAAAAATGTGGACGCTCCGGCCGCAACCAGGAGGATTTCGGATTTTATTTTGGTAAACTTACCAAATTAGACACAGAGACCGAGGTGCACCATGGCCACACCGACCCCCCATCTGAATGCCACCGTCGCCGACGTTACCCGGCGCATCCGCGAGCGCTCCGCCGAGCGCCGCGCCCTCTACGAGGCGCGCA
>PWEV01000072.1 GCA_003553625.1 Halomonas sp.
AGCCACAGGCAGAGCAGGCCCCAGATCAGCGCCTGGGCCGGCAGCAGCCAGGGCGCGATGGCCACATCGGCCAGCCGGGCACCGGCGAAATAGGAGGCCGGACCGCTGATGGCTCCCCCCAGCACGGCGAGCCAGGGTCGCTGCCACAGCCAGGCCAGCGAGTGGTGAAGCAGGGTGGCGAACAGCGGCCACAGCAGCCATATCCACAGCGGCAGCACGCCGAACATCAGCGGCTGGTCGCCGAAGTCGAAGCCACCGGCCAGGGTCAGGCCACCGTCCACAATGAGTCCCAGTGCCGCAAAGCCCGCCAGCCAGCGCCACTCGCCGGGCCGCGCCTGCCAACCCAGGTGAAGGGTCAGGATGACGGCCGCCGCCGGTACCGCGATCCAGGACCCTCCCAGCACGCAGGCCAGCCAGCCCAGTTCGAAGGCCGCCAGGTTGAGCAGGGCCCGGCGAGTGCCCGGCTGGCGAAGGGCCGATGGTAGGGCCATCGGTCAATGACTGCCGGTCTGGGGGGCGGGGCGAGCACCGGGCTTGGCCAGCAGCAGGTGGCAGGTGCCGATGCTGCGCTCCAGAAAGCCGCCCTCGCAGTAGCAGAGGTAGTAGCGCCACATGCGGATGAAGCGTTCGTCATAGCCCAGCTTGCGTACCCGCTCGAGGTTGGCCTCGAAGCGGTGGCGCCATTCGCGCAGGGTGCGGGCGTAGTGGGTGCCGATCTCGTCCAGGGCCAGCACGTTCAGCGATGTGCGCCGGGCGAGACCATCGAGGATGGCGCGGTGGGAGGGCAGGAAGCCGCCGGGGAAGATATAGCGCTTGATGAAGTCCATCTCGCGCTTGGCCGCCTCGAAGCGCTGATCGCGGATGGTGATGGCCTGCAGCATGGCCATGCCGTCGTCGGTCAGCAGGCGATCCAGGGTGGCCAGGTAGGTATCCAGATACTGGTGACCCACCGCCTCGATCATCTCCACCGAAATCAGCCGATCGAAGCGGCCTTCCAGCTCCCGATAGTCCTGCTTCAGCAGGGTGATGCGGTCGCCCAGGCCCTCCTCCTCGATGCGCCGCGCGGTATGGGCGTACTGCTCCTCCGAGATGGTGGTGGTGGTGACCCGGCAGCCTCGGGTGCGGGCGGCGTGGATGGCCAGACCGCCCCAGCCGGTACCGATCTCCAGGAGGTGGTGCTGGGGGCGCACGTCAAGGCGGTCGAGCATCAGGTCCAGCTTGAAGGTAGAGGCCTCCTCCAGGCTCGCTTCCGGGTAGGGAAACACCGCGCTGGAGTACATCAGGTGGTGCTCGTCCAGGAAGGTGGCAAACAGGTCGTTGCCGATGTCGTAGTGGGCGGCAATATTGCGCCGCGAGCCCTTGAGGCTGTTGCGCTGCAGGCGGTAGGCGGCGGCCATCAGCCAGCGACCCAGTCGAGCCGTGCCGTTCTCCATCTGGCCATTGACCCGCTCCAGGTTGGCGGCGAGGAGCCGCACCAGGGCGACCAGGTCGTCGACATCCCAGTCGCCGTCCATGTAGGCCTCGGCGGCACCGACGGTGCCGCCCAGCGCGAGGCGCTTCCAGGCGCGGCTGTCACGCACCACCAGGGTCACATCCAGGGGGCCGCCCTGACCGAGGTGGTGGCGGCGATGTCCCTCGATCAGGGTCACCTGACCGCCCTCCAGGCGGTCCAGCTGCTTCATCAGTCTGGGCCGCAGCCAGCGGGTCAGGCGATCGGAATCCTCCACGAGGGAGTTGGTAGTGCTTGCGGAGCGCAGGGTGTTCACGACGAACTCTCCTTACGGGAACTCGGGTCAGGACCGGGGTGGTCGTGGATCGGCACGCGCTTGAGCCACAGACGCAGGGCCTCGAAGTGGATGCCGGCTACGGTCTTCAGGCTCATCCAGGGCTGGCGTATCAGGGTGCCCAGCAGCACGCCCCGGGTCGCCGGGCGGGCCTCCAGGGTCAGGGTGGCGTCGAAGTGTTTCGCGTCCCCCTGCCAGTTCTCCATGTGCATCATCAGCCGTTCTTCGGGCGTGTTGAAGCGCCAGCGGTAGGTCATGTCCATGGGGTTGAAGGGCGAGACATGCATCGCCTTGGCGAAGGTGGCCTCGTGGCTATGGCGGGTGGGTTCTATCGCACAGGCATAGCGAGCGCGCTCGCCCCAGGGCACATTGGTCACCTCGCCGAGCACGGCGCACAGCCGGTCCTCGGCATCGAAGGCGTAGTAGAGCGAGACCGGATTGATGCCGACCCCCAGGGTGCGCAGCTGGGTCAGCAGGCAGATGCGCCCGTCCGGGGCCCAGCCGAGCTGGCGCTCGAGTTCCTCGCGCACGGCCTGCTTGAGCGGCAGGTCATGGAGGGCGAGCTCGCCCTTGAGGTCGTCCTTGAGGTCGTCCTTGAGGTCGTCCTTGAGATAGTCCTTGCGCCGGAAACGTGCCAGGGCCGGGCGTCGAGCACTGAAGCCCGGTACGCCGTCGAACAGCTCGGGCAGCTCGTCCAGATCCAGCCAGGCCATCCACACCCGATAGGTGAAGGCGTGGTGGCGCGGCAGGAAGCGACGGTGGCGCAGGGTGCCGCGGTAGATGCGTGAACGAGGCGTGATGCTCATGCCATGGCGTCCTCGAGGGGCTCGGGCGCCCAGCCTGGCTCGCCGGGACGCGGTGATGCCTCGTCGCAGCCCAGGCCGTGGGCCACCCGCAGCGCACTCCATACTCCGTCCTCGTGAAAGCCATTGCGCCAGTAGGCGCCGCAGTAGTGGGTGCGGAAGGCCGGGCCGGAGATCTCGGCGTGGCGTGCCTTGGCCGCCTCGCCGGCCAGGGTGAACTGGGGATGGGCATAGGTATAGCGGCCCAGCACCTTGTCCGGGTCGATGGCATCGCCGTCGTTGAGAGTGACGCAGAAGGTGTGGGGCGTCTCCAGGCGCTGGAGAATATTCATGTCATAGGTGACGGAGATGCGTTCGCTCTCGCCGCGCCCGTCGAGACGATAGTTCCAGCTCGCCCAGGCACGGCGCCGCCGCGGCAGCAGCCGAGTATCGGTGTGCAGCACCACCTCGTTGTCCTGGTAGGGCAGCGCGCCGAGGATCTCGCGCTCGGCGGGGCTGGGATCCTCCAGCATGGCCAGGGCCTGATCGGCGTGGCAGGCCAGGACCACCTCGTCGAAGCGCTCGGTGCCGGCGTCGGTGCG
>PWEV01000292.1 GCA_003553625.1 Halomonas sp.
CCGATGGGCCCCTCGAGCATGATCGACAGTGCCGAGACGATGCGCTCCGGCTTGCCGTAGTCGAAGGCCTCCCAGGGCTGCACGAACTCGGGAATTCGCAGGTTGGAGACGCTGAAGCCGGTGAGGCCCGCCTTGGGCTTGCCGCCGATGCCGGTGGCGCCCTCATCGCGGATCTCGCCGCCGGCGCCGGTGGCCGCACCCGGATGGGGCGCGATGGCCGTGGGGTGGTTGTGGGTCTCCACCTTCATCAGGATCTGGATCGGCTCCAGGGCGCTGCCATAGACGGCACGCTCGTCTGCCCGTCCGGTAAGCGGCGCCGGGAAGAAGCGCGGCGCCTCGCTGCCCCGGATCACCGCGGCGTTGTCGCTGTAGGCGGAGAGGATGTCCCCGGGGGTGACCCGATGGGTGTTCTTGATCATCTTGAACAGCGAGTGGCTCTGGGCCTCGCCGTCGATCACCCAGTCGGCGTTGAAGATCTTGTGGCGGCAGTGCTCCGAGTTGGCCTGGGCGAACATCATCAGCTCGACGTCCGTGGGGTTGCGACCCAGCTCCTGGAAGGCTCCCATCAGGTAGTCGATCTCATCCTCGGCCAGCGCCAGGCCCAGGGCGACGTTGGCGGCCACCAGCGCCTCGCGGCCGCCCTCCAGAATGTCGACGCTGCCCAGCGGCGCCGGCTCGTGGTGGGCGAAGAGCTGCACGGCGTCGGAGGCATCGGCCAGCACGGTCTCGGTCATGCGGTCGTGGAGGGTGGCCCGGATTCCCTCGAAGACCTTCTCCGAGAGCATGCCCCTGAGCTTGACCCGGTAGGCGATGCCGCGCTCGAGGCGGCGCACCTGACCGAGGCCGCAGCTGTGGGCGATATCGGTGGCCTTGGAGGACCAGGGGGACTGGGTGCCGATGCGCGGCACCACCAGAAACAGCCGGCCCTCGGCGCCTCTCTCTACCGAGTTGCCTGATATCTGGGTGCCAGGCAGTTGAGAACCCTGAACGTGCGAACCGTGAACGTAAGAACCATAGTCGAGCAGTTGCTCCAGCTTGGTCAGATCGCTGTTGGACAGCTCGCCATCGTGGTCGACGAAGTGCACGTACTCCGCCTGCAGCGACTCGACGTCGGCCGCCGCCTCGCGGAGGGTGGCCAGCAGCTTGGCGTGACGGAAAGCGGAGAGGGCGGGGGCACCGCGCAGTTCGAGCATATCCTGGAGCCTCTGGAAATCATCAATACGGGGGGCCGCAGCCGGCGGCACAGGGCGCTTATGATACTGGAAAGCGCCGGTGGCGAGAAATCGTGCGGATGACAGCCACGCCGCGGCTGGTTATGGTGATGGGTCGACGTTGCCAGCCGTTCACCTCATGCCCCCGACCCTGATCGTCCAGCTCCTGCGCCGCTGGCGCCGCCGCCCTGCCCTGCCTGCCCTGGGCCTGGCTGCAGCGCTCGCCCTGAGCCTGTGGCCCGGGCACCCGGGAGCGCCGGACGACCGGAACCTGAAGGAGATTCAGGCCCGGGAATTCCTCCAGATGCACACCCGCAACACCCCTACCACCTACTACGAGGGACGCGAGGGCCCCACCGGCTTCGAGTATGAGCTGGTTCGCCGCTTCGCCGCTCACCTGGGCGTGAGCCTGACGCTCCGCGGGGATCATCACATCGCCAGCGTGCTCGACGCCGTGCGCCGGGAGGGTGACCTGGGTGCCGCTGCCCTCCCGCTGACCCCGGACCTCGACGGCGTGATCTTCAGCCGTCCGATCCTCGAGCTGCAGCCGGTGGTGGTCTATCGACGAGGCATGCCGCCGGTAACCGGCCCGGATCGGCTGACGGGCCTCTCCCTGGGCACCCTGGCTGGCGCAGGCACCGATCAGGTGCTGCGGGAGCTCAAGACGGACTATCCGACGCTCACCTGGCTGGAGTCGGAGGAACTGGAGGTGGCCGAGCTGCTGCGCCTCATCGAGGACGAGCGTCTCGATGCCGCGGTGATCTTCGAGCACCAGTTCCGCCTCAACCGAATGTTCTTCCCGGGGGTGGAACGCGGCTTTCCCCTGGGCAGACCGTTGAGCATGGCCTGGGCCTTTCCCGCCGAGGGCGGCCTGGCGCTGACGCAGGCGGCCAATGGTTTCCTGCAGGCGCTGCGCGACGAGGGGGCACTCGACGCCCTTATCGCCCGCTACTTCGGCCACGACGACTACCTGGAGTACGTGGGCGCGCGCACCTTTATCCAGCACGTCCACCACCGCCTGCCGACCTACACCGAGCTCTTCCGTGAAGCCGCACGCCACACCGGCTTCGACTGGAAGCTGTTGGCGGCGGTGGGCTATCAGGAGTCCCATTGGGATCCCGAGGCCACCTCTCCCACCGGGGTGCGCGGTCTGATGATGCTGACCCTTCCCACCGCCGGCGACCTGGGGGTCAGTGACCGCCTGGACCCCGTCCAGAGCATCGACGGCGGCGCCCGCTACCTTCGCGAGCTGAAGGATCGGCTGCCCGAGTCGATAGAAGGGGAAGACCGCCTGTTCATGGCCATGGCCGCCTATAACGTGGGGCTCGGGCATCTCTACGATGCCCGCCGCATCACCGAGAGCCGCGGCGGCAATCCGGATCGCTGGGCGGACGTGCGCGAATCACTGCCGCTGCTGCAGGAACGCGAGTGGCACAGCCAGACCCGCCACGGCTATGCACGGGGCGGCGAGCCGGTGATCTATGTGCGTAATATCCGCCGCTACCACGAGATACTGAGCTACGTAGATCGCAATCAACAGCAGTTCTACCTGCTCAACGCCCGGCTACCCGACCCGGAAGAGAGTCATGACATCAACCTATCCCCCGCGGCCGACCAGTGATCGACCGGTAAGCGCCTGGGCCATCAGGGCCAGCCTGGTGTCGCTGCTGGGGGCCGTGATCGCCCTGGCCCTGGCCGCTATCGAGGTGTACGGCTCGCTTCCCACCGCCGGGCTGCTGGTCATCGCCGCGCTGGGACAGCTGGCCTGGTATCGCCTCGGGCCTGCCGCCTCCCAGGCCCTTCTGTGGCCTGCCCTGGGGCTCCTGGGCCTGTACCTCGTCAGCTATCTGATGCCGGAGCACTGGCTCCCTCATGCCAGCTGGGATCACCTTGCAAGCCGAATCGTGACCGGCAGCCTGCTGGTGGATTGGCGCCCCCCGCTGCTGCTGACGC
>PWEV01000123.1 GCA_003553625.1 Halomonas sp.
CCCGTTGCGTATGCGTGGCCACTGAATCGAGGGCCGTTGATTCGCAGGGTCTGTATCAATGGCTTACGTTGACGCTATGACGACTGGCATGACCCCGCTCAGGGGCGTCGAGACGGCGAATATGGTACACAGGTACCATAACGACACTAGGATATGGCATCGGTACCGCGAGATTGACGCGCGACCCAGCCGACGGACGCAAGGGACCTCCATGAAACGCAAGCTGACACTCGCCATGCTGCTTTCGCTTTCCGCCGCGAGCCCTCTGGCACTGGCCCTGGGGCTGGGGGAGGCAGACGTTCGCTCCACGCTCAACGCGCCGCTGCGCGCCACGCTTCCGCTGACCGATGCCGCAGGCATCCAGCCCGGGCTGCTCAACGTCTCGGTAGCCGATGAGCGGGCCTTCGCCGCGGCAGGGCTGCCGAGGACCCCGTTGGCGGCCAGCGTGCGGTTGGCGGTGGAGCAGCGCCAGGGGCGCCTGGTGGTGGATCTCACCACCGAGAGGCCGGTGCGCGAGCCCTGGGTGGACCTGCTGCTGCGCTTCGATTGGCCGGACGGCCAGCAGCTGCGCGAGGTCACCCTGCTGCTCGACCCGCCGGATTACGATCAGATGCCGGCACTGGTGGCGGGCAGTCGGCGCCCCGCCTCCGCGCCGGTGAGTGTCGCGGCGCCGCAGCGGGACACCGCGCCGGCCCAGGCCACCGCGCCGCGTCCCTCCGCGGCACCCGCCGCCAGTGGCGATCCCTCCTGGGTACGCAGCGGCGATACCCTGTGGGCCGTGGCGGGGCGTCTGCGTCCGGACAGCGGCATCAGCATGAATCAGATGATGGTCTCCCTGGTGGAGGCCAATCCCGAGGCCTTCCCCTCCGGCAATATCAACGCCATGCGCGCCGGCTTCAGCCTGGTGGTCCCAAGCCGCGAGGCGATTGCCGCCCGCTCCTCGGGCGATGCCGAGCGAATCGTCGCGGAGATGAACCGAGCCTGGGCCAACCGCGGCGGCGGTGCCCCGGCACGGGTGGCGCTGGGCAGCCCGGCGACCCCTCCGCCCCCAGCTCCAGTGGATCCGGCGCCGGCCGAAGCGGCGGCTGCCACGCCACAGGAGGCTCCCCCGTCTCCCTCCGATGAGCCGGTGGCCGATGCGCCGGAAGCCCCCGAACCGGACGCGGAGGCTGCCGTGGCAGATGCCGCCTCTGCGGAAGAGCCCGAGACGCCTCGGCTCACGCTGCTCACCGATGCCCAGCTGGCGGCCGAGGACCTCTCAGCGAGTGGAGGCAGCGACGACGACGCCGCCAGCGAAAATGAGGCAGGCGATGGCCTCGGCGAGGCCGGCGAGACCTCGGGCTCTCCCGGGGCCATGGTCGACGCCGACCTGTTGGCCGCGCTCTACGGCGAGGGCGAGTTGACCAGCGACGAGCGTCTGGTGCGCCTGGAGAGCCAGTGGCTGGAGCGGCGTGACGCCCTTGGGGCGGTGCAGGACGAGCGCGACCAGCTGCAGGAGGAGCTCACCGAGATGCGCGATGAGCTGGCCGCCATGCGTGAACAGCTTGCCGCGCTGGCCGCCGGCGGCGCCGGGGTGGATGGTCCCGGCGCCGGCGGTGTCGCGCCTCCCGGTGGACAGCCGGACGAGACCCCCTGGTGGGGCGCCATCTACCAGGGCGACGTCGACCGCAACCTGATGCTGGGGGGCGCCGGCCTGGCGGCGCTGCTGGCGCTGTGGCTCGCCGTGCGTCGCCGTCGCGGCCAGGAAGACGCCGAGCCGGCGGCGGTTGGCCCCGGCCCGGTGCGTGTCACCGTGCCGGGTAGCCAGGCGCCAGGGCAATACGAAAGCGCAAGCCCACAGGCTGCGGCGCCGGCCGCTCCCTCGGTCCAGGGCTCGCTGCCCCAGGCCGAAGCCATCAGCGAGGCCGATATCTTCATGGCCTATGGCCGTTACGATCAGGCTCGGGAGCTGCTCGAGACGAACCTGGCCCGGGAGCCTGAGCGTGATGATCTGAGACTCAAGCTGCTCAACGTCCATCTGGAGCAGGGCAGCCGGGAGGAGGCCGAGACAGAGGCGGCCCGGCTGAGCGAGGGGGGCAATCCCGCCGTGCGTGACGAGGTGAAACGCCTGCTCACCCGTTATGGTCTGGGAGCCGTCGCCGGCGCGGCAGGTGCTGCCGGCGCCACCGGTGCTCCTGTGACCACCGGCGAGCGTGCGGTATTCGACAAGCCGTCGGAGCGTCCTCCGCGGGTGTTCGACGAGACCACCGGAGCAGAGCCGCACTCGCCGGAGCAGGCTGCGGAAGACCAGACGGAAGAGGGCAGGGACCCTCTTGGCGCGGGGCCTATTTCTAGTACGTCTCCCGATTCCACCGCAGCTCGAGAGGCCTCGGGCGAGGACGCCTATCGTCGCCCGAACCCCGTGTCTGATTCCACGGTGCCGGAAGACGAGGCACCGAGGCCCTCGGTCGAGCCCGAGCCCGAGCCCGAGCCCGAGCCCGAGCCCGAGCCCGCCCCTGCGCCTGCCGAGCCCGAGACGTTCGAAGTGGCCACCCGGCGGCTGGAGGATGGTCGCGAGATCATCGACTACCGCCCTCCGGCCCTGAGTCCCTCGCCGGCGCCGAGGGAAGAGACACCCATGCAGCCCAGCATCGATTTTTCTTCCGACGATCTCGGGCTGGGAGAGAAAGGAGCCGGATTCGACGATGGGGAAAACCTGGAGCGTCAGGAGACGTTGGACGGTGTCGACGCCGAGGATGAGCTTCCCCATGAGTGGGAGGTGGAGGAGGTTTCCTTCCCGCCGCTGGACGCGGATAATGGCATTCTTTCACCCAGCGCCGCCCCGGATCGGCTGGCCGAAGCCCGTCGACGGGTCGAGGCCGGGGATGGTGGTCGGGCCCGCGAGCTGCTCAACGAGCTGAGCCTCAGCGACGATCCGGCCATCCGCGATGAGGCGGCGGCGCTGCTTAAACGACTGGATGCCTGACCGACGCATGACCCTCTTCAAACTCCTGGATGACCGTACCCCTTTGACCGGACGTCTGGCCATGGGGATCGAGTATGACGGCAGCGCCTACTGCGGCTACCAATTCCTCAAGCACTCGCCCTCGGTGCAGGCCGCTCTCGAGAAGGCCCTGGCCAGGGTGGCCAGCCAGCCGATTCGCGTTCATGCCAGTGGGCGCACCGACTCCGGCGTGCATGCTACCCGCCAGATCATCCACTTTGACCCGCCGGTACCGCGTTCCATGAAGGCCTGGGTATTCGGCACGAATGCCAACCTGCCGCGAGACGTTGCCGTGCGCTGGGTCAAGGAGGTGCCCGAGACCTTCCACTCCCGTTTAAAGGCCCTGGCGCGCCGTTACCGCTACATTATTCTCAATCAGCCCAGTCGTCCGGTGCTGGAGCGCGCCAATGTCACCTGGTGCCGCGACCCGCTGGATGCCGATGCCATGCACCGCGCTGCCCAGGCCCTGGTGGGGGAGCATGATTTTTCCAGTTTCCGTGCCGCCGGCTGCCAGTCCAGTACCCCCCGGCGCCACCTGCACTTCATCGAGGTGCACCGTCACGGTCCCCTGGTGGTGGTGGACGTGCAGGGCAACGCCTTCCTGCACCACATGATCCGCAATATCGTGGGCGCCCTGATGGCCGTGGGTCGCGGCGACCGCGGTGTCGACTATATCTCGGACCTGATGGCGCTCAAGGATCGCACCCTGGGCGACGTCACCGCGCCGGCCTGCGGCCTGCACTTCGTGGATTCCCTCTACGATGACCACTGGGGCCTGCCCCGGGAGCCGCTGGGCCCCAATCTGCTGGCTTTCCTCGGCGAGTGGACCGGCGAGCGTGCGCTGCCCGACTGTCCCATTATCGAGTTCCGTCGTGGCCGGCCGGTGGCCGAGACCCTGCCCGGCAGGTGAACGCGAAAGGACCTTCGTTCTTTCTCCATCCTGCATGATTGGGTCATGGGTAAAGAGGGCGCCTCTCCGTTGAACCCGTTGCAAGTGGTACAGCTTTCTCTGCTACATTTTTTTAGGTAGCGGCCCAGCTGTCCGCTCGTGGTGGGTGAGGTTCCCGGCTGGTCTCCTGTGCCAGCTCAACCGGCGGGAGATAGCGTCTGTGAGTGGCATTTGCGGCATCATCCATTTCGATGGCACACCGGTCGAGAAAGGCGAGCTCGAGCGGATGGCGATGCGGGCGGCGTACCGGGGCACAGGTGGCATGTATTATCACTGTGACGGTCCCGTGGGGGTGGCATGCCTGGAGCTGGATACGACGCCAGATGGCAGCGGCGCCTGTCGTCCGCTTATCGAGCGCGACCGTCGCCTGCTGTTTGCGGCCGATGCACGCCTGGATAATCGTGGCGAATGCGCCGCGGCGATTCAGCGGGCCGGTGCCGACCGGGCAACGGATGCCGAACTCATGCTTGGCATGTTGCTTCTGCCGGGGCGCAAGGCCCCTGGCCGCCTGATTGGCGATTTTGCCTACGCCCTGTGGGATGGCCGCCGCGACGAATTGCGGCTGGCGAGGGACCCGATGGGGGTGCGCTCGCTCTACTACCGCGTCGAGCCGCGGCGGGTGCTGTTTGCCACCGAGGTCGGGCAGATCCTGGCGGCGGGCGGGGTGCCGCGCCGACTGAATGAGCGAACCGTCGCCTGGCACCTCTCCGGCATGCAGACCCCGCCCGGGTGCGTCTTCTACGAGGGCATCGAGGAGGTCAAGCCCGGTGAGGAAGTGACGATCGCGTCAAGTGCGGCGCCGCACTCTCGCGCCTTCTGGCGCCCCGACCCCGAACGGCGTCTGCATTACCGCGATGAGCGGGAGTATGCCGAGGAGCTGCGTGAGCTGCTCACCGAGGCGGTACGCTGCCGGCTGCGGACCCGCACCCCCGCCGGGATCAGCCTCAGCGGCGGCGTCGATTCGTCTACCGTGGCCTCGGTCGCCGGCTGGCTGCATGGCAGAGAGGCGGGCGTGCCGCCGATGCGCGCCTACAGCTGGGTCTTTACCGACCTGCCCGAGTGTGATGAGAGCGACAACATCTACCGGGTCGCCGACCACTTCGGGATCCCGGTGACTCCCATTCCCGCCGAGGAGACCTACCCCCTGGTCGACGAAGCGGCGAACCGGCCCCACGAAGACGACCCCTTCACCTCGATGTTTCAGCCCTTCATGCATCGTGCGCTCTCCGCTGCTGCCCGGGAGGGGGTCTCCGTCATGTGTTACGGCTTCCGCGGTGATGTGATGTGCGGGGGCAACGTGAACGACGTGCCCGGGATGCTCAGGGCGGGGCACTGGAGACAAGCACGTGATGAGCTGGGCGCGCTATCCCGGGTGATGTCCCTGTCGCCTGCCGCGACCCTGCGCCGCTACGTGGTGCAACCCGTCCTCGCGGATCTCCTGCCGAGCCGGGCGCGGGTCGCTGGCAGGCAAGCGCTGCAGCGGTTCAGGGGAGCACGGGCCGGCCAGGTAAATCACGGCCTCAGGACGGGGCCGGCGGCGCGTGCCGCTGCCCATGTGCGCGATGATTTTCTGCTGCAAGCGGGGCTGCCGTCACTGGAGCCGGTCCTTCATGCGGCCAAGGGGTGGCCGCGGATGGCGGCGCGCCACCGCTATATCCATGTCTTCTCCCCCCTGGTGATGCGCGGCGTGATGTATGCCGAACGGGTCAGTGCCGCCCATGGCATCGCCATCGCTGATCCCTGGAGCGACCGGCGCATCGCCGAGTACATCCTGGCCTGTCCGCAGCACTGCGTTGACTCCGCCTTAGAGGTCAAGCGGCTGGCCCGCCGGGCCGTGGAGGGCATCATGCCGCCGGACGCCATCCGGGCGGCCAGCAAGGTATCCCCGGGACCCCTCTACCTGGAAGCGCTTCGCCGCCAGGCCCACGACACCGTGATCGACCTGATCACCGATAGCCGCTGTGCCGATCTGGGCTTTATCGACGAGGCCATGCTGCGCGATCGCTTCGCGCGTTTCGTGAGAGGCGAGGCGCCATCCTTTGACCTGTGGTCGACCCTGTGCCTGGAACTCTGGCTGCGGCGCTACTGGCCGTGACCGGCGTCTCGGGGCAGAGAGAACGATGGCGCTGAGGGCGGCGGGGTGGAAAATACCATCGTCATGCATGAGAAAATCATACCGCTGCCGCCTTGTTGGCCGCTTCCGTCTCCCCTAGTGTTGTTTTGCGGGAAATGTCAATCTGGGTAAGTTTCGACATGGGGATGGGTCGAAATCCTGCTCTCGTGCCCGCCCTGGAGGAGTGACCAATATGACCAATATGACCAATATGACCAAACGCTCGCCGCCTCGCCGCCCCTACCGCCCCCCCGAGCTGAGGCGGTGGGGGACGGTGGCCGATATCACCCTGGTGGGGCTAACGAACCCCGGTGATGACACCATACCGGGATCTACTGGGCGTGGGCGTGAGTCAGGAAGCATCGACGTTTAAACCAATGACGGCGCGCGAACGTTCCTTTTTTGCGTCAGCGCGCCTACAAGGAACGGCACCGGATGCTTCCGCAACTCGATGCCATAACGCTGCTCGATGGCCGCCACGGCCACGAGCAGCTTCTTGCTTTTACCCGGCGAGCGGAGCCGCAGGCGGCCCTGGCGGCGCTGGTGCAGGGCATCCAGGCGAACCCGCTGTGGCAGGAACTGGGGTGTGTGCGACTGGTCGGCCGCATTTTTCCCGCCCCGATGCTGGCGGTCTTTGGCGCGTTCTCTCCTGTGCAGCGCCTGCAGCTTCAGGACCTGGCGGCCCAGCTCGATGAGCTGCTCACTGCCCATCGCTATGTGGACTATCACGATGCCGAGCGTGCCGCCGAACGGCTCGCCGATGCCCTGGGGCGTCGATTCGGTAGCGATGCCCTGTCGCGCTTTCGCTTCACCGCCATTCCCAGAGGTGGCTGGATCGTGCTCGGGATGCTCTCCTATCTGCTCGATCTGCGTCCCGACCAGCTGGTCGCGCCAGGCGGGCCCTCCCCCGGGCGATGCGCAGACGACGAACGTCTGGTGGTGGTGGATGACTGCGCCCTGTCGGGCCTTCGCTTCCAGCAATTCCTGAAACAGTGCGACGCTGACCGGGTCATCTTCTGTCCGCTTTACGCCACCCCGGAGCTCTGCCGCGCCATCGAGGCTGCCGAACCCATTGTCGAGGCCTGCCTGAACGCCGAGGATCTTCAGGACGTTGCCCCGCAGCGGTTCGGTGAGGCGTATCCGCAGTGGCTGGCCGAGCGGCGAGCGCGGATTGGTGACAGCGGCTACTGGTGCGGCATCGCCGAGTATGTCGCGTTTGCCTGGTGCGAACCCCAGGCCAGGTACTGGAACGCCGACGCCGAGCGCTTCGAGGCGGGGTGGAATGTGCTGCCGCCGGATATCAGCCTCAAACGGCGCATCGCCGCGTCACGGCTTCAGGCCGACCGGGGCGGTGCAGGAGGGGCGGGCTTCGAGCTGCTGTCGCAACAGGGTGCCGGATCACTCACCGTCGCCGATGGCGTTCTCTGGGCCGAGATCGACTCGGCGGTGGCCCTCGCGCGGTTGTCCGTGGATCGGCTAGGGAGCGCGCCCTGCTTTCGCCTTGAGGATACGGCGGCCGATATGTGGCGAGCTGTGCTGGCCCACGGCACCCTCGAGGGAGCCGAGGCGGAACTGGTGGCCCGCTATGCGGTGGGCGGCGAAACGCTTCGCACGGATCTCGCCGGGCTCGTGGCGCAGCTCGAGAGTCATGGCATTCTGGCGCGTCATTGAGGCTGCCTGAGCGGCGTGACAGGGGAGTCGTCCCGAGCATGAGATCCTACCGATATCGTCTCTTCGGCCTCTGCGTGGAAAGCGACTATCGCTTCAAGGCGCCCATGACGATGGCACCGCCCGATGCGAGGCCCGAGCTGCGCTTCCACTGCAGGATCGGCGGCCAGCAGCCGGCTCCTCCGGTCTGGGACCTTCTCTGCTCGAGTCCGGAACACAATCGCCTTGGCGAAAGCGTGGTGCAGGTCTACGCCACGCCGACCGGGCTGTTGATGCGCTTTCCCCGGGTGGCGGATTTCCGGCTCTCCCAGGGGAAGATCGCCTGTCGACTGGTCGATCCCGCTCTGGGGTTCATGATCGACATCTGTCTATTGGGTCACGTGATGTCGTACTACCTCGAGCTCTCGGGTGTGGCCGCCATTCACGCCGGAGCCGTGGCCTACGCGGGGAGAGCGGTGCTGTTCGCCGCAGACCGCACCGGGGGCAAGAGCACCCTGGTGGCCTCCCTGGTCGAGGCTGGCTTCGCGCTGCTGGCCGATGACATCGCCGCTCTGGAACAGCGTGGGGGTGCCGTGATGTGCCGCCCCGGCTTTCCGCAGATGAAGCTGACCACCGAGCAGGCGCAGCGGTTTGCGGGTGGCGCCGAGGGTTTTGGCCTGGTGCACCCCTCCTTTGCCAAGCTGAGCGTGCCGGCCGAGCGGGTGGGGGAGGTCGCCACCGCTTCCCTGCGCCTCGTTAGGGTCTACCTTCTCGAGCGGCGCGCCGAGGTCACCGAGGCGGCGCCTGATGACTCGGTGAGCATCCAGCCTGTCGCACCGGGGGAGGCGCTGATCCAGCTCGTCCGGCACTCGTTTCTGGCCGAGCTCCTCGATGGCCATGTCGACTATCGTGGCTTTTCGGGTGCGGGAGAGTGCAGCCTGCGCACCCAGCGCTTCCACCGCCTGTCGGCCCTCGCCCGTGCCGTGGAGGTCAAACGCCTATGTTATCCTAGCGGCTATCAGCACTTGCCGGCGATTCACGGGGCGGTGCGTGCCGATCTCGAGGCCTTATCGGTCGGCGACACATAACGCCGTCATGCGACCGACAGGGTGGAGGCGGTAGTTGTTTCCCGAGATGACCATCCCGACATGACCGAGGCGCGACGATGACAGTAAGGCAGGGGGCAACGGCCCGCACCCGCGTAAAACTTTGCGGCCTGACCCGCCCCGAGGACGTCGACGCCGCCGTCGCGGCCGGCGCCGACGCCCTGGGCTTCGTGCTCTGGCCAGGCAGCCGGCGCGCCGTTGACGAGGCCCGCCTGGGTGAGCTGGCCGCCCGCGTGCCGGCCTTCGTCACCCGGGTGGGGCTCTTCGTCGACCAGGAATCGGCACTGATCGAGCGCTGCGCCGCGCACCTGGACCTGTTGCAGTTCCACGGTGACGAATCGCCGGCCTTCTGCGCGGGCTTCGATCGCCCCTGGATCAAGGCGCTGCGCATGCGCGACGACCTCGACCTTGATGCCGCCGCCGAGGCCTACAAGGGTGCGCAGGCGCTGCTCCTGGACGCCTATCGCCCCGGCGTGCCTGGGGGAACCGGTGAGACCTTCGACTGGTCCCGAATCCCCGCAGGGCTGGCAAAACCTGTTATTCTCGCGGGAGGTCTCGGTGCGGACAACGTTGCCGAGGCCATCACCACCGTGGCGCCCTTCGCAGTGGACGTTTCCGGCGGAGTGGAATCCGCGCCCGGCCTGAAGGAGGCTGGACGGATAGCTGCTTTCTTTGCGGCCGTGGGCAGAGGTGATGCGGCGCGCCTGTCGCGCTGACCCCCTCTCCCGGCCAAGGTTTGGCGCCTGTCATCATGCGCCGTCATCGTTTTACATTCCTTTGCCTTCTGGCGATCTAGTGAGGTGCCCTTCGTGAGCAAGTTCAGTGACCTGACCCGACTGCCGGACGCCCGTGGCCATTTTGGCGCCTACGGCGGCCGGTTCGTCTCGGAGACCCTGAGCTTCGCCCTGGACGATCTGGCCAAGACCTACATGAGTCTTCGCGACGACCCGGACTTCCTGGCGGAATTCGACTACGACCTGGCCCATTTCGTGGGCCGTCCCTCGCCGCTCTACCTGGCCGAGCGATGGTCGAATCAGATCGGGGGCGCGCGGATCTGGCTCAAGCGCGAAGACCTTAACCATACCGGCGCCCACAAGGTCAACAACACGGTCGGTCAGGCGCTGCTCGCCAAGAAGACCGGGAAGCCGCGGGTGATCGCCGAGACCGGGGCAGGGCAGCACGGCGTGGCCTCCGCCACGGTGGCTGCCCGGCTGGGTCTTGAGTGCGACGTCTACATGGGCGCCGCCGACGTGGAGCGCCAGAAGCTCAACGTCTATCGCATGCGCCTGCTGGGGGCCAACGTGATTCCGGTCGAGTCCGGCACCCGCACGCTCAAGGACGCCTTGAACGAGGCGCTGCGCGACTGGGTGACCAATGTCGATACCACCTACTACATCATCGGCACCGTGGCGGGCCCACACCCTTACCCGATGATCGTGCGTGACTTCAACGCCGTGGTGGGGCGCGAGGCGCGCCGCCAGTCCTTCGAGGAGTTCGGCAAGCTGCCGGATGCGCTGATTGCGTGTGTCGGCGGTGGCTCCAATGCCATGGGGCTCTTCTATCCCTTCGTCGAGGATGACGAGGTCGCCATGTACGGCGTCGAGGCGGGCGGCGACGGCGTCGAGACCGGCCGTCATGCCGCGCCTCTGGCGTCGGGCGCCCCGCGGGGCGTGCTCCACGGCACCCGCACCTACCTGATGTCCGACGAGGGCGGTCAGGTCTCTGACACTCACTCCATCTCCGCCGGCCTGGATTACCCGGGTGTCGGACCGGAGCACGCCCTGTGGAAGGACGTGGGCCGGGTCAACTATGTGGCCGCCAACGACAAGGACGTCCTGGATGCTTTCCGCGAGCTGACCTTGATCGAGGGCATCATGCCCGCGCTGGAGACGGCCCACGCCCTGGCCTATGCCAAGGTGCTGGCGCCGACCATGCGCCCCGACCAGAATATCGTGGTCAACCTCTCCGGACGTGGTGACAAGGACATCATGACCGTGGCAAAGATCGACGGGATCGACTTCTAGATGATGGCTCAACCGATGAATCGTATCGACCAACGCTTCGCCGCACTCAAGGCCCAGGGCCGCCGCGCCCTGATTCCCTACATCACGGCCGGTGATCCAGCGCCTCAGCACACGGTGGGCTTCATGCACGCCCTGGTGGAGGCAGGCGCCGATATCATTGAACTCGGCGTTCCCTTCTCCGACCCCATGGCCGACGGCCCGGTGATCCAGAAGGCCTGCGAGCGGGCGCTGAAACATGGCGTGCGCCTCAGCCATCTGTTCGAGATGGTGCGCGAGTTTCGCCAGACCGACAGCGAGACCCCGCTGGTCCTGATGGGCTACCTCAACCCGGTGGAGCGCATGGGATTGGCCGCCTTCGCCGAGCAGGCCGCCGCGGCAGGAGTCGATGGCGTTCTGGTCGTCGACATGCCGCCGGAGGAGGCCGACGAGGTGGGCCCGCTGCTGAAGTCTCATGGCCTCGCCTCGATCTTTCTGGTGGCCCCTACCACCTCCAACGCCCGGGCCGCTACAATATGCGCCCATGGCGAAGGCTATCTCTATTACGTGTCGCTCAAGGGGGTGACCGGTTCCGCTATTCTGGACGCCGACGATGTCGCCGCCCACCTGGCGCCGCTGCGCGAAATGACCGATCTGCCGCTGTGCGTGGGCTTCGGCATCCGCGACGGTGCCTCGGCCGCCGAGGTGGGCAAGGTGGCAGATGGCGTCATCGTCGGCTCGGTGCTTGTCAGTCGCATCGCCGAGAACGTCGATCGCCCCGAGGTGATTGCCGGTGAACTCAAGGCGGTGCTCGGCGAGATGCGCCTGGCCCTGGATGCCAAGGGCGCGCGCTGAGCGAAGCCTTCGCCACCGCATTCGACTCATGCGCCCGGCAAGCGCCGGGCGCCGACCACATGACGGAAACCTTTCTGACATGAGCTGGCTAGACAAGATCGTGCCCTCCATGGGGCGTATTCAGCGCAAGGACCGCCGGGCCAGTGTGCCCGACGGCCTGTGGCGCAAGTGCCCCAAGTGCGAGGCGGTGCTCTACCTGCCCGAACTCGACAAGCACCACAACGTTTGCCCCAAGTGTGACCATCACCTGCGGCTCACGGCGCGCAAGCGCCTCGACTGGTTCCTCGACAAGGAGGACCGCGAGGAGCTGGCCGCCGGCGTCGAGCCCGTTGATCGTCTCAAGTTCCGCGATTCCAAGAAGTACAAGGATCGCCTGGCGGCGGCCCAGAAGGAGACCGGCGAGAAGGACGCCCTGATCGCCATGCGCGGGCGGCTCGACGGCCTGCCTGTGGTGGTAGTGGCCTTCGAGTTCACCTTCATGGGCGGCTCCATGGGCGCGGTGGTCGGCGAGAAGTTCGTGCGTGCCGCCACCCTGGCCCATGACGAGGGCATTCCGTTCATCTGCTTCTCCGCTTCCGGTGGCGCGCGCATGCAGGAAGCGCTGTTCTCGCTGATGCAGATGGCCAAGACCGCCGCCGCCCTGGAGAGGCTCAAGCAGGCGGGAGTGCCCTACATCTCGGTACTCACCGATCCGGTGTTCGGCGGCGTCTCGGCGTCGCTTGCCATGCTGGGCGATCTCAACGTGGCCGAGCCCAATGCACTGATCGGCTTCGCCGGCCCCCGGGTCATCGAGCAGACCGTGCGCGAGAAGCTCCCCGAGGGCTTCCAGCGCAGCGAATTCCTGCTCGACCACGGCGTCGTCGACATGATCGTGCGGCGCAGCGAGATGCGTGAGCGCCTGGGCGCGATGCTGCGCAAGCTCACCCATCAGCCCGCCCTGGGGCTACCCGAGCTGCCCGCCGAGGAGCCCGATCTGGTGGATGCGGCAGAGCTGGCCGAAGTAGAGGAGAGCGTCGAGCCATCCGACGCGCCTCAGGTGCCCAGCGATGATGAGGCGATAGCCCCTTCCGGCGCCACCGGCGTTCAGGACGATGGTCGTCGCTGAGCCCATGACCGTCGTGAAATCGATGCCCAGCGCGGCGCTGCCCATCACACTAGACGCCTGGCTGGCCCGGCTGGAAGCCGCCCACCCCGTGGGCATCGACCTCGGCCTCGAACGCGTTGCCGAGGTGGCCCGCCGCATGGGGCTGCTTGACGGCCCCATTGCCGGCCGGGTGATCACCGTGGCCGGTACCAATGGCAAGGGCTCCACCGTGGCCATGCTCGAAGCGCTGGCCCGGGCACACGGATTCACCACCGCCACCTACACCTCCCCGCATCTGATTCGCTACAACGAGCGGCTGCGCCTGAACGGCGAAGAGGCCGACGACGCGACCCTGATGGCGGGGTTCGTCGCCGTGGAGCGCGCTCGCCAGGACGGTGAGCCGGTCAGCCTGACCTACTTCGAGGTGGGCACCCTGGGGGCGCTGTGGGCCATGGCCCGGCAACCGGCGGATATCGCAATTCTCGAGGTGGGCCTGGGCGGGCGGCTGGATGCGGTCAACGTCATCGATCCCGACGTGGCGGTGGTCACCACCGTGGCCCAGGATCACGCCGCCTTTCTCGGCACCGACCTCGAGCAGATCGGCCGGGAGAAGGCCGGCATTCTCCGTGCCGGTCGCCCCGCGGTGCTGGGCAGCACCTCGCTGCCCGCCAGCGTGCGGGAGGTGGCAGCGGCCCTCGGTGCCGAGGTCCATGCCCTGGGCGAGGGGTTCTGGCGAGAGGGTGAGGGTGAGGTCTGGCGCTGGACGGGGCAGGGCCCCACGGGCCCGGGCGACGGAGAATTTCCGATAACACTGAGCGAGCTCCCGGACCCCGGCCTGCCCCTGGACAACGCTGCCACGGCGCTCCAGGCCCTGGCCCTGGCCGGCGTCAGCCTCGAGACCCCGGCCTGTCGCCGGGCGCTTTCGAGTGTCCAACTGCCGGGGCGGATGCAGTGGCTGGGCCAGTGGTGCCTGGACGTGGGCCACAATCCCCATGCCGCCGCCTATCTGTCCGGGCGTCTCGCCTCGCGCCCCTGTGCCGGGCGGACTTTCGCGCTGCTGGCCATGCTCGGTGACAAGGACGCCGAGGGGGTGATCGCCGCTCTGACGCCGGTGGTGGACGGCTGGGTGACCGCGAGCC
>PWEV01000221.1 GCA_003553625.1 Halomonas sp.
CCAAGGGGGGAGAGGAGGAACTGATCGGCAGCGAGGCCCGGGTTCTCGAGGACTTCGAGGGCAAGGGGCACGTCAGGCTGATGGGCGAGCGCTGGAACGCTCGCAGTGACCGGCCGCTGATCCAGGGCCAGAGGGTGCGAGTGGCGCGCATCGACGGCCTGACCGTCGAGGTCGAGCCACTGGAGGGGGATCGCTGAGGCGTCGCCTTCCACGCCGACAGGCTTCACGCTGAACATTTCACGCTAACCATGGAGACAGACCATGTTGATTTCCTATCTCGTGCCGGTGGTGCTGCTGTTCATGCTGATCGCCGCCTCGATACGCATCCTGCCGGAGTACAAGCGCGGCGTGGTGTTCTTCCTGGGGCGCTTCCAGGGAGTCAAGGGGCCGGGCCTGATCATCATCATTCCCGGCATCCAGAAGATGGAGGTGGTCGACCTGCGGGTGATCACCATGGATGTGCCTGAGCAGGATGTGATCTCCCAGGACAACGTCACGGTGAAGGTCAACGCGGTGATCTACTTCCGGGTGGTCGACCCGGAGAAGGCGATCATCCAGGTGGAGAACTTCACCATGGCCACCAGTCAGCTGTCTCAGACCACCCTGCGTTCGGTGCTCGGCAAGCACGACCTGGACGAGATGCTCTCCGAGCGAGACAAGCTCAACGACGACATCCAGGAAATCATCGACAGCTCGGCCGAGAGCTGGGGCATCAAGGTCTCCAACGTGGAGATCAAGCACGTCGACCTCGACGAGAGCATGATCCGCGCCATCGCCCGCCAGGCCGAGGCCGAGCGCGAGCGCCGCGCCAAGGTGATCCATGCCGAAGGCGAGCTGCAGGCCTCCAAGAAGCTGGTCGAGGCGGCCAACGTGATGTCCGAGAACTCGGCGGCCCTTCAGTTGCGCTACCTGCAGACCATGAGCGACATGAGCAACAAGAACGCCTCCACCATCGTCTTCCCGCTGCCCATGGACATCATGGAGGCGTTCAGGCACCTGAAGGCCTCGCCAGCCGGCCAGGCCCGCACCGGCGCCCGGGCGCCGGAAGAGGGCGGCGCGAGCTGAGTCGTCCCCCATGCCGCCAAGGCTCCCGGCCGTGGCGGCCCCCTCCTTCATCAAGCTCCTGCCCCCTTGGGTCCGCCCTCGGGGTGCGGTGCAGCAAAAGACCTGCTAAAGTCCGTGGTTCGTTTTGCTGGCGACCTTGAACCCGGCGCATGCCGAGGTTCGTCGCCTTGACGGATTTCCGGGCGCCGCCCACGCGAGCGCCCTTCCAATACAAGGGACAGCACACCGTGATGACTCCCCTGGCAGGGCTGGTCACTCCGCCCTAGCGCACTTCTCCTTCCCCTTCGGCGGCGTCCTCGTCATCGAGGCGTCACCGCGCGGCATCACCCTGTGGATGCCATGGCGCAATCGTGCCTACCCCTCGAGCGGCAATAACAGCTAGCGCCAATACCGAATCAATGGTCACACCAGCATTGGCAACGCCTGCCCCTGGCTGGCTGGTCCGTGCCGCCATCGTTACGGTCATCGCTACTGCATTGCCCGACACCCCCGGCGCCTGACGGCAAGATACTCACTCTGACTGGAACCCGGCATGTACGAAAAAATGAAGCTGAGTTGGTTCTCCAACTTGAAAGGCGACACCCTCGCGGGAATCGTGGTCGCACTGGCCCTGATTCCCGAGGCGATTGCCTTCTCGATCATCGCCGGCGTCGATCCCAAGGTGGGTCTCTACGCCTCCTTCGCCATCTGCGTGATCATCTCCTTTACCGGTGGGCGCTCGGGCATGATCTCGGCCGCCACCGGCGCCATGGCCCTGCTGATGATCACGCTGGTCAAGGAGCACGGTCTGGAGTACCTGCTGGTCGCGACACTGCTCACCGGGGTGCTGCAGATCCTGGCTGGGTATCTCAAGCTCGCCGAACTGATGCGCTTCGTGTCACGCTCGGTGGTGACCGGCTTCGTCAACGCCCTGGCGATCCTGATCTTCATGGCCCAGTTGCCGGAGCTGACCGGGGTGACCTGGCACGTGTATGCCATGACCGCCGCCGGGCTCGGCATCATCTACGGCTTTCCCCTCCTGCCCAAGATCGGCAAGTCGATCCCATCGCCGCTGGTCTGCATCGTGGTGTTGACGTCGGTCTACCTGCTCACCGGCATGGAAATTCGCAGCGTGGGTGACATGGGCGAGCTGCCGGACAGCCTGCCCATCTTCCTGTGGCCGGATGTCCCGCTCAACCTCGAGACCCTGATGATCGTTCTCCCCTACTCGCTGATGCTGGCCGTGGTGGGTCTGCTGGAGTCGATGATGACCGCTACCATCATCGATGACCTGACCGACACCAAGAGCGACAAGAACCGCGAGTGCAAGGGCCAGGGTATCGCCAACATCGGCTCCGGCCTGCTGGGTGGCATGGCGGGCTGTGCGATGATTGGCCAATCGGTAATCAACATCAAGTCCGGCGGTCGCCGTCGCATGTCGACCCTCATCGCCGGCGTGACGCTGCTGATGATGGTGGTGTTCCTCGCCGACTGGGTCTCGATGATTCCCATGGCGGCGCTGGTCGCGGTGATGATCATGGTCTCCATCGGGACGTTCAGCTGGAGCTCCATCAAGGACCTCAAGAAGCACCCCATGAGCACCAATATGGTCATGTTGGCCACCGTGGTGGTGACCGTCGGCACCCATAACCTGGCCATCGGTGTCTTCGTCGGCGTGCTGCTCGCCGCCATGAACTTCGCCAACAAGGTGGGCAACATTCTCTACATCGCTTCCGAGGAAGCCGACGAGGGTAACGCGCGCATCTACAAGGTGGTGGGCCAGGTGTTCTTCGCCTCCTCCGAGCGCTTCAGCAACGCCTTCGACTTCAAGGAGACCGTGGAGAAGGTCACCATCGATCTCTCCCGCGCCCACTTCTGGGACATCACTGCCGTCCAGACCCTGGACCGCGTGGTGATCAAGTTCCGCCGCGAGGGCACCGAGGTGGAGATGATCGGCCTCAACGAGGCGAGCGCCACCATCGTCGACCGCTTCGCAGTCCACGATGATCCGGAAGCCGTCGAAAAACTGATGGGAGGACACTGACATGCCCGAGCAGGTGATGGCCGCCATCGACGGCTCA
>PWEV01000318.1 GCA_003553625.1 Halomonas sp.
CTGCTGGATCGCGCCCCCGTCGAGGCACCGCGACTGGTGGTCAGTGACGGGGTATTCAGCATGGACGGTGACGTGGCCGATATTCCCGGCCTCGCCGCAGTAGCGCATCGCCAACACGCCTGGCTGATGATCGACGATGCCCATGGCCTCGGCGTGCTCGGCGCCCATGGCGACGGCTGCGTGGGGCGCGCCCATGGCTGCGAGACGGTGCCGGTACTGGTCGGCACCCTTGGCAAGGCGCTCGGCACCGGCGGCGCCTTCGTTGCGGGAAGCGAGGCATTGATCGAACACCTGATCCAGTTTGCCCGACCCTATATCTACACCACCGCTCTTCCGCCCGGGGTGGCGGCGGCCACACTCAAGGCACTCGAGATTCTCGCTGCCGAGCCCGAGCGGCGCGCAAGACTGACCAGCCTGATCCGGCGTTTCCGCGACGGGGCGCGGCGCCTGAGCCTGCCGCTGGTGGAGAGCCATACCCCCATCCAGCCGCTGGTGCTGGGTGACAGCCAGCGCGTGATGGCCTGGGCCGAACGCTTGACCGCCCGAGGCCTGCGGGTCGGGGCCATTCGCGAACCCACCGTGCCGCACGGTCAGGCCCGGCTGCGCATCACCCTCTCCGCTGGCCATGGCGATAGCGACCTGGAGGCCCTGCTTGAGGGGCTGGCGGACTGCCAGGCCGAGTTCGCTCCCCGGCGCGAGGAGGTCGCACCATGACCCAGCTGGTGCTGCTCTCGGGATGGGGCTGTGACGCGCGGATCTGGGCGCCGCTTACCCCCCACTGGCCGAGCGAGGTGGACGTCACCGCCCCGAACTGGCCCGGCCTCGGCGGTCGCCCCGCCCTGGAGGCCCCGGAGAGCCTTGCGGCGATGGCCGATGCCATGTCGGCAGACCTCCCGACAGACGCCGTCTGGGTGGGCTGGTCCCTGGGCGGCCTGCTGGCCGGCGCGCTGCTGGCGTATCTACCGCCGCCACGCGGGCTGATTCTGCTCGGCATGGGTGAACGCTTCTGCGACCCGGAGGGGGTCAGCACCGCCGAACTCGCCGCCTTCCGTCGCGCCTTCGCCCGCGACCCCGTCGCCACCCTGGCTCACTTCCACCGCTGGCAGCTCGGCGGCGAGCCCGGCCCTCGCGAGGCCTATCGGCGGCTGTGTGCCCTTCTCGATGGCGGCCCGGCTCCCGACCCTGCCACCCTGGACGCGGGCCTCGCCTGGCTGGGGAGCCTGGATATCTCGACCGACCGGGCCAACGCCGACTGCCCGATGGTCCGTCTGGCCGGTTCCCGAGACCCGCTGCTGGCCCCCACCGCGATCGCTACCGCCGACCGAGTGCTCGAGAACGCCGGCCACTGCCCGATGCTCTCTCGGCCAGCCGCCCTGGCCGAGACTCTGATGGCGCTGGCCGCCGAGCCTCACCCGCGCCGGGTATTGCAAGCCGAGAGGGTCCCGTCGTGAGCGTCCATTGCGCAACATCCCGTCAGCCTGACGACGCGCCATCGAATCACTGGCAGCGCCGCGTCGCCCACGCCTTCTCCCGAGCCGCCCCGGATTACGAACGCCTCGCTCGCGCCCAGCGGGTCATGGGCGAAACGCTCTGGGCACGCCTGCCCGTGTGCGCTCCAGGCAGCACGCCCTGGCGAGCGCTGGACCTGGGCTGCGGCCCGGGCCACTGGAGCGCCCGCCTGGTCGAGCGCGTCGGCCACAACGGCAAGGTCATCGGCCTCGACCTGGCCCCGGGCATGCTCGAAACGGCCCGCCGGACCCACGGCGGCGACCCGCGCCTGCGCTGGCTGTGCGCCGATGCCGCCGCCCTGCCGCTTCCGGACGCCAGTCTGGATCTGGTGTTCTCCAACCTGGCCATCCAGTGGTGTCCCAACCTCACGGCGGTGCTGAGCGAACTGCACCGAGTCCTGCGTCCCGGCGGCCGCGCCCTGATCAACACTCTTGCCCCCGGCACCCTGGCGGAGGTGGGCCACGCCTGGTCGCGCCCCGGGGAAACCCCCGCCCTGCTGCCCCTGCTCGGTCGTCAACACCATCTGGCGGCGACGCGCCTGGCCGGGTTTCGTCGCGTCGCCGTGGACCAGCAGCGGCTCGGCTTCCACTACCCCGACCTGGCCGCCGTGATGGCGTCCATCAAGGGCGTCGGCGCCCAGACCGCCCGCCCCGGCGGCAGGCTCAGCCGCGCCGACCTGGCCCGGGCCCAGCGGCGCTATGAGGCGCTGCGTGAGCCCCATGGCCTGCCGGTCAGCTACCAGTTGCTCCGCCTCGATCTCACCCGCGACTGAGGAGACGCGATGACCGCCTATTTCGTCACCGGTACCGACACCGATGCCGGCAAGACCCTGGCCAGCGCCGCCCTGCTGGTCCGAGCCCGCCGCGCGGGCCTGACCACCCTGGGGCTCAAGCCCATCGCCTCGGGCAGCGAGACCACTCCCGACGGCCTGCGCAACGCCGATGCCCTGGCCCTGCAGGCCGGGAGCATGCCGGCGGCGGACTACGCGATGATCAATCCCTTCGCCTTCGCCCCCGCCATCGCCCCGCACCTGGCGGCACGCCGCGCCGGAGTCGAAGTACGACTGACCGACCTGACCGGTTGGCTGCGTCCCCTGCTCGCCCTGGAGCGCGGCCTGACCCTGGTGGAGGGCGCTGGCGGCTGGCGGGTGCCGCTCAACGACGACGAGGACCTCGCCGGCCTGGCGACTGGGCTCGACCTCGCCGTCATCCTGGTGGTCGGGCTGCGCCTGGGCTGCCTCAACCACGCCCGCCTGACCGCCGAGGCGGTTCGTGCCGACGGCCTGCACCTGGCCGGTTGGGTCGGCAGCGTGGTGGACCCGACATTCGTCGCGGACGGCACCCTCTTCCGCGACAACCTGGCCACCCTGGCATGCACTCTGCCCGCCACCTGCCTCGGCGTGATCCCCCGGCTGGCCCCCGGCGACCCCGGCGCCATGGCCAGGGCTGCCGCCGATTACCTGGAACTTCCCGATGCTCATTGACTTGCCAGGGGACGTCCGTAAAATATCCACGCCTGTCTGTTCGTGCGGATGTGGTGGAATTGGTAGACACGCCAGGTTTAGGTCCTGGTGCCTTCGGGCGTGGAGGTTCAAGTCCTCTCATCCGCACCATC
>PWEV01000333.1 GCA_003553625.1 Halomonas sp.
CGCCGCCCGCAGCAACGGAAACACAGCGATACAGCGCCACGCCCGGATCCCCCGACGCTTCCCCGTCATGAAGCGTCGGCAGGCCATGGGACACGTTCAACAGCGTGCCGGAGATCGGCGGCGGCGAATCGATGAATGCCAGGTGTTGGCGGTGACCGCAGGGCCGGACGGGTGACCCCCGCCGAGACACGTCCTGCCTCCGCCCCGTACTCAACAGCTCGTGTCGTGACGCGTAGTTATCGAACCGTCACGGCCGTAGACGCGTATCTCTGCGATACGCTGAGCACAGGCACGCAGCACACAGAGGTTCGCCACGTCGTACTCGCCGGCGCCCCATAGTGCGAGACAACATGAAACGGATGCTCATCAATGCGACCCAGCCGGAAGAGCTGCGCGTCGCGCTGGTCGATGGACAGCGCCTCTTCGACCTGGACATCGAATCCGGTGCCAGGGAACAGAAGAAGGCCAATATCTACCGCGGCAAGATCACCCGCATAGAGCCTTCCCTGGAAGCCGCCTTCGTCGACTTCGGCGCCGATCGCCACGGCTTTCTGCCGCTCAAGGAGATCTCTCGAGAGTACTTCGTCAAGGAGCCGGCCTCGGGCCGTCCCAGCATCAAGGAGGTGCTGAAGGAGGGACAGGAGGTCATCGTTCAGGTCGACAAGGAGGAGCGCGGCAACAAGGGCGCAGCGCTGACCACCTTCATCAGCCTGGCCGGTCGCTTCCTGGTGCTGATGCCCAACAATCCCAAGGCCGGCGGCATCTCCCGTCGCATCGAGGGAGAAGAGCGCAGCCAACTCAAGGAGGTCATGGGTCAGCTTACCCTGCCCGACCGCATGGGCCTGATCGTCCGCACCGCCGGCATCGGCCGCTCCCCCGAGGAACTGCAGTGGGACCTCGACTACCTGGTACAGGTGTGGGAGTCGATCACCGCCGAGGCCGGAAAGCGTTCCGCCCCCTTCCTGATCTACCGCGAGTCCAACGTCATCATCCGCGCCATGCGCGACTACCTGCGCCAGGACATCGGCGAGGTGCTGATCGACAGCGAGGCGGTCCATGAGGAGGCGCTGGCCTTCATCCGCCAGGTGATGCCCTCCTATCAGTCGAAGATCAAGCTCTACGTCGACGAAGTGCCGCTCTTCTCGCGCTTCCAGATCGAGTCGCAGATCGAGACCGCCTACGAGCGAGAGGTGAAGCTGCCGTCCGGCGGGTCCATCGTCATCGACCATACCGAGGCCCTGGTCTCCATCGACATCAACTCGGCTCGCGCCACTCGAGGCAGCGATATCGAGGAGACGGCGCTGCAGACCAACCTGGAGGCCTCCGACGAGATCGCCCGCCAGCTGCGCCTGCGCGATATCGGCGGCCTGGTGGTCATCGACTTCATCGACATGAGCCCGGCGCGCAACCAGCGCGAGGTCGAGAACCGCGTGCGTGACGCGCTGAAACTCGACCGCGCCCGGGTGCAGATCGGCCGCATCTCGCGCTTCGGCCTGATGGAGATGTCCCGTCAGCGCCTGCGCCCCTCGCTTGGCGAGACCAGCGGTGTGGTCTGCCCGCGCTGCGACGGCCAGGGCACCATCCGCGACGTTCGCTCCATATCGCTCTCGATCATGCGCCTGATCGAGGAAGAGGCCATGAAGGAGCGCAGCGCCCAGATTCGCGCCATCCTCCCGGTGCCGGTTGCCACCTACCTGCTCAATGAGAAGCGCGCCGTGCTCGCCGACATCGAGCGCCGCCAGGGCGTTAGGGTCCTGCTGCTGCCCAGCACCGAGATGGATACGCCGCACTACGATGTGCAGCGCCTGCGCGATGACCATGTCGACGAGGATGGTACCGCGTCACTCTCCAGCTTCGAGCTCTCCACCGAGACCGAGGTCGGCCGAGAGCCCGAGTCCACCTTCGCCAAGCCGGCGCAACGCGCCGAGGCGGCAGTGAAGACCGTGATCCACCACGAGCCCGCGCCCGCCTCCCTGCAACAGGAAGAGGCCCCGGCGATTCAGGAAGAGGCGACGGCCGCTCCCGCCCCGGCCGCCGCCACCCCTCCTCCCCCGTCGGCCAAGGGCCCCGCCAAGCCGCCGGTGGGGCAACAGCCTGTCGCCGAGCCCCAGGCCGGCGTGCTGGGCCGCCTGGTCAAGGGCCTTGCCAAACTGCTGGGCGGCGACGAAACGCCTGCCGATACCGGACAGAAGCCCCCCGCCCGCGCCGAGGAATCAGGCGGCGACAAGAGCGCCCGCAAGCCTTCACAACGTGATGACGAGCGCGGCGGCCGCAACAACAACCGTCAGCGTCGGCCGCGCAACGAGGAGCGCCGCAGCGCACCGCGCCAGGATAATGAGCGCGGTGACAGCCGAACCGACGGCGCCGACAACCGCGGCAACGCCAGCCGCGGAGGTCGTGGCCGCGGACGTCAGGACGATTCCCGTCAGTCTCGCCAGCCGGAGACGCCCAAGGCTCGTGATGAAAAGCCCCGTGATGACAAGCCTCGCGACGAGAAACCCAGGGACGAAAAACCCCGGGAAGAGAAGGCCCGCGACGATCGGCCACGGGATGAGAAGCCCCGCACCGACTCCCGCCGGTCCCGCGGTGGCGACAAGCGTGACGAGCGCCCTGCCGAGAAGCCGGCCGAGGCGAAGAGCGAGGCGAAGAGCGAGGCACCCAGGGCAGAAGTACCGGTAGACGACGGCAAGCCCAAGCGCACTCGCAACAACCCGCGCAACCGCAGCCGTCAGCATGCCATCAACCCCAAGGCCGAGGCCGAGCAGCTGCGGCTCCAGGCAGAAGCCGCCGAGGCTCAACCGGTAGAGGCTCAACCGGAAGCGATTGCCGACGCCCCGCAGTCGGAAAGGGTCGAAGCTGCCAAGCCCGACGCCAAGGCGCAGCCCAAGCCCGAGGCGAAGGAAGCATCAGAAGCCGACGCGCCCAAGGCTGAAGCCAAACCCGCAGAGCCCAAGGCCGACGTGAAAGCCGAAGCGCCCAAGGTCGACGTGAAAGCCGAAGCGCCCAAGCCCGAAGCGAAGCCCGCAGAGCCCAAGGCCGACGTGAAAGCCGAAGCGCCCAAGCCCGAAGCGAAGCCCGCAGAGCCCAAGGCCGACGTGAAAGCCGAAGCGCCCAAG
>PWEV01000117.1 GCA_003553625.1 Halomonas sp.
GAGCGAGGGAGGTCTTCACCCAGGGCTGGGTATCCAGGCCCTTCTCGCGGGCCTTCCTCGCCACCAGGCCGGCGGCCATCATCACGCTGGGGTTCGAGGTATTGGTGCAGGAGGTGATGGCGGCGATCACCACGTCGCCCGGGTCGAGCTTGAACTGTTCGCCATCCAGGTCCACGGGCTGGCTGTCGTGGTGCTCGTAGCTCTGTTCGACGCCCACGGCGGTCTGGCCACCCTCGGACATCAGCTTGCCCTTTTCCTCCGTGCGGTCGGGGGAGGAGGGGGCCTTGGCGTCGTCGTCCATCACCTTCTGGAAGGCGGCCCGCATGTCGCCAAGGGCGACGCGGTCCTGGGGACGCTTGGGGCCGGCCAGGCTGGCCACCACCTCACCCATGTCCAGCGTCAGGGTGTCGCTGAACACCGGCTCGGCGCCGGGCTCCCGCCACAGCCCCTGGGCCTTGCTGTAGGCTTCCACCAGGGCGACCTGCTCGTCGTCGCGGCCGGTCAGACGCAGGTAGTTGAGGGTCTCGTCATCCACCGGGAAGAAGCCGCAGGTAGCGCCGTACTCCGGGGCCATGTTGGCGATGGTGGCACGGTCGGCCAGGGGCAGGTCGTCGAGACCGTCACCGTAGAACTCCACGAACTTGCCTACCACGCCCTTCTTGCGCAGCATCTCGGTCACCGTCAGCACCAGGTCGGTGGCGGTGATCCCCTCGCGCAGCTTGCCGGTCAGCTTGAAGCCGATCACCTCGGGAATCAGCATCGAGACCGGCTGGCCGAGCATGGCCGCCTCGGCCTCGATGCCACCCACGCCCCAGCCGAGCACGCCCAGGCCGTTGATCATGGTGGTGTGGGAGTCGGTGCCCACCAGGGTGTCGGGATAGGCCAGGGTCCTGCCGTCCTCCTCCCGGGTCCAGACGGTCTTGCCCAGGTACTCCAGGTTGACCTGGTGGCAGATGCCGGTGCCCGGCGGCACCACGCGGAAGTTGTCGAAGGCCTCCTGGCCCCAGCGCAGGAACTCGTAGCGTTCGTGGTTGCGCTCCATCTCGATGGCGACGTTGTCCTTGAAGGCGGAGGGGTCGCCGAAGTTGTCGACCATCACCGAGTGGTCGATCACCAGGTCCACCGGCGACAGCGGGTTGATGCGCGCGGGGTCCTCGCCCAGCGCCTCCACGGCGGCGCGCATGGAGGCCAGGTCTACGACGCCGGGCACGCCGGTGAAGTCCTGCATCAGCACCCGTGCCGGGCGATAGCCGATCTCGCGGTCGGAGCGGGCCTCTTTCTGCCAGTCGACCAGTGCCTGCATGTCCTCGCGGGAGACGCTGTCGTCATCGGCGAAACGCAGCTGATTTTCCAGCAGGATCTTCAGGGTCATGGGCAGCCGGTCGATGCTGCCCAGCGCCTCGGCAGCCTTCGCCAGGCTGTGGTAGTGAAAGGTGCGGCCGCCGGCGTCCAGCGTCTGCAGGATATTATTGGGTGTCTCGGTGCTCATCGATGCCTCCTCTGGCGGGGAGTGAACGAACCTTCCCGGTCTTTTATCTGACTTGGTCATGATAGGCCCATTTTTCAAGTGCTGCCGCGGAGCGCCTCGCCTTGATAAGGCTGAGTTCGCCACCACGTAACAGGCTTGCCACGGCATTGACGACAGCGCGTCTGCGCGCGAGGGAGATACCATGCACGAGGAACAACTGGCGTCGCGGCGGGTGCACTGCCCCTACTGCGATGCCCCCTTCGATCTGTTGGTGGATGTCTCTCAGGGCAGTCATCACACCTGGGAGGATTGTCATGTCTGCTGTGCGCCGATCCAGGTGCGCATCGAGGTCGACCTTGGCAACGAGCTAGGCGACGAGCTAGGCGGCGAGCCGGGTTTCAGCCTGACGCTGGGGTGCGACGACGAGGTGCTCTAGTCGCCCGCCCGGGCTGGTACAATGACGCCACTGACCGAACTCCCCATCCACGAGGTTTCTCATGAGCGATGCGCGTCACGAACGCCTGATCATCCTGGGCTCGGGCCCGGCGGGCTACTCCGCCGCGGTCTATGCGGCCCGCGCCAACCTGACACCGGTGCTGATCACCGGCATCCAGGCGGGCGGCCAGCTGACCACGACCACCGACGTGGACAACTGGCCTGGCGACGATGCCGGCGTGCAGGGTCCGGAGCTGATGGAGCGCATGAAACGCCACGCCGAACGCTTCGATACCGAGGTGCTGTTCGACCATATTCACGAGGTGGAGCTGCGTGAGCGTCCCTTCACCCTCAAGGGCGACAGCGGCACCTATACCTGTGATGCGCTGATCATCGCCACCGGCGCCAGCGCCCGCTATCTGGGCCTCCCCTCCGAGCAGCAGTTCATGGGCCAGGGGGTCTCGGCCTGCGCCACCTGCGACGGCTTCTTCTATCGCAACCAGGAAGTGGTGGTGGTGGGCGGCGGCAACACCGCCGTGGAGGAGGCGCTCTACCTCGCCAACATCGCCTCGAAGGTCACCCTGGTGCACCGTCGGGACAGCCTGCGCGCCGAGAAGATTCTGCAGGACAAGCTCTTCCAGAAGGCCGAGGAGGGCAAGGTGGTGCTGGAGTGGCACCACACCCTGGATGAGGTGCTGGGCGATAACACCGGCGTGACCGGCGTGCGGATCAAGTCCACCAAGACCGGTGAAACGAAGGAGCTGGCCGTCCCCGGTGTCTTCATCGCCATCGGCCACAGCCCGAATACCGGCATCTTCGAGGGCCAGCTGGAGATGAGTGGCGGCTACATCAAGGTGAAATCCGGCCTGGACGGCAATGCCACCGCCACCAGCGTGGAGGGCGTGTTTGCCGCCGGCGATGTCATGGATCACGTCTATCGCCAGGCGATCACCTCCGCCGGCAGCGGCTGCATGGCCGCGCTGGATGCCGAGCGCTATCTGGACGAGGTGTAAACCAGCGATAAGCGCCGAAGCTGCATGGGGTAGTCTGGTGGCATGACGCCGCGGCTGACCCGGCGACAGGCCCCGGGGTGCCGGACCAGATCGGGGGCGCTGTGAATACTTCCCTGTACGCTACTTTTTCCTTCCCTGGAAAAAGACCCCCTTCAGGCCTGTCCCCGGCGCCGCTCAACTGGGTGGCACCGGATC
>PWEV01000001.1 GCA_003553625.1 Halomonas sp.
CGAGTCGCACGGGACGAAGGCGTCAAGAGATGGAGAATCATGTGGGAACACGCCTTAGCACCGCGACTCTGGTAGCCGCCCTTGCCCTGATGCCGGGCTGGGCCATGGCTCTGGATGTGCGCATCGACGGCATCGACGGCAGTGTGGCCGACAACATCCGTTTCCACCTTGATGGGTTGGACCCTGAACAGTTAAGCCGCGTCCGGCTCGAGGGCGAGACGCAGCGACGCGCCCGGGAGGCGATGCGGGTCTACGGCTATTACGAACCCGACATCCGGCTGCGTCTGGACGAACGGACCCCGCCGCGTTACATCGACCTGACGATCGACCCCGGCCCCCGCGTCTCCATCGAAAGCCTCTCCTTTCGCCTGGATGGCGATGCCCGTGAGGATCCGCCCTTCCAGGAGGCCATCGATGCCTTTCCCCTGGCCGAGGGTGATCCGCTGGTGCATGCCCCCTATGATCGGCTGCGGACGCGGCTGGCGAACCTCGCCCTCGAGCGCGGCTACTTCGACTGGCGCTTCACCGACCGTCGCATGGAGGTACGTCCTTTCGCCGAAAGCGCGCGACTCTATCTCGCCCTCGACAGCGGACCGCGCTATCGCTTCGGCGATGTCACCCTCCAAGGCAGCCACATCGAGCACCAGCGGCTGCGTAACATGCTGACCTTTGCCCCTGGCGACCCCTACCTGGCCGGCGAACTGGCCCGTTACAACCAGCGGCTGGGCCAGACCCGCTGGTTCGGTTCGATCAGCGTGCGCCCGAGGCTGATGGAGGGCGAAGCGCTGTTCCGCGACGCAGCCCGTGATGCCGCCGACGGCTGGTGGGGGGAACTGGAAGCCTCGCCTGCCCAGGCAGACACGCCGACACTGCAGATGGCGGCGGTGGATGCTGCCGCAGCCGTGGTAAGACGTGGCCCCCCCGAGGTGCCGGTCGACGTCGCCCTGTCGCCGGCCGATCGCCACCAGTTCGAGGTCGGGGTGGGCTATGCCACCGACGTGGGACCGCGGCTGCGTTTCTCCTGGGATCAACCCTGGATCAACCGCTTCGGCCACGGGCTGGACCATGACCTCTTCATCTCGGCACCGGAGCAGCGCTTCGCCGGCATCTACAGCATGCCGCTGGATGATCCATTGCGCGACCGCTACCAGTTCCAGTACGGCTTCCGCCATCGCGACAATCAGGACACCCGCTCCCTGGAAGCGACCCTCGAAGGCGGCAGGCGCTGGGAGTTCGAGAATCGCTGGGTACAGACGATCTACGTGCGCGCCACCTTCGAGGACTTCACCCAGGGCGGTGAAGACGAACAAGTAGTGATCCTCTATCCCGGCATCAGCTGGTCCCGGACGCGGACCCGCAACCCCACGTTTCCCACCTGGGGGGATCGCCAGCGCATCGCCTTCGAGGTCTCCGACGACCTGTGGGGCTCCGATGCCGACTTCCTGCGCATGACCGGTGAGAGCCAGTGGATCCGCATGTTCGGCGACGACACACGCCTGGTGGCGGGCACCGGCATCGGCGCCATCGAGACCGATGACTTTGGCAAGATCCCGCCATCGCTGCGCTTCTTCGCCGGCGGCGACCGCAGCGTGCGCGGCTATGCCTACGAGAGCCTCTCGCCACGCAACGAGGAAGGGAGACTGACCGGCGGCCAGCAGCTGTTCACCGCCACCGCCGAGCTGCAGCGCCGCGTGACCGGCGACTGGTGGGGCGCGGCCTTCATCGACACCGGCGATGCCTTCACGGACTGGGGTCCCGATGATCTCAATACCGGTGCCGGTCTCGGCGTTCGCTGGATCTCCCCGGTAGGCCCCATCCGTTTCGACATCGCTCACCCCTTCGACGACGAGGACAATGCGTGGCGCATCCACTTCGCCATCGGTCCAGAGTTCTGAGCCTGCTCTGGGCCCTGTTTCGCCTGCTGATCCTGCTGCCGCTCACCCTGCTGGGGCTGGTCATTATGGCTCTGGGTCTGGCACTTTCCCCCTGGGGCACGGGGCTCCTGCTCGACGCCGGTGCCCGACAGGGCTTCTATACCCTGGAGGCCCACGAGGGTGCGCCCCTGGATCGCCTGGTGCTGCACGGGCTCGAGCTCGAGGCGGGCCCTGCCAAGGTATCATTGCGGCGACTCGAGCTCGCCTGGGGCGATGACTGCCTGCTGAAGGGACGGCTGTGTATCGACACCCTGGCCGTGGAAGGGGCACGCATCCGGGTCGGAGCAGGGGAGGAGAGGGACGACGAGACGGATGCCACCGCTGCACCCGAAGAGATTCGCCTGCCGTTTCCGGTCGAACTGCGCGCCCTCGCGCTCAACGACGTGGAGGTGGTGCTGGCCGACGGCACACGATTGCGCTGGGACAGCTTTACCAGCGGCGCGCTGGCCGAAGAGGACAGCGTCACCCTGCTGCCCACCCGCCTGACCGGCATGCGGCTGTTGCTGCCCCTTTCGGCGGGGGCGCAGCTCGCCCTGAGCGAGGCCGAGCATGACGGCCCGCGGATTGCCTCCGAGGCCATCGATGCCGCTATCGCCGTGCATTCCCCCCTGCCCGCCGAGGTGGCCGCCGAGCTCGAGGGAGTCGCCGCCACACCGCTGGCCGAGCGGCCCCGTCGCGTCCTCCCCGAGATCCGCCTGCCGCTGCGCCTGGAGGTGCCGGAGCTGCTGGTAGAGGACACCGCCCTGGAAGGCGCCGTGGAGTACGGCATCGAACGCCTGGCGCTGACCCTCTCCGCCCGCGGCCATGACGTGGAGATCCATCCCCTGGAGGTGAGCAGCCGCGACGCCGATGCCCGCCTTCAGGCTCGAGTCGCACTCCGTGACGATTATCCGCTCCAGGCGCGGCTGCAAGGCGCCCTGTGGCTGCCGGACCAGCTCCCAGAGCTCGCCGGCCAGCGAATCGACCTGGCCCTGGATGGCAGCCTGGCCGAACTGCTGGTCAGGCTCGAGCTCGACGGACCGGTCAACGCCGCCCTCGACGCCCGAGTGGATGCCCTCGATCCGACGCTACCCTTCAGCGCCTCGCTGACCAGCGAACTCCTGCAGTGGCCGCTGCCCGGTGCGATGCCCGCAGACGAGGAAGCCCCGCCCGAGCCCTGGCTGATAGA
>PWEV01000226.1 GCA_003553625.1 Halomonas sp.
CCAAGCTCAAGACCTACTTCACCATCTTCGGCGTACTGATACTGATCTACCTCATCATTGCGGTGGGCGGCATGCTGTTCGGGGCCGTCGGCATGATGGGCATGTCGGGCGGCCATATGTAGCCCCCGGACGGCCCCGACACGAGAGCGCCCCCGCAGGGAAACCGGCGGGGGGGCTTTTGCATCCGGGGCGAACACCCCCTCAGCGCGGCATCACAGCGTCGTGGAAGGCGCGCTCCTTCGCCACGGTGTCGCGGAAGCGCTCCGCCATGCGGGCAAAGGCGGCGTCATCGAGCCTTTCCGCCTCCTCGTGCAGACGGCGGCACAGCCAGGCCACGAAGTCCTGGAAGGCCGGGTTGTCGTGCAGGTCGATCCACTCCCCCATCAGCGGGTGCAGTCCCTCCACGCGGGTCACGCGCAGCGCCCACTCGAGATAGACCCACTCGGTAACCACCAGCACCGCCAGGATCTCGGCATAGTCGCCGCCCTGGCCCGTGTCGTGCAGCAGCTCGCGAAACGCCCGGGTCTCCGGCAGGTAGTTCGGCGCCTCGCGCTGGGCCTCGGGTACCTCGAAGGCCTCGAAGGTGCGCTGGAAGGTGCTGTTCTCGTCGCTGGTCAGCATGCCCATGAACTGCCCCAGCACCACCCGGTCATCCATGGTCGGCGCCTGGCCGATGGCGTGGCCGATCAGCGCGGTGAAGGGATCGACGAAGCCGTAGTCCTGCACCATGTAGGCGGCGAACTCATCCCCCGACAGCCGCCCCTCGGCCAGGGCATCAAACAGCGGATGGTTGACGGTGGCCGACCAGTCGGGCTCGCTGATCTCGCGCAGCCAGTCGGTGATGCGCGCCGTCTCGCGGCCGGCGGCCCAGGCGTTCCAGTCAGAACGTGTCGTCATCAGGCGTCTCCCTTGCTTGCCAGGTGAAATTTCGCCCCCGGGCGCAACCAGGCGATCAGCAGGCTGGCCAGGGTGGAGGCCAGCAGCGCCCCCAGGAAGGGCGCCAGGGTGGGAATGCTGTCGGGGAAGCTCGCCGCCAGCACCCCGGCGGAGAGACTGCCCAGGGTGATCCAGCCCGGCAGCACCGCGCCGAGCAGGCCCGCCACGCCGCCGGCCACGGCCGCCAGCGGCGACATGCGCTGCCACAGGCCCAGCAGCACCGGCACCACGATGGCGGCGCACAGCAGGTCGGCGATAAGGAACAGCCGCAGCACCGAGAAGCCCTGCAGGGCCACCCACACCACCGGCGCCATCAGCGCCACCGTGACCAGCCGCGCGCCCCGCACCGAGAGCCCGCGCCGCCCGGCGCTGGCCACCGCCATGGAGGCGATGGCGTTCTGCAGGGTATCCACGCTGGAGGCCACCAGGGTCACCGCCAGCACCAGGGCCGGCAGGCCCAGCCACGCCGGTGCGGCGGAGAGCAGCGCGAAGAAGGGGATCGGCGGCTCGCCCAGGGGGAGTGCCTGCATGGCCGCCAGCATGCCCAGCCCGCCGATGGCCATCACCACCAGCAGGCTGCTGGTGGCGCCCAGCAGCGCCCCGCGGCCCAGGGCGCGATCGTCCTCGGCCGCCCAGATGCGCTGCCAGTAGCCCTGATGGAAGAGGTTGGCCGCGGTGACCGCGATGACCAGGGTCAGCGCCACGGAGAGCGCGCTGCCGATGGGGATCGAGGGCATCACCGCCCCGGCCGGCATGGGCGGCAGCCACCACCAGGCCACACCGCCGACCAGCACCAGCAGGGCCAGCAGCAGCCAGGCCTGCCAGCGGTCAGTGGCCAAGCTCGCTCGCAGGCCGCCCAGGGTGGTGTAGACCAGGGTGACCACCGCCACGCCGAGGACCACCAGCGAGGGCGGCACGTCGGAGAGCAGCGCGGCGATGGCGCCGATGGCCGTCAGCTCGGCGGCCAGGAAGATGGCCATGTAGGCCACGGAAACGAAGGAGACCCAGCGCCGCACTCCGGCGCCATAGCAGGCCTCGGCGAACTCACCGATGCTGCGCCCTTGCGGCAGGTGGCGGCGAATCGCCGGGCCGTAGAGCCCCAGTATCAGAAACGGCAGCGACGAGCCGATGGCGTAGCCGGCCAGCGCCACCGGCCCCACGAAGGCGCCGATCTCCGGCGGCGCGAAGAGGATCCAGGCGCCCATGCTGGACGCCAGGAACGACAGGCCGATGGCCTGGGCGCCCTGGGAGTTGCGCGCGGTGACGTAGTCATCGAGCAGGCCATCGGCCCGGCGGGCCCGCAGGCCCAGGAAAGCAAAGCACAGAAGCGCCGCGCCGAGCACGGCAGACGTCAGGTAGGGCATGTCGCACTTCCTCCGCCGGTGTGAACCGGATCAGGTTCCAGGGTCGGCGCTTGGCCCTCTCAGCCCCCGCAGGTGCGGCGGGACTCCCCTGGCGACAAGTGAATGGATGGTGGGGTCGACTCCATCAATGTGGAAGCGAAACCAGAGGCATCATAGCGAGGCCGGGGCCTGGCGACCAGCAGCGGGCGATACACTATAAGCCACTCGCCACCATGCCAGTGCTTTTAAGCACTAGCGATCTCAACGGGTGTAAAAACCATCCCTATTGATTAGTATGAACGAATGCTGGCGATAAGAAACGGGGAACCACCTTTGCTGAACATTGATACTCGCCTTCGACAAGCGGCCTTTCAGCGCCTTGAGGCGATCACTCAACAATACTCGAACGATGTGCCCTGGGAAGAAATTGCCCAGCCAGTTCCTCTTGATGGAGACCTATTTTTTATCGCAAGCCGGGCAATTGGCATCTTCAAACCCAAACAAATGCCGGATGGCATCTTGAGCATAAAGACCGTGGTACCCAAGCAGGGTCGAGTCAATATCTATTCGGACGGCGCAAGCGATGAGGGAGGTTTCTGGTACTCCCTTGAGTCGGGAGGAATAGCCAAGGCGGCAAACCGCCAGCTATTGATTAGCTTTGAGCGAAAAGATCCGATCATATACCTGATGGGAGTAGCTCCGGGCCGCTATTTCCCCTTATGGCCTTGTTATATAGACAATATGGACACAACCCGAGAGCTATGCCATGTCAGCATGTACGATAGAATTGGCGATGTGCGATATGTCGCAGATTCCATCG
>PWEV01000259.1 GCA_003553625.1 Halomonas sp.
CCGTCTGCATGGCGTGGCGGTGAACAGGGTTCAGCGGGGTAGTGGAATCGACCACCAGAATATCAATCGGCTGATCCCCCAGACGAAGCTGAAGGCGTGCGGTCAAGGTCAGCATCCTGTCCATCTTGTTTTCTATCAGGCCCGGACTCTCAACCAGCAGGTCGATATCCCCTCCCCTGGTGTCATCATCCAGGCGCGAACCGAACAGCCTCACACTCACCTCCTCACCGAACACCTCAGCCGTTGTCTGCTTGATGATTTCCACTTGTTCCTGCGTCAGTCGCATCGGACAACATCCTGCATTTTGAAAAGATCGCGCGATAAATCGCCGACGTGTCGGACCAGCTCCTACATTCTGGCGTCGATTGGCTGCTTCCGCGACCAGGCGATCAGCACCAGGCCGCCGACGATCATCGGCAGGGTCAGCAGCATGCCCATGGTCACCCAGCCGAAGGCGAGATAGCCGAGATGGGCATCGGGCAGGCGCACGAACTCCACCGCGAAGCGGAACAGGCCATAGAGTGTGAGGAAGAGACCGGAGAGCAGCCCGCGGGCGCGGGGCTTGGCGGAGACGAACCACAGCACCAGGAAGAGCACCAGCCCCTCCAGCACCGCCTCGTAGAGCGCCGAGGGGTGGCGCGGCTGGGGGCCGAGGCCGGGGAACGGCATGCCCCAGGGCAGCTCGGTGACGCGGCCCGGCAGCTCGCGATTGATGAAGTTGCCGATGCGCCCGGCGCCCAGGCCGATCGGCACCAGCGGCGCCACGAAGTCGGTAAGGGTGAAGTAGGCCAGCCCCTTCTTCCGGGCGAACCACCAGGAGGCCAACAGCACGCCGGCCAGGCCGCCGTGGAAGCTCATGCCTCCGTCCCATACGCGGAAGATCCAGAGCGGGTCGCCGGCCCATTGGCCCAGGCCGTAGAACAGCGCGTAGCCCAGGCGCCCACCCACCACTACGCCGATGGCGGCATAGAACAGCAGGTCGCCGATATCGTCATGGGTGAGGCCGATGCGTGCGGCGCGCCGGCGGCCCAGGAACCAGGCGGAGACGAAGCCCACCACGTACATCAGGCCGTACCAGTACACCTGGAAGGGACCGAGGGAGATCGCCACTGGGTCTATATCGGGGTAGTTGAGCATCGGGGCTCCTTGAAGGGACATGGGGGACAGGCGTCCGGCACCAGAGCACCGGGCGCCGAATCATGGGGTACCGGGGGCGTCGAGACCGGTCGGCAGCCAGCGCCTGACCTGCTCGATCAGCTGCTGGGGTCGATAGGGCTTGGCCAGATAGTCGTCCAGGCCCGCCTCGGCGAAACGCCGGCGATCCTCTGCGCTGGCGTTGGCGGTCAGCGCCACCAGCACGCTGCGATGGCCCGGGTGACGCTCGGCCTCGACGTCACGCCAGCGTCGGCTGGCCTCCATGCCGTCCATGTCGGGCATGAAGATATCCATCAGCACCAGGTCGAAGGGCATCTGCTCCAGACAGGCCAGGGCCTCGGCGCCACTGGTCGCGGTGCGTACCTCCAACCCCTGACGCTCAAGCACCTGGCGGGCCAGCATCAAGTTGACGGGGCCGTCGTCGACGATCAGCACTCGGCTTACCCGCCGGACGGCAGGCGGGTCCGCAGCGGCGGGCTCTTCACCGGAGATGCCTTCGAGCAGCACCGCCAGGTCGCCGAGCCGCTCGCGCAGCTCGCCAAGGGTGCGGCGATGCGGATCGCTCAGGGGTTCGTCTTCCGCGGCCAGTAGCGCATCGAGGCGGGCACTCAGTGGCTGGAGTTCGCGACTGAGCAGGGTCAGGTAGTCGGACTTGAGCCGCGATTCCTCTCGCGCCCGGTCGCGTCCGGCGGAGAGGCGATCCAGGCGCTGCTCGCGCCGGGCAAGGTCCGCCTCGAGGCTCTGCAGGCGGCGACGCAGCGATTCCTCGCCGGCAGCGATGAGGTCGGCCGCCGGCGCCGCGACGGGCAGTCGCCGGGGGATCGGGGCGCCGGCGCCGGGCTCGACATGCCCCCCCGGCTGGCGCAGGGCACCGGCCACCGCCACGGCGAGGTTGAACGCCGAGGCCAGCAGCAGCGCCGCCAGCCAGCCGCCGGGGGCGTCGGCCATCAGCAGTGCCAGCAGACCCGCCAGCAGCAGGCCGAGCTGCACCAGCAGCACCAGGCGAAGATAGATAGGAAATCGCCGCGATGGGCGACGGTTGTCGAACCGCATTGTCATTCCTGGTCGATCTCAAGAGTAGCGAATAGAGTAGCGAATTAGAGTGGCGAGAGAGTTTACGTCGGGGTTGGCCGGCTGTCATGGCCGGTGATCTCACGGACGGCGGGACGCTTCCCGAGCGCTGCGGGAGCCGTTAAGCTGGCGCGATGTGCCTGATTGCCTTTGACCATCGCCCCGGGGAAGCGTGGCCGCTGCGGCTGGTCGCCAACCGCGACGAGTTCCATGCCCGCCCTGCCGCCCCGCTCGCCTGCTGGGCGGACGACCCCGCCATTGTCGGCGGCCGCGACCTGGAGGCCGGCGGCAGCTGGCTGGCGGTGCATCGCCGCGGGCGCTTCGCCGCGGTTACCAACGTGCGCGATCCACGACTCAAGGTGGCGGGCGATGCACCCAGCCGCGGCGATCTGGTGCGAGACGCCCTCACCTGCCCCGACCTTCCCGCCTGGCTCGACCGCCTGGCCGGCGGCGAAGCCGCCCGCTTTGCCGGCTTCAACCTGCTGGCCGGCGACGGGAGCCGGCTATGGCACCTGCACCGCGGCGTGGATGGCGTCTATCTGGCCGAAGTTCCCCCCGGCCTGCACGGGGTCTCCAACGGCAGCCTGAACACCCCCTGGCCCAAGCTGATCGAGGCGCGACAGGGGCTCGGCGCCTGCCTGCGCCACGGCCGTTGGCCCGAGGATGCCCTCACGGCCATGGCCGACCCCCGCCCCGCCGACGATGACCAGCTGCCGGAAACCGGGGTGGGCCTGGAGATGGAGAGAATGCTCTCCTCCCCCTTCATCGTCGGCGAGCGCTACGGCACCCGCGCCATGACCTGGGTGGGCTGGCACGCCAGCGGACGCATCGAGATCGGTGA
>PWEV01000271.1 GCA_003553625.1 Halomonas sp.
CCGCCGCACGTTACTCTTCACACAAGGAAATCAAGCATGACGGCACTCTATGGCTTCTATGTACTGATCTGGCCCGCCCTCACCCTGGGCGTTCTGGTAGTGATCATCCGCGCCGTGATGCGCGACCGACGCAAGGCGAAAGAGGAGCACCGCGACCTGGTTTGAACCGCGCGCCTCAGCGCCCGATCAGTCCGGTGGTCAGCCACGGCTGCCAGGCCAGCAGCACCAGGGTGACCAGGCTCGCCAGCAGGAAGGGCAACAGCGAACGGAAGATGCGCATCGGCGGAGCACCGGTCATGGAGGAGGCGATATAGAGCCCCGCCCCCACCGGCGGGGTGAGCAGCCCCAGCACCAGGGTCAGACACACCACCACCCCGAACTGATAGGGGCTGATGCCGAACTGCTGGGTGGCGATGGGCAGCAGAATCGGCACCACCAGGATCAACGCGGCGATGCCATCGATGATCATCCCCACCAGCAGCAGCACGCCGATCAGCAGCAGCAGAAACAGGAAAGGATCGGTGGTGATCGCGGCGATCCAGGCCGCCGCCATCTGCGGCAGCCGCTCGTAGATGATCACCCAGCCGAACACCCCGGCGGCGGCGATCAGCATGATCACCAGCCCGGCATTCACCGCGGTGCGCTTGAGCACCGTGGGCAGCATCGCGAAGCGCAGATCACCGTAGAGAAAACGCCCCAGCAGCAGCGCGGCCAGTGAGGCCAGGGCCGCGGATTCCGTGGGCGTGGCCAGCCCCAGCAGGATGCCGCCGATGATGATCAGGGGAATGGCCAGCGCCGGCAGGCCCATGGCCAGCGACCGTTTGGCCTCGGCACGACTCGGCCAGCGCCCCTTCGGATACTGCTGCACCAGCCCCACCACGGCGATGGCCAGGAAGAAGCTGAAGCCCAGCAGCAGACCCGGCAGGATGCCGGCGATGAACATCTCGGCGATAGGCACCTGGGCCATCACCCCGAACAGCACGAACAGCATCGAGGGCGGGATGATCGGCGATAGCAGCCCCCCGGCGGCGGTGATCGCCGCGCCATAGGAGCGGCTGTAGCCTTCCCGTTCCATGGCCGGGACCATGGCGCGCGACATGATGGCGATCTGCGAGGCGGCCGAGCCGATGATCGCCGCCATCATCATGTTGGCCACCAGGTTGATGTAGGCCAGCCCGCCCCGGAAACCGCCCACCAGCAGCCGCGCCAGATCGATCAGCCGCCGGGTCACGCCGCCCTCGTTCATCAGCTCGCCGGCCAGCATGAACAGCGGGATCGCCAGCAGCCCGTAGCTCTCGATGGCCCCGAACAGCTGCTGGGGATAGGACTCGAACAGCACATTGTTGCCCGAGACCTGGATATAGACCACCGCAGTCAGCGCCAGCACCAGGGCGATAGGCACCGCCCCGAGCAGCAGCAGAACGAAGACCGCGACCGTCATGGGGAGGCCTCCGGGGGCCGGGGCGCCTCCGCCGGGTCACGCAGCCCGCGCAGGGCGGAACCCAGGTTGACCAGGCCATGGAAGGTCAGCGACAGCGCGAACCAGGGCACAATCAACCATACCCAGAACTTCTTGATGCCCAGCGTCGAGGTGTTCTCGGCGTAGATGAAGTTGAAGGTCTCCCCCTGGAAGGCGCGGACGTCGAAGTCCAGCCGAGCCAGTGCCAGCGGCTGGTACCAGCGCCAGCAGAGCCACAGCAACAGCACCGCGAAGACGAGCACGACGAGATCCACCAGCGCCATCAGCAGGCGATGGGCGAAGCCCGGCAGGGCATCGGCCACCAGGGTGACGGCGATGCCCTGCCGGCGCTTGAGCACCGCCCCGGCGATCAGGAAGGTCATCCAGATCATGGCGTAGATGGCCAGTTCGCTGATCCAGTAGAGGGGGCTGCCCGCGGCGCGGAAGGCCACGTTGACCAGGATCAGCAGGGTGACCGCCGCCGCGAGGGCGGCGGCGGCGATCTCCTCCAGGCGCGCCAGGCGGTCGGAGAGGCGTGACAGCATCGGCTCTCCTTCTGCTTACTGGCGCAGGCGCTCGGCTTCCTCGCGAAGCGCCTCGAGCATCGGCGCCTTCTCGGCCCAGGTGGATTCCCACTCGGCGATGGCCTCGCTGAAGAACTCGGCATCGGCCTCGACGATATTGAGGTCCAGGGCGCGGATCTCCTCCTCCTGGGCGGCGTCCATCTCCTGGAAGCCGGATAGCACGTTCTCCAGGTGCTCGGCCATGGTGGTCTCGATCAGCTCGCGGTCCTCGGCAGAAAGCTCGCGCCACACCCGGCCGGAGACCACCCCTACCATGGGGAACATCATATGGTTGGAAATCAACAGGTTATCAGCCTGTTCATAGAACTTCAGGATCAGGATCGAATCGAAGTCCATGTCGATGGCATCCACCTGGCCGTTGGCCAGGGCGTCATAGACCTCGAGCAGCGGCAGCGGCGCCGGCGCCGCGCCGGTGGCGGTGTAGAAGTCGCGGATCGGCTCGAAGGGGGTGATGCGCAGGCGCTGGCCGCGCATGTCGTCCATGCTCACGATGGGGTCGCGGCTGAGCACCTGGCGCATGCCTACCATGCCGTAGCCGACCCCCACCAGGCCCACCTCGGCGGGCATCAGCTCGAGCAGTTCGGCGGCGGTGTCGGAGCGCAGCAGGCGTGCGGCGTGGTCCACGCCGTCCACCAGATAGGGGGCGTAGAGGGCGCCGAAGTCGGGGATACGGTTGGAGATCTCGGCGATGGTCAAAAAGGCCATGTCCAGCGCCCCGGTCTGCAGCTGCTGCACCATCTGCGCCTCGTTGCCCAGCTGCTGGGCCGGGAAGACGCTGACGCTGTGCTCGCCACCGGAGCGCTCATGCAGGGTCTCGGCGAAGGCCTCGGCCTCGGTGCTCCACATGTGCTGGGGCGGGGTGATCAAGCCCAGGCGGAAATCCCGTGCCTGGGCGGTCAGTGAAGATGCGGCCAGCGCGGTGGCGGCCACGGCCAGGGTCAGCGTCTTGATGCGATTCATGAGAGCCTCGTGTCAGTCCAGCGCGGGCGGGCGCTCCGGGCGACCCGCCCCTGTCGTTGTCAGGCTGACGAGATTACCGCAGGCGAGGCGTTGATGGCATCCATTCGCGCCCCGGAAGCTCACCCCGTGCCGCTGAGCGGGTTCTCGAAACGACGCACGCTGGCCACGAAATCGCTGAATCGCTCGCCCTGGATCAGCACGTGCTCACGCAGCAGCGCCTCGGCGCGCTCCGCCTCTCCGCCGGCGATGGCATCGACGATGGCCTGGTGCTCGTCCAGCGAGGTGTTCATCCGGTGGCGAACCTGCAGCTGCAGACGCCGGTAGGGCTTCAGTCGCTGCTTGAGCTGACGCGCCTCGCTGGCCAGGAAGCCGTTATGGCTGGCCGCGTAGATACAGGCGTGAAACCCCTCGTTTTCGTAGTAGTACTCGTCGGGGTCACCCGCCCGGGCGGCGGCATCGCAGCGGGCATGGGCCTCCTTCAGGGCAGCGAGCTCCACCTCGCTGATGCGCCTTGCGGCAAGGCGACCGCACATCCCCTCCAGTTCGGCCATCACCTCGAACATCTCGATCAGCGCCTCGATCCCCACCCGGGCCACGAAGGTGCCCTTCTTGGGCGATACCGTCACGAGTCCGCTGGCCACCAGCTGCTGGATCGCCTCCCGCACCGGTGTGCGCGAGACACTGAACTCCTGCCCCAGTGCCTCGGGGTCGAGGCGCTCTCCCGGCGCCCGGCGCCCGTTGATGATGTCATCTTCCAGTGCGTCCCTGAGTCGTTGTGCACTGGAGCGTTTGGCACCCGTCATGCGACACCTCCCTTGATCAAGTCGCCGGGCCCTCTTGATCAGCTTCTCTGAGCCCGAAATACGTGTCCTTACCTTGACAGTAGCATATGTCAAGACTATTGATATATACATCAGCATCGCTGATAAACATCACATCAAATGCCAAGCACACAACAACAATGCTGGAGACGCCCAATGAAACGCCATACCCTGCCCGCCGTAGCCGCCCTGGGCCTTGCCATCGCCGCAAGTTCCGTCTCGGCCGACACCGTCCTGCGAGCCTCCCACCAGTTCCCCGGGGGCCAGGGCGACATCCGCGACGAGATGGTCCAGCTGATGGCTCGCCATGTCGAAGAAGCCGACGTGGGCCTGCAGATTCAGGTCTATCCGGGCCAGTCGCTGTTCCGCGCCGGTGAACAATGGGGCGCCCTGGTCCGCGGCCGCCTCGACATGACCCTGCTCCCCCTGGACTAAGCCAGCGGCCGCCACCCGGAGTTCTCCGCCACCCTGATGCCCGGCCTGGTGCGCAACCACGAGCATGCCGCGCGCCTCAACGATTCCGAATACATGGGCATGATCAAGGAGGTGATCTCGGACAACGGCGCTCGCGTGCTGGCCGACAGCTGGCTGGCCGGCGGCTTCGCCTCCAGCGAGCAGTGCATCACCTCGCCTGACACCGTGGCCGGCCAGAACATTCGCGCCGCCGGGCCCGCCTTCGAGCAGATGCTCCAGGCCGCCGGCGCCTCGATCGCCTCCATGCCCTCGTCGGAGGTCTACACGGCCATGCAGACCGGGGTGCTGGACGCCGCCAACACCTCCTCGATGTCGTTCGTTTCCTTCCGTCTCTACGAGCAGGTGGAGTGCCTGACCGAGCCGGGCGACTTCGCCCTGTGGTTCATGTATGAGCCGGTGCTGATCTCCGAACAGGTGTGGCAGGGCCTCACCGAGGAGCAGCAGGCCGCGCTGACCGAGGCCGGCCAGGCCGCCGAGGAGTACTTCTCCGCCGAAGCGGCCGCCATCGACCAGAAGATGGTCGAGGTCTACGAGGAGAACGGCATCGAGGTGGTGCGCATGAGCGAGGACGACTACAACGCCTGGCTCGATATCGCCCGGGAGACCTCCTACAAGAACTTCGCCGAAAACGTGCCCAACGGCCAGGCCATCATCGACGCCGCCCTGGCCGTCGAGTAGCGCCTTCCCCTTCCCAATGTGATCCGGGCCATCCCCAAGGGGTGGCCCCCATTTTGACAACCGGGAGGAGTCAACGGCCATGGCCAATTCCCCAACCCTTGCTCGACGTCCCGGCGTCATCGGCGGCTACATACGGCTGATGGATGTGCTTTCCCGGGTCAGCGCCTACCTGGCAACGGTGATGTTCATTGCCGGCGTGCTGGTGATCTGCCAGATGGTCTTCATTCGCTACCTGCTCGGCATGAGCACCAGCTGGCAGACGGAGTTCACCGTGTTCTCGGTGACCGGCGCCATGCTGATGGGTAGCCCCTACGTGCTGATGACCGGCGGGCACGTCGCCATCACCATCCTGCCCGATGCCCTGGGCGGCCTGGCCCGCAAGGCCATGCTGCTGCTGGCATCACTGGTCGGGCTCGCCTTCTGCGGCGCCCTGGCCTTCGCCTCCTGGGTCTATGTCGTGGAGGCCTACGAATTCAACTGGCGCACCGGCACCGTATGGAACCCGCTGCTGTGGCCTGCCCTGATGCCCATGGCCGTGGGCACCACCCTACTGACGCTGCAATACGTGGCTGAAATCCTGCGCGGGGAGGCCTAGGCATGGATCCGATTACACTGGGTATCATCGTTGCCGTCGTGCTGGTCTTGCTGATGGCGATCGGCACGCCGATCGCCTTCGCCCTGGGCGGCGTGTCGCTGCTCGCTCTGCTCTATGATCGCGGGCTCCCCGAGCTGATCTATTTCGGCGAGACCTTCTTCGACAGGATCGCCGAGTTCGGCTTCGTGGCCATCCCGATGTTCATCCTGATGGGCGCGGCCGTGGCCTCCTCACCCATCGGACGCGACCTCTACCGCTCGCTGGACCTGTGGATGGGTCGGCTGCCCGGGGGCCTGGCCGTCTCCAACATCGGCGCCTGCACGATCTTCTCTGCCCTCTCCGGTTCGTCTCCCGCCACCTGTGCCGCCATCGGCAAGATGGGGATCCCCGAGATGCGCAACCGGGGCTACCCGGACGGCGTCGCCGCCGGCTGCATCGCCGCCGGCGGCACCCTGGGCATCCTGATCCCGCCCTCGGTGACCATGATCATCTACGGCATCTCCACCGAGACCTCCATTGGTCGTCTGTTCATGGCGGGGATAATGCCCGGGCTGATGCTCGCCGGCCTGTTCATGATCTGGACCATGATCGCCTGCCGCCTGGAGGGGGGCTACAACAACCCCATGTCCCAGACCGCCGAGCGCGTGAAGGAGAACATCAAGGCCAACGTCGATACCAACCTCAAGGCTCTGGTTCGTGTGGTGCCCTTCCTGCTGGTGATCGCCGGCATCCTGTTTGCCCTCTACGGCGGCGTGGCCACACCCTCCGAGGCGGCCGGGGTCGGGGCGTTCCTGTGCGTGGCCCTCGCCGTCCTGATCTACCGCATGTGGCAGGTCAAGCCGATCAAGCTGATCATGCGTGATTCGCTGCGCGAGAGCGTAATGATCATGCTGGTGATCGCCACCGCGGAGGTGTTCGCCTATGCCCTCTCCTCCATGTTCATCACCCAGACCATTGCCGCCGCGATCAGCGATCTGGACGTCAACCGCTGGGTGCTGATGGGCATCATCAACCTCTTCCTGCTGGTGGCCGGCTTCTTCCTGCCGCCGGTGGCGGTGATCGTGATGACCGCGCCGATCCTGCTGCCGATCATCCTGGCGGCCAACTTCGATCCCTACTGGTTCGCGGTGATCCTCACCATCAACCTGGAGATCGGCCTGATAACGCCACCCGTGGGCCTCAACCTGTTCATCATCAAGGGTATTGCACCGGATATCTCCCTGCGCGATATCCTCATGGGCAGCCTGCCCTACGCGCTATGCATGGTGCTGGGAATCCTCCTGCTGTGCTTCTTCCCGGGCATTGCCCTGTGGCTGCCCAACCTGATCATGGGCTAACGGAGACGAGACCATGAACATGAGCTTTCTGCAGGAGTTGTTCACCAGCATTACCCGGCGGGACGCCCTGCGCCGCCGACGCCGCGCCGGTGCCCCGCCGCCCGACCATGGCGAGGTGGTCGAGGCCTGCGCGGCGCTGCTGGCCAGCGACGGCGAGGCCTCGAGCATCGCCCTGGCGAGCCGCGCCCTGGCGCTCTACCAGGGGCTCTCGCCGGAGGAGAAGGTCGCCTTCTTCGAACGCCTGGCGGCGGACTTCGCCGCCGAGCCCGAGGCCATCGACGGCGCCTATGCCGCCTATCGGGAGGCGCGGGACAACGATAGCCTGCAGGCGCTGTTCCTGGCCTGCGAGCCGCGCCGTCAGGAGCTTTTCCGGCGGCTCAACCTGGCCAGCGAAGGCACCCATGCGCTGGTGGAGATGCGCGAGGACCTGCTCGCCCTGCTGCGTGAACGATCCGATTTCACCGGCATCGACCGGGACTTCGCGCACCTGTTCGGCTCCTGGTTCAACCGCGGCTTTCTGGTGCTCAAGCGCATCGACTGGAACACCCCTGCCTCGATTCTGGAGAAGATCATTCGCTACGAGGCGGTCCACGAGATCCAGGACTGGGACGACCTGCGCCGCCGCCTGGATGCCCGCAACCGCCGCTGCTTCGCCTTCTTTCATCCGGCGATCGGCGACGAGCCGCTGATCTTCGTGGAGGTGGCGCTGTGCAAGGGCCTGCCAAGCCGCATCCAGCCGATCCTGGGCGGCGAGGACGGCGGAGTGGAGGACCCCGAGGATGCCGACAGCGCCGCCTTCTTCGGTATCAGCAACTGTCAGACCGGCCTGCGCGGCATCTCCTTCGGCAACTTCCTGATCAAGCAGGTGGTCCAGGAGCTGAAACACGAGTTGCCACAACTCAAGTATTTCGTGACCCTGTCGCCGGTGCCGGGCTTTCGACAGTGGCTCGAGGAGCGACGCCACGACGAGAGCCTGCCCAGGGCGCTGCGCGAGACCCTCGGCGAACTCGACGCGGCCGAGTGGCAGCGGGAGCCCGAACGGGCGGCGAAGCTCGAGGCGGTGGTCAAGCCGCTGGCCGCCCGCTATCTGGTCCACGAGAAGAACGCTCGCGGCAAGCCGCTCAACCCGGTGGCCCGTTTCCACCTGGGCAACGGCGCCGAGCTGCACCGGGTCAACTGGCTGGGTGACGTCTCGGCCAAGGGGCTCAAGCAGGCCGCCGGCCTGATGGTCAACTACCTCTATGTGCTCGACGATATCGAGCGCAATCATGAAAACTATACCGCCAACGCCACCGTGGCCTCCTCGAGCGACGTCCGCGACCTCGCCCGCAAGGCTCGGAAGATGGCCAAGGGAGAGAGCAGCAAATGAACCACAACCTCTTCGCAACCTTCGCCGAGCGCATGCGCGAACGCGACGACGCCGACTTCATCACCACCCGCGAGGGTCAGCGCTACACCTACGCCGACGCTCTGGCCGCCAGCGCCCGACTGGCCGGGGCGCTGACCGGGATCGGCGTGCAGAAGGGAGATCGGGTCGCCGTACAGGTCGACAAGAGCCCCGAGGCCATCCTGCTCTATCTCGCCTGCCTGCGCATCGGTGCGGTCTATCTTCCTCTCAACACCGGCTACACCGGCGAGGAGATCCGCTATTTCCTCTCCGATGCAGAGCCGGCGCTGTTCGTCTGCCGCGCCGCCGTACTGGACGAAGCACGGCGGATCGCGACCGAGACCGGCTGCCCGGCGGTGGAGACCCTGGGCACCGCCGCCGACGGCAGCCTGATGGAGAAGGCCGCCGCCGCCACGCCCCGTGAAGATATCGTGCCCCTGGGGGTGCGGGACCTGGCGGCGATCCTCTATACCTCGGGCACCACCGGGCGCTCCAAGGGCGCCATGCTGACCCACCGCAACCTCGGCTCCAACGCCGAGACCCTGCGCCAGGCCTGGCACTTCACCCCCGAGGACCGGTTGATCCACGCCCTGCCGATCTTCCACACCCACGGCCTCTTCGTGGCCTGCAACGTCACCCTGATGACCGGCTCGAGCATGCTCTTCCTGCCGAAGTTCGACGCCGATGTGATCTTCGAGGAAATGCCTCGCGGCAGCGTGCTGATGGGCGTGCCCACCTTCTACACCCGCCTGGTGGCCGACGACCGTCTGACGCCGGAGATGACCGCCAACATGCGCCTGTTCGTCTCCGGCTCGGCCCCGCTCACCGCCGAGACCCACCGGGAGTTCGAGCAGAAGACCGGCCATGCCATCCTCGAGCGCTACGGCATGACCGAGACCAACATGAACCTCTCCAACCCCTACGATGGCGAGCGCCGCGCCGGGACCGTGGGCATGCCGCTGCCCGGCGTGGAGTTCCGCGTCATGGACCGCGAAACCCGGGGGCCGGTGGCACGGGGCGAAATCGGCATGCTGGAGATTCGCGGCCCCAACGTCTTCATCGGCTACTGGCGCATGCCCGAGAAGACCCGCGAGGAGCTGCTGGAGGACGGCTTCTTCATCACCGGCGACCTGGCCATGGTCGACGATCAGGGCTATGTGCACATCGTCGGCCGCGACAAGGACCTGGTGATCTCGGGGGGCTACAACGTCTACCCCAAGGAGGTCGAGCAGCTGATCGACGAGCTGGAGGGGGTCTACGAGTCGGCGGTGATTGGCCTGCCCCATCCCGACTTCGGCGAGGGGGTCACCGCCGTGGTGGTGCGGCAGGCCGGCTCAAGGATCGATGAGGCCGGGGTGCTTGCCCACCTGAATGGCCGGCTGGCGAAGTACAAGCAGCCCAAGAGGGTGTTCTTCGCCGACACCCTGCCCCGCAACACCATGGGCAAGGTGCAGAAGAACGAGCTCCGCAAGCAATTCCAGGACACCTACCGCTGACGCGACAAGGAACAGAGCCAATGCCCCGCCAGATCACCTACTACTACACCCATGTGTCCCCCTGGAGTTACCTGGGCCATGCGCGGCTCGGCGAGATCGCCGCCCGCCATGGCGCCACGGTCGACTACATACCGATCACCCTCGGCGCGATCTTCCCGCGCACCGGGGGCCTGCCCCTCGCCAAGCGCGCCCCGGCTCGCCAGGCCTATCGGCTGGCAGAGCTCAGGCGCTGGCCCCAGCGGCTGGGCCTGCCCCTCAATGTGGAGCCGAAGCACTTCCCCACCGACGACCGCCCCGCGGCGCGGCTGGCGCTGGCGGCCAAGGCCCACGGGCACGATATCGCCGAGCTGTCGCTTTCGCTGATGCGGGCCTGCTGGGTCGAGGAGCGGGACATCGCCGAGGCCGACACCCTGCGCGAGATCGCCGACGCCGCGGGACTGGATGGCCGGGCCCTGCTCGCCGAGTCCGAGGGACCCGAGGCACAGGCCCGCCTCGACGAGACGTGTCGGGTCGCGCTGGTGGAAGGCTGCTTCGGCGCCCCCTGGTACAGCGTCGACGGCGAGCCCTTCTGGGGCCAGGACCGCCTCGAACTGGTCGAGGCGGCTCTGGCTCGCTGACCCGATGACTCAGCGGGCCGCCGTCGCCTCGGCCCGGCGCGCCCGCAGCAGGTTGATCACCCCGCCCACCGCCAGCAGCTCCCGCTGGCGGTGGCTCATGCCGTGGTGCAGGTGGAAGTGGCCCTTCCCCACCACCTCGGCAGAGAGGTCTGGCCCGGCAGCGAGCTGGGCGTGCAGGTCGCGGATCACCAGGCTGTCGCCCTGCTCCAGACGGTCGGCGTCCACCGGATTGACGAAGGTGAGCGGCAGGGCACCGAAGCACACCAGGTTCTGCCAGTGGATGCGTGCGAAGCTCCGGGCCAGCACTGCCTGCAGGCCCAGGTAGCGAGGCACCAGGGCGGCGTTTTCGCGGCTCGACCCCTGACCGTAGTTGTGCCCGCCGACGATGGCATGGCCGCCCAGCTTGCGGCTCGCTTCGGCGCGGCGGGCGTAATCGGGATCGATCGATTCGAAGGTGAAGGGTGCCGAGGCATAGACGCTGCTCCAGAAGGGCATCACCCGCTGCCCGGCCGGCATGATGTCATCGGTGGAGACATTGTCGCCGGTGACCAGCAACACCGGCACCTCCAGGGTATCGGGGAGCGCAAAGAGCTCCGGCAGCGCCGGCGTGTTGTCGGTCTTCTGCAGCGGCTTCAGACGCGCCTCGGCCGGCGGTAGCGGCGCCGTGAAGAGATCTCGGTTGACCACCATCCTCTCGGGTTCGGTGATGCGCGGACAGACCATGTCGAGGGTCCGGGGATCGGTGATCACCCCCATCAGCGCCGAGGCGGCGGCGGTCTCGGGGCTGCACAGGAAGACGCTGTCCTCGCGGGTGCCGGAGCGGCCGGGGAAGTTGCGCGGCACGGTGCGCAGGCTGTTCAGACCCGCCGCCGGTGCCTGGCCCATGCCGATGCAGCCGTTGCAGCCGGTCTGATGAAGCCGCGCCCCGCTGCCCACCAGGTCGGCGAGGTAGCCGTCGCGGATCAGGGTGGCCAGCACCTGACGCGACGAGGGGTTGATGTCCAGCGAGACCCCTTCGGCGACGCTGCGCCCGCGCACCATTTCCGCCACCACCGCGAAGTCCCGGTAGCCCGGGTTGCCCGAGGAACCCACGTAGGCCTGGTGCAGCGGCTCGCCGGCCACCTCGCGAACCGGCACCACCCTGTCGGGGCTGGAGGGCAGCGCGATCAGCGGCTCGAGGTTCGACAGGTCCAGGGTCTCCTCGCGGTCGTAGGTACAGCCCGGCTCGGCGGAAAGCGGCTTCCAGTCGGCCTCGCGGCCGCGAGCCGCCAGGAAGCGGCGGGTCTCGTCGTCGCTGGGAAAGACCGTGGCGGTGGCTCCCATCTCGGTGCCCATGTTGGCCAGCACATGGCGGTCCATGGCGGAGAGGTGCGCGAGCCCCGGGCCGTGGTACTCGATGATGGTGTCCTTGCCGCCGGCCACGCCGTGGCGGCGCAGCAGCTCGAGCACCGCGTCCTTGGCCGAGACCCAGTCGGGCAGGCGCCCCTCCAGACGGATGCCCCAGATATCCGGCATGGTGAGGTAGAGCGGCTCGCCGGCCATGGCCATGGCCACCTCGATGCCGCCGGCGCCGATCGCCAGCATGCCCAGCGAGCCGGCAGAGGTCGTGTGACTGTCGCAGCCGACGATGGACTGGCCCGGGAGGCCGAAGTGCTCCATGTGCACCGGGTGGCTGATGCCGTTGCCGGGCCCGGAGTACCAGATCCCGAAACGTTCACAGGCGCTCTTGAGGAACAGGTAGGTCTCGGCGTTGAGATGGTCGGCCTGCACCAGGCCGTGGTCGATGTACTGCACGCTGGGCTCGGTGTGCACCCGGTCGAGACCCATGGCCTCGAGTTCGAGCATCACCAGGGTGCCCAGGACATCCTGCAGCAGGGCCTGGTCCATGCGCAGGGCGATCTCGCTGCCGGGGGTCATCTCCCCGGCCACCAGGTGGTCGCGGATCAATTGCTGGGCCAGGTTGAGGGGTGTGGATGAGGTCTTCATTGTTGTTGGTCTCATGATCCGTTGATGGGACGGCGGCTTGGGCGTGGCGTCACCGGGCCGGCACGGGATAGCGCCTATCGGCCTTTCCCGCCTTGACCACCTGCCCCGGGGTCTCGTGCCCCACCAGCTCGGGCAGGGTGGCTGAGACGGTCAGCAGGGCGTCGAGGTCCACGCCGGTCGCCACTCCCATCTGCTCGAACATGTGCACCAGGTCCTCGGTGCAGACGTTGCCCGTGGCGCCCGGGGCATAGGGGCAGCCACCGAGGCCGCCCAGCGACGCATCGAAGCGGAGGATGCCGGCCTGCCAGGCCGCCAGGGCGTTGGCCAGGCCCATGCCGCGGGTGTTGTGGAAGTGCAGGGTGAAGGGGGTGCCGGGGAAGCGGGCCAGCGCCGCCTCGCAGAGCCGTGCCACCTGGGCCGGGTTGGCCATGCCGGTGGTGTCGCAGAGGGTCACCCCCTGGACGCCGAGCTCGAGCAGCCTGCCCGCCAGGTCCAGCACCCGCGCCTGGGGGACCTCGCTCTCGAAGGGGCAGCCGAAGCTGGTGGAGAGCGAGGCGTTGATGAAGACGCTGCCGCCGCGGGGATGCGATCGCGCCGCCGCGAGGATCTCGGCGAACTGCGCAAGCGACTGTTCCGGCGTCATGCGCAGGTTGGTCCGGCCGTGGGAATCGCTCGCCGACATCACCAGATTGATCTCGTCGACGCCGCAGGCCAGGGCCCGCTCGGCGCCCTTGAGGTTGGGCACCAGCACGGTGATGCCCACCCCCGGGCGGCGCTGGATGCCGGCCACCACCTCGGCGGCGTCGGCCAGTGCCGGAATCGCCTTCGGCGACACGAAGGAGGTGGCTTCGATGCGGGCCAGCCCCGACGCGGAGAGCGCGTCGATCAGGCGGATCTTCTCTTCGGTGGGCACGAAGGCCGCCTCGATCTGGAAGCCGTCGCGGGTCGCCACCTCGTTGATCTGCAGCTGGGTCATGATGGGTGTCCTGGGTCGGTCGGGGATCAGATGATGCCGGCGCTGCGCAGCTTGGCACGGGTCTCCGCGTCGATGCCGAGTTCGTCGAGCACCTCCTCGGTGTGGGCGCCGAGCGCCGGGCCGCCGTGGCCCAGGCGCCCCGGC
>PWEV01000223.1 GCA_003553625.1 Halomonas sp.
CCTCTAATTTTTCCAGCATCATCGTCCTGAGAACCAGGGAGGCTTTATCCGAAAAAAGACTTCGCCCGTTTCTTTTTTCCGGAAAACGGTTGGGAAAACCTTCCCGTTCCACATACAGCCCGCCGATTTTGATGAACACGTTCCCGGACAGATCTATGAAGTTGACCCCCGCCTTTTTACATTCATCCCGTTTGTTTTTACTCAGGTATGGAGACACGAGGATTCCGGACATTCCCTGCCGCTGTTCAACAAGTGACTTCAACTTGAAAATCTTGTCTTTGAAAACCGGCATATAATTTCGTGGCAAAATTTCTCCGGCCATTTCATAGCTCTGCCCCTGGTACTGCACCCGGGCAATGAAATCGGAAGCACCGTTATTGATGGAATCAATCCTGTCCTCAATATAGAGGTTGAATCCTTGAATGGGGACAAGGCCCTCCATATTTTTTTCAAGTTGCTCGATAATTTTTAGTTCATTTTGCATTGTGTTGCCAGTGATATTTATGTTGTCCATTTGGACAACAGATATTTTATAAGCAACAAAATGTCAAGCGAAATATCCCTCGGACATGCCGTTTTGCAAATTTTACCACTCCCGCACCTGGTAAGGCGTTTTCTTTTTTAAGATTTTAACAATCTTTTCCGGGTTCGCGCTGTCATTTTCGGGCAGCGGTTTTTTTCTTTTCTTTTTGCCCAGAGTGTTGACGCTGTCAAGCCCCTCCAGGACGCCAGACCCGGATACGGCCCTGTTTTCTGAATAATATTCAAACCAGGGCAGCCCCCTGCGCGAATAGTCCTTTGCAGTCGGCGGCAGGGTCGGCGGGGTTTTACCCGTAATGGCCCGCCATGTATTGGAATTGGCCAGGTGCACAAAACACCGACTGCTGGTATCCCGGTCCCAGTCCGAAAAGTCAAATTCGTCTTCGTATATTTTCTGGCGCATGCGGCCGCCCATGCCAAGGGCCATCGGGCTTTCGCACGATTGAATAGAAAACATCAGCGTTTCTTGCATCATTTGCGGGTATTCCCTCTCGTCGATCTTTGGGTATCGCTTTTCAAAGGCCTTTCTTTTCATGGGGTATACCGATACCTGGAGCCCCCCGGTTTCCTCGCTGCCGGTAATTTGGGCCTCTGGGCTGTAGCCGTCGCCAAGGGGCATTGCCACAAACTGCCGGATAAAGCCCTTTTCAACGCAGTAGCCGTCCAGCCAGGGCTGGTCCGGTACGACCAGGTAGTCCTGGGGGTCCGCACGCAACGCGTCAGTCCATGGCGCGCCCGTTACCGCATTGATCTTTCCGGCGGCGATTTTCACGGCAAACGGGTACTGCGCACCATGCCCCGGTATTTGACGGGAACTGAAGTTAATCCACATGGCTTCGGACTGGTACATGGGAAGCATGACACCGCCCCGTTCAAGCCAGGTTTGAGGCAGGCACCCGGCATGGTCGTCCACGTGCCGGATTGAAAAGTTGCCAAGGCCGGGCGGCAGCGGGTAGTCTTCGCCGTCATCCGGGATGCGAAGCGTTCTTTGGAATTCGATTTCAAGTGATGCCTCCGGGTGGATTTCCGGGAAGCTGAAAACCAGATGGTCGTTTTTGAGCTCAATCATGCCGCCCTCCTCATCGTTTGCGTTTCGCCACCAATTACCATTTGCCGTCACGCACCTCCCGCACGAGGCGCAATACCGCGTTGTCCGGCAGGTCTTCCATCTGCCGGATGATTTCCGTGAACAGCTCTGGGCGCTTGCGGATGATCTCCTGGACATCCGCGGACACCTTGCCGCTCAAAGCCAAAAGAAGATCGGCGTTTTCCCCCAGGTCCACGCTGATGGCCCGGATTTTTTCCTCTGAAAGTGGCGCCGGCAGCCCCCGTTCCACCTTGCTGAGGTATGACGGCTCGATGCCGACCCGTTGGGCTACCTTGCGCAGCGAAAACCGCTTGTCTTGTTTTTTCAGGGCTTCGCGCTTTTCACGAATGTATGGGCCGAATGCGGTGCTCATGAAAATAGTGTGTAGTACCTGATACACAATGTCAAGAAAAATTTTACCCGCTCAATAATTTTTTCCGGCCTTCAAGTGGAGACATGGCGATACAGCTGAAACCGGCATTTCGAGGTCTAAGCGGCAGATAACGCAGATATTGGATTTCTTGCGAATTCGCCAATAATGGCGCTGATTTAAGATTGATGCACTCGTACAAAGCCGTCAAGATTCATTGAGATATCCGGGATACCATTCGGCCGACTATATGGTGATAGCCTGCCAGTGACACGTTTGGACTTGACCGTATACTATCAAACAAGTTATTAATATTCTATAATATTTTTATCGCATTCGGAAATTAGCGCTAATGCATAAACAAGGGTCTTTTCCTGGGGGCATGGCAAAAGAACTGGGTCGATGTTGATGCGCGTAACCAAAAAAGAAGAATAAATGATGGGTGGTTGGGTCATAACCAAGGATCATTTGCACAAGTTCTCGATGTTTGCACTCGGCATCAAAAGCCATGTCGGCGTCGGCCAGGGGCACATCAAAGAAGACCTTGCCCGCAATAAAACCATTGCTTTCAAGCTCTGCGACGAAAACGGCAATGTAAACTACGAGGGCCGTATTTCTGAATCATGGTTCCATGGCACCGAGGAAGGCAGCATTTTTGACCCGCTCCACTGGGCACTGGCAGAAACAGACTGCACTGGCATGAAATACAAAAACCCCACAACCGGCAAGTGGGAGGTTTTGTAATCGGTTTGACCCGAAGTCCCGACCCGAACTCCCGACCTGGAGGCTCGAATGGATATCATACTCGGCTATGACTTTGATACCGGCGCATACCCGGATGCGTTGTCAAGTATAGACGCCCTGCAAGCACAGGATGCTGTTTCGGGCAAAGCCGTGCTCGGCCCCACGGGCCTCCTTTCCATGCTGGAGACCTGCCTGGGCCTGAAAGGGCCGAAAATGCGCCCGGCCGTGCGGGTTGGCCAGTACCTGGACAGCCTCAGGGCGGCAGATGACGGGCGCCGGTTCTATTCTCTGTCATTTGCCG
>PWEV01000092.1 GCA_003553625.1 Halomonas sp.
ACGGCATCCTCGATGGTGACTCGCAGCATACGACGAGTCTCGGGATTCATGGTGGTATCCCACAGCTGGTCGGGGTTCATCTCCCCGAGACCCTTGTAGCGCTGGAGCGATAGGCCGCGCTGGGCTTCCGTCATAAGCCACTCGAGAGCCTCGTAAAAGGTGCTCACGCGCTTCTGACGCTCCCCACGGGCAACATGGGCGCCCTCCTCCAGCAGGCCATCCAGGGTCTCACCAAGCTCTGCCATCCCGCGATAATCGGCGCTTGTGAAAAATTCGACACCCCACACATAGTCGGTGGAGACGCCGTGAGCGGTGAGAGTCACTGCAGGTAGATAGAAGCTGCGCTCGGTGTCCTCTTCGAGCCGGAAGGTGTATCGAGGACCGCCCTCGTAGGCAACCAACGCGTCCATTTCACCCTGCAGATGGTCGATCCAGTTCTGCATGGTGCCTCGATCCCGCAGGCTGACCTCTCCCTGCAGGCGTGCAGCATGAACGATCCGCTTCAGCACCTCGTTCGGATAAACACGTGAGAGGCGATCGATACGGCGCACGACTTCACGATACTGGTTCACCAGAGCCTCCAGCTGAGAACCACTGATACCCGGAGCATCGGCGTTGACATAAAGACGAGCGCCATCCAGAGCGGTGGCGGTCAGGTAATCGGTCATCGCCTGCTCATCCTTGAGATACAGCTCCTGCTTGCCACGCTTGATCTTGTAGAGCGGCGGCTGAGCGATGAAGACATGCCCGCGCTCGATCAGCTGAGCCATCTGACGGAAGAAGAAGGTCAGCAGCAGGGTTCGAATGTGGGAACCGTCCACGTCCGCATCGGTCATGATGATGATCGAGTGGTAGCGCAACTTGTCTGGGTTGAACTCCTCGCGTCCGATGCCGCAACCCAGGGCGGTGATCAGGGTGCCGACCTCCGCGGAGGAGAGCATCTTGTCGAAGCGAGCCTTTTCCACGTTCAGGATCTTGCCCTTGAGGGGCAGAATCGCCTGGGTACGACGATCTCGTCCCTGTTTGGCACTACCACCGGCAGAGTCACCCTCTACCAGGAATATTTCGGAGAGGCTGGGGTCCTTCTCCTGGCAGTCGGCCAGCTTTCCGGGCAGGCCCGCGATGTCCAGCGCACCCTTGCGACGGGTCATGTCGCGGGCCTTTCGAGCGGCCTCCCGAGCACGAGCGGCATCGAGCATCTTGTTGACGATCGACTTTGCTTCGCTGGGCTTCTCGACGAGGTATTCGGAAAACAGCCGCCCCATCTCCTGCTCTACCGCGGTCTTGACCTCGGATGAGACGAGTTTGTCCTTGGTCTGGGACGAGAACTTGGGGTCGGGTACCTTCACCGAGACAATCGCCGTCAGACCTTCTCTGGCGTCGTCACCGGATGTATTGATCTTTGACTTCTTGAGCAGACCCTCTGACTCGATGTAGGCGTTCAGGGTACGGGTCAACGCCGCACGGAAGCCTGCCAGGTGTGCACCGCCATCTCTCTGCGGAATATTGTTTGTGTAGCAGAAGATATTTTCGTTGAAGGAGTCGTTCCACTGCATCGCCACTTCCACGCCGACGCCATCCTCACGCTCGGCGTTGAAATGAAACACCGGGTTGAGCACGCTCTTGTTGGAGTTGAGATGATCCACGAAGGCCTTGAGCCCTCCCTCGTAGTGGAACACCTCCTCCTTACCGCTGCGCTCATCGATCAGGCGAACGGCCACACCCGAGTTCAGGAAGGAGAGTTCGCGCAGTCGCTTGGCCAGAATATCGTAGTGGAATTCGATGCTGGTGAAGGTCTGCGGAGAGGGCCGAAAATGCACTCGGGTACCGGTCTTCTCGCTCTTGCCGACAACCGCCAGTGGAGACTGGGGCACCCCGTGGCGATACATCTGCTCGAACACCTCGCCGGCGCGCCAGATGGTCAGCTTCAGCTCCTCTGACAGGGCGTTGACTACCGACACCCCGACACCGTGCAAGCCACCGGAAACCTTGTAGGAGTTGTCGTCGAATTTTCCGCCGGCGTGGAGCACCGTCATGATCACTTCTGCAGCGGAAATTCCTTCACCCTCATGGATATCGGTGGGCACGCCGCGACCGTTGTCGCTGACTGTGACAGACTCGTCTGGATGGATAACCACGCGGATCTCGCTGCAGTGGCCGGCCAGGGCTTCGTCAATGGAGTTATCCACCAGCTCGAACACCATGTGATGCAGCCCCGTGCCGTCATCTGTATCACCGATGTACATGCCGGGTCGCTTGCGTACGGCATCCAGTCCCTTGAGTACCTTGATGCTCGATGAGTCGTAGGCCTGCTCGCTCATTGACTGCTCCATCATGAAGTCTGTCGTTCCAGTGGTGCCAGCTGCCCCTCTCCCGATGGTGAACGTTTCACGTGAAACATGGCCACGGGAGTTGCGGGCTGCCACAGATCTGCCAGGGCGTCGTGATCGACGCTGGTGATGAACGCCTGGCAGTGCATGCTTTCCAGCCAGTGGCAGAACACCCGTCGGTGGGCGTTGTCCAGCTCTGCCGGGAGATCGTCGATCAGATAGAGGCATTTACGCTCGGTGGCTGCCTCCAGAAGCCGCCCCTGGGCCAACTTGAGCGCGCTTACCACAAGCTTCTGCTGTCCCCGGGAGAGAACTTCCACTGCAGGACGGCGATCCAGCCTGACCGCCAGGTCGGCACGCTGCGGCCCCTGCTGGGTAAACCCCATCTGCCTGTCCACACTCCTTCCCTGCCTCAGGATCTCACCGAGCTCACGGCGCTTGTCCCAGCCTCGCGAATAGCGCAGCTGGAGCCCTGGTAACGGCATCAGGCCTGCCAGTGTCTCATCGAACACGGGGAGAAAGGCGTCTACCCACTCGCCACGCATGGCATCGATGCGCTCGCTCCAGTGAACGAACTCATGCTCCCAGACCGACAACGAATTTTCGTCCATTCTACCATGTCTGAGCAGAGCATTCCGATGTTTCAGCGCCCTGCGAGCGCGCTGCCACGCCCCGAGAAACTCATGTTTCACGTGAAACACACCCCAATCGAGAAATTCTCTCCGCCCACCCGGAGGCCCCTCAAGGAGCCGGAAGGCATCGGGGTTGATCAACTGTAGCGGTAGTGTCTCAACCAGACGAGAAAGACGATTGACGCGTTCACCGGAAAGACGGATATCCAGCTCGCTCTCATCACGGTGACGCCTCACGCCAAACGGGAGTGGAGGATCCCCGGCCAGCCGCCCATGCAGCACTATGCTCTCGGCGTCGTGAGAAATCACATGTCGCATATGACGGGTGCGAAAGGATCGGCCCATGCCGAGAACATGAACCCCCTCGAGCAGGCTCGTCTTGCCGCTACCATTGTCTCCCGTCACCAGGTTTATTCGAGGTCCTGGTTTGAAATCAATGGATTGGAGGTTGCGCAGACCCTGGAAAGCGAGTCGATCTAGAGGCATGGGCACGAACTGGCAGGGCGGCACTGGGCATGCCGCCGGTGGTGACTAGAGACGCATGGGCATAACGACATAGAGGGCATCGCCCCCCCCTGGCTCCTCCATCAGCGCACTGCTGTTGGGGTCGGCCAGGGTCATCTGCACGCGATCCTCGTCAAGGGCGTTCAGCACGTCAATCAGGTAACCAACGTTGAAGCCGATCTCCAACCCCGGGCCACTGTATTCGATGGCAATATTCGCTTCGGCTTCTTCCTGTTCAGGATTGTTGGCCATGACCTTGAGGTTGCCTTCGGACAAATGAAGACGCACCCCGCGGTACTTCTCGTTGGAGAGAATCGCGGTACGCGAGAGCACCTGACGCAGTTCGGCACGCTCGGCAATAAACACCTTGTCGCCCCCGCGAGGCACAACGCGTTCGTAGTCGGGGAACTTGCCATCGACCAGTTTGGAAGTAAACGTGAAGTCACCGGTGTGAGCACGAAGGTGGCTGGCCCCCAGCGTCAGACTCACCGGCTCCTCACCGTCGTCCAGCAGGCGCACAAGTTCAAGAATACCCTTGCGTGGCACGATCAACTTCTGAGCCGGCTCCACCTGAATCTCGACGGGGCGAGAGCAGACCGCCAGACGATGGCCGTCGGTGGCCACCGCACGCACCAGTCCGGAGCGCATCTCCAACAGCATGCCATTCAGGTAGTAGCGCACGTCCTGCTGAGCCATGGCGAAGGAGGTCGAGTCGATCAACTGCTTCAAGACGCCTCGCGGCAGGGCCAGCTCGACGCTACCCTGGCTGTCTTCGATGTTGGGGAACTCTGCCACCGGCAGAGTAGAGAGCGTGAATCGCGAGCGACCGCTGCGCAGGACAGCCCTGCCTTCCTCCAGAGAGAGTTGAATCTCGGCCTGATCCGGCAACGACTTGCAGATATCCATCAGCTTGCGAGCCGGCACCGTGGCAGCCCCCTGCTCGTCCACCTGGCTAGCCACGGTCCGCCCGATCAGCTCCACCTCAAGGTCGGTACCGGTCAGCGAGACCTGATCCTGGTCGACCTGAATCAGCACGTTGGAGAGCACCGGCAGGGTCTGGCGTCGCTCCACCACACCGGCCACCAGCGTCAGCGGTCGCAGCAGCGCTTCGCGTGAGATGGAAAATTTCATGTCGACTCCACGTCTGTTCCTGAAGAATTGCAGCTCGCGCGGCTCGAGCCGAACGGCTTGTCGGTCATTTAACCACAGCTGAGCCCCGGGTGGTGCTAGCGGTCGTGGGGGCAGGGGTTGCTGGCATGTCTGCCCGTTGTCGATACAGCGTTCTTGGCTCGAAACATTGAGGATTGGCCTGTCAACTGGTCAGAAGACGCAACAGGTTCTTGTAATCCTCTCGGATATCCGAGCTCTCTTCCTGCAACGACTTCACCTTGCGGCAAGCGTGCAACACCGTAGTGTGGTCGCGCCCACCGAAGGCATCGCCGATCTCGGGCAGACTATGATTGGTCAGCTCCTTGGCCAAGGCCATGGCGACCTGGCGCGGTCGTGCCACAGAACGAGAGCGGCGCTTGGAGAGCAGGTCGGCCAGCTTGATCTTGTAATACTCGGCTACGGTACGCTGAATGTTGTCTACCCCCACCTGCTTGTCCTGCAGGGCCAGCAGATCCTTCAGTGATTCGCGAATGAAGTCCTGGGTGATGGTCTTGCCCATGAAATGGGAATCGGCAATCACCTTCTTCAAGGCTCCCTCCAGCTCACGCACGTTGGAACGAATCTTCTGGGCTATGAAGAAGGCGGCATCATGGGGCAGGTCGACCTTGGCCTGGTCGGCCTTCTTCATCAGAATCGCCACGCGGGTCTCCAGCTCCGGCGGCTCGATCGCCACGGTCAACCCCCAGCCGAAACGCGACTTGAGACGCTCTTCGACCCCGCTGATCTCCTTGGGGTAGCGATCCGAGGTCAGAATCATCTGCTGACCGCCCTCGAGAAGTGCATTGAAGGTGTGGAAGAACTCCTCCTGGGAACGCTCCTTGCCGGCGAAGAACTGAATGTCATCGATCAGCAGCGCATCGACGCTGCGATAGAACCGCTTGAAGTCATTGATGGCGTTGAGCTGCAGCGCCTTGACCATGTCGGCCACGAAACGCTCGGAGTGCAGATAGACCACCCGGGCATTCTCCCGCCGTGTTGCCAGGGCGTTGCCCACGGCATGCATGAGGTGGGTCTTGCCGAGACCGACCCCTCCGTAGAGGAAAAGGGGATTGTAGGCACCGCCGGGGTTCTCGGATACCTGACGAGAGGCGGCTCTGGCCAGCTGGTTCGACTTGCCCTCGACGAAGGTTTCGAAGGTGAAATTGGGGTTCAGGCCACTAGTGTGCTTGAGGCTGCCTTCGACCTGCACCTGGCGACCTCCAGCGGCACGTCGGCCGCCCCTGTCCTCGCGCATGGAGTCAAGGTCACGATCGTCGGCCATGTTGCCACGCGGCTGGGTATGTACGGCAGGCGCCGACGGACGGCGCGGCACGGCCGACACCGGATCCCCCAGATCACGGGGCTGAGGCTGGGGCGCCGAGCGCCGACTACCGACCGACAGCACTATCTTGGGCGGCTTGGCCGGCGACAGTTCACGCATCAGCTCGCCGATTCGCTTCGCGAACTTGTCACTGACCCAGTCGCGGACGAAGCGGTTGGGTGCCAGGAGACACAGCTCTCCCGACTCGCCCTCTTCCGCCTGCAGCGGACGAATCCAGGTGTTGAACTGCTGGGAATTCAGCTCGTCCTGGAGAGTGTCCAGACACTGTTGCCAGAGAGCTAGCGCCACGCGGCCTCACCATCGGTTGGAAAACGGTCGCATATTGTAGCGTCCCAGAGGATGGTTATCCACACCCCACATCGGCTGGGCGCTGGCTGTGGAAAACTCATCCCGGACCCTTGGGAAATCCGGTCTCGACGTCTGTGGATAGCAACGCCCTGTGAATGATCAATCGTTGCATCCACCGCTTGCTCACATGCAATCCCCTGCTGGCCCACCGCTTATCCACCATCTAAAGTGCGCTATAAGCCATTTATATTTATAGATAAAGCAGTGTTATCCACAGTTGCCGTCCCCAGTATTAATAACAGGCTCAATAAAAGATCTTATTTTGAAACAGTAGAAGGAGTCGTCACGGTGGCCCCCTGCAACATCGATCGCTGGCCGTCAGAGACTTGCCCCGTCACCACCTCGAGCGCCAAGCCGTACGGAAAAATTGCACCCGAGCCGCGATATCATTACAATTTCCGGTCTTGAGCCGAATACACACGAGTTCCCTTGCGGAATTCGAACGCCTCGAAATTGTCGATTCTTCCAGAAAACCACGTGGGAATAATGAGTTATGAAACGCACCTTTCAGCCCAGCGTTCTGAAGCGTAAGCGCGTGCACGGCTTCCGTGCTCGAATGGCCACCAAGAACGGCCGTGCCGTCCTGTCTCGGCGTCGTGCCAAGGGTCGCAAGCGCCTGAGCGCCTGATCACGGACTGCACATGTCCCGTCAGGACTTCCCCCGCCGTCTGCGTCTGCTGACGGCAGGGGACTATAGGCAGGTCTTCGAGAGCGCGGTTTACAAGGTTCATGGCAAGGGTCTCATGATCCTGGCGGCACCCAATACGCTTGGGCATCCTCGTCTTGGACTGATCGTCAGCAAGAAGAACCTTCGCCGCGCCGTCGACCGTAACCGCCTCAAGCGCCTCGCTCGCGAATCCATTCGCTACCAGCAGCAACATCTGCCGGGTGTGGATATCGTGCTCATGGCCAGACGAGGCGTGGGGGATCTGAACAACGAGATCCTGCATCGTCAGCTGCACGGGATGTGGCGTCGTCTGGAGCGTGAGGGAAGAAAAGCCGCAGGCGATGACCAGACAACGGTCGAGACAGCCAGCACGAACGCCAGTCAGGATGGATGACCGGACAGTCAGGAGTCATCACCATGTCAAGACTCTCCTTCATGGTACTCACTGATCCTGCCGGCACTGTCGCTGATAGTCCGTGTTTGGCATCCAGCCTGCCCTTGGCAGGCTTTTGTCTATCTCGGGCAGATGCTTTCCATCTCGCCCTCGGCAAGTTCACTATCCATCGGGCAGAACCTTCATGGACGTAAAACGACTCCTCTTGCTGATCCCCCTGGCGGTGCTCGCCTATCTGATCGTTGTGCAGTGGAATCAGGACTATGGCCAGGTCTCCCCTGAGCCTGAAGCCCCCTCCTTCACGAGCAGCCCAGCCAATGGCGAGGCTCGGCAGACCGACGACTCGGATGGCCTGGCCGTCCCGGCGACGCCCAGTGCTTCAGGTGACGTCGGTCAGGCGATGCCCAGCACCGCAAGCCCTGCTTCCGCCGGTCGCGACCTGATTGCAGTAGTCACCGATGTGCTGGATCTGCGAATCGACCCCCAGGGCGGCGATATCGTCTACGCAGCACTGCCACAGCATAGGCTGACGCTCGACTCGGATCGGCCCTACGTGCTGCTCTCGGATAGCGAGAGTCGCAGCTACGTGGCCCGTTCCGGTCTGCAACTCGACGGCCAGGCTGGCCGCATCGCTTTCACCCCGGATCAAACCGAACACCGCCTGGCCGAGGACGACAACCGTCTCGAGGTCGACCTGCGTGCAGAGGTCAACGGCATCGACGTCATCAAGCGCTTCACTTTCGAGCGCGGCAGCTACGCGGTGGACGTCAACTATTACCTGGCCAACAATACCGAAGAGCCTGTCAGCGCTCGCTTTATCGGTCAGTTGGCAAGAGACAACAGCCCGGATCCCTCCAGCGGCGTGGCCCTGGGCATGAGCTCCTTCCTCGGCGCGGCCTTCTCCACCCCGGATACCCGCTATGAGAAGGTCGACTTCGACGATATCCAGCGCGGCCGCTTCGACAACGTCGACGCCCAGGGCGGCTGGGTGGCGATCATCCAGCACTACTTCGTCTCGGCCTGGGCGCCGTCCCAGAACCAGCAGAATCTCTACTACGCCACCACCGATTCCCAGAACCGCAATGTGGCGGCCTTCGCCGGGCCGGTGACCAGCCTTGCCCCCGGCGGCGAGGCGCGCCTGGGCGCGACGCTCTACATGGGGCCCAAGGTTCAGGACTATCTGGAGACCGTGGCCCCCAACCTGCGCCTCACCGTAGACTTCGGATGGCTGTGGTTCATCGCCAATCCGCTGTTCTGGCTGCTTGACCAGATCCACAGCCTCATCGGCAACTGGGGCTGGTCCATCGTCTTCCTGACCATCGTGGTGAAGCTGGTCATGTGGCCGCTCTCCGCCAAGGCCTACAAATCCATGGCTCGCATGCGCAAGCTGGGCCCGGAGATGCAGCGCCTCAAGGAGCAGTACGGGGACGACCGCCAGAAGATGTCCCAGGAGATGATGAAGTTCTACCAGAAGGAGAAGATCAACCCCCTGGGCGGCTGCTTGCCGATCCTGGTACAGATGCCGGTGTTCATCGCGCTCTACTGGATGCTGCTGGAGTCCGTGGAACTGCGCCATGCGCCCTTCATGTTCTGGATTCAGGATCTGTCGGTGAAGGATCCGTACTTCATCCTGCCGATCCTGATGGGCGCCTCGATGTTCGTGCAGCAGTTGCTCAACCCGACGCCCCCTGACCCCATGCAGGCGAAGATCATGCGCATGCTGCCCATTGTCTTCACCTTCTTCTTCCTGTGGTTCCCAGCCGGTCTGGTGATCTACTGGGTAGTCAACAACATCATCTCCATTGCCCAGCAGTACGCCATCACGCGCAAGATCGAGAACGATCCCAGTGTCGGCAAGGGAATGAAGACCAAGTAGCAGGCAGTCTCTACCCAACACCAGACCCCCGCCTAGTGCGGGGGTCTGGCGTTTGTGAGACTGGAATCAGACAATGTCCAGTCACCACGAGGAAATTACCATGGCCAGTCTGCACGACCAGGACACCATCGCCGCCCTCGCCACGCCGCCCGGCCGAGGCGGGGTCGGCATCATCCGCGTCTCCGGGCCGCTGAGCGTGCCGATCGCCAAGGCGGTAGCAGGCCACTGCCCTCCCCCTCGCCGCGCCCACTACGGGGCCTTCCGAGGCGAGGAGCACACGATCGACGAGGGCATCGCTCTCTTCTTCGAGGGGCCCCACTCCTTTACCGGCGAGGACGTGCTGGAGCTTCAAGGCCACGGCGGCCCCGTGATCATGGATCTGCTGCTGGCGCGCTGCGTGGCGCTCGGTGCACGCCTGGCCCGCCCCGGAGAATTCTCGGAGCGCGCCTTCCTCAACGACAAGCTCGACCTGGCCCAGGCTGAGGCGATCGCCGACCTGATCGACGCGAGTTCCCGGGCGGCCGCCGAGAACGCCCTGCGCTCACTGAAGGGAGACTTCTCGCGGCGAGTCGAGGGGCTGGTGCAGCGACTCATCGAACTGCGGATCTACGTGGAAGCGGCCATCGATTTCCCGGAGGAGGAGATCGACTTCCTGGCCGACGGCAAGGTAGCCGATCGGCTCGCCGGGGTCATGGCGGAACTGGCCGCGGTGCGCGCCGCCGCCGGACAGGGTGCGCTGATGCGCGAGGGTATGAGCGTCGTGATCGCCGGGCGGCCCAACGCCGGCAAGTCCAGCCTGCTCAACGCCCTCACCGAGCAGGAGACCGCCATCGTTACCGACATCGCCGGCACGACTCGGGACGTCCTGCGTGAGCATATCCATATCGACGGCATGCCGCTGCACATCATCGATACCGCCGGGCTGCGTGACACACCGGACGCCGTGGAGCAGATCGGCGTAGCCCGGGCCTGGGCGGAGATCGAAAAGGCCGACCGGGTTCTGCTCCTGGTGGATGCCTCCACCACCGCTTCCCTCGACCCCATGGCGATCTGGCCAGAGTTCGTGGCACGACTGCCGGACCCAACGCGTCTCACACTCGTGCGCAACAAGATCGACACGACAGCGGACGCTCCCGGAATCGAGTTATCCACAGACACACCGGTGGTACGACTCTCCGCTCTGAGCGGTGAGGGTGTGGATAACCTGAAAGCACATCTCAAGGGAGTGATGGGTTACTCAGGTACTACCGAGGGACGCTTCTCGGCACGAAGGCGCCACCTGGACGCCCTGGATCGGGCGCGACAGGCCCTGGAGAATGGCGAAACTCAGTTGGCGGGCTACGGTGCCGGTGAACTGCTCGCGGAGGACCTGCGCGACGCCCAGCAGGCGTTGGGCGAGATCACCGGGGAGTTCAGTGCGGACGACCTTCTGGGCGAGATCTTCGGCAGCTTTTGCATCGGAAAATAGGAGCGCTTACTCCTCCACCCACCAGCCGCTGCGATAGACCCCCGGCGTACCCAGGTGGTCAACCACCGGGCACATCGCCGCTGACAGACGCTCATCGAACCCCCAGGGCGGGTTGACCACCAGCATACCGCTGCCAACCATCCCCCGCTGGCCCTCGGCCGGCGCCTGCCGGGTGAATTCGCCATACCAGACCTTGCGCAGCCCTCCATCGCGGACGCCCTCCAGCAGCTCGCGGTGGCGTCCCGCCGGAAGCAGCGGATACCACACCAGCACTACCGCATGCCGCGCCTTGCGCATCACAGACAGCAGCGTCTGGGCCACCTCGAGATATTCCGTCTTGCGCTCATAGCTGGGATCGATCAACACGCAGAGCCTCGGCGTCTTCACCGGCAGCCGCTGCATCAGACCCTTGAGACCGTCGCCGTGAATGCGTTCCACCGCCTCCTGAAACGACTGCTGCGCCAGAAGCTCATGCTCCCCGGGATGCAGCTCATAGAGCCACTGACGATCTCCATTTCGCAGTCGATAGCCCATCCACCAGGGGGAGCCGGGATAATGGGTCAGCTGCGAGGAATCTGGCTGAGCACTTGCCAGGGCCGCGAGCCAGTCGCTCAGCAGTGGTTCATTGGTCAAGGCCTGGCGACCCCTCCAGAGAGGAATGACGCCTTCCCGGTACTCCTGTAGCCGAACGGTCTCTGCGGCATCCAGGGGATAGAGACCGCGCCCGGCGTGAGTATCGACATACGTAATTGATGATTTTTTACGTAATAGATGATCGATGACCGCATGCAGAGTCAGGTGCTTGTGGACGTCGGCGAAGTTGCCGGCGTGGTAGGCGTGCTGATAGGAAAGCATGGAAGAGGGTCCGTAGATCGGCAAGGAGATTGACAATGAAAAGGGCCCGCCACTTCTTAGTGACGGGCCCCGATAGGGTAGCTAAGGGGCTAGCCGTGGATCACTGGAACTGGCTTTCGATCGGCGTGAGGGTGATCTCGACGCGACGGTTCTGGGCCCGTCCCTCCTCGGTGGCGTTGCTGGCAACGGGCTGGCTCTGGCCGTAGCCCGTCATGTTGAGACGATTGCGCGACACGCCTGACTGAGCCAGGTAGTTGCCAACAGCTTCAGCACGCCGTTCGGAGAGACGCTGATTGTAGTCGGCGTTACCAGTACTGTCGGTATGGCCGGCGATATTGACGCGTGTATCGGTGTACTGAGTGAGAATCTGCGCCACATCGTTGAGGGCGGTGCGGGCGCTGTTGGTGAGATCACTGGAGTCGAAGCCGAAGGTCACGCTGCTCGGCATGTTGAGCACGATGTCATCGCCACGACGATCGACCTCGATGCCGGTTCCACGCGTGCTCTGCCGCAGTTCCTCCTCCTGTCGATCCATGTAGGCGCCGACGCCGGCACCCGCGGCAGCGCCCACGGCGGCACCGATCAGGGCTCGATCGCGGCGGCTGGTGCTGCCGTCACCACTCAGTGCACCCGCGGCGGCACCCACGGCAGCGCCAATCGCCGCACCGGTGCCCGTCGTGGAACGCTGGGTCTGGCCGGAATAGGGATCCGTCGTGGCACAGCCTACGAGCAGGGCGGCAGCGGCAAGCGGAACGAAGAAGCGAATGGGCTTGATCATGAAAACAGATCTCCTTGCAATCATCAGGTGGCCCGGAAGGCATCCCTGCCGGGCAGTTCATCATTTACACGGGCTGCGATGAGTCTGGCGGACCGGTCACTCCATGCCGATCAGCGCCAGCAGGTCATTCAAGAATAATAGACCTTGAGGCGATGCCTGCAGTCGATCGGCATCTTTCACGAGAAGTCCTTTTTGTCGGGCGCGGGAAAGGCGAGCCTCCAGCATGGCCGATGAGCGTCCAGTGGCGGCTCGCCATCTGGACAGCGACACCCCTTCGACCAGGCGCAGCGCATTCATTGCGAACTCGAGCGCGAGTTCGTTCTCCTCAATTCGACTGCGACCGGCCAGGAAGCCCTGAGGATCGTGTTGACGGCGAAGATAGGTCTCCGGCTGTCGTACTTTCCAGCGTCGCTCGATAATCAGGCCGGCGTCACCGTCTGCAGCGCTCAACTTGCCATGGGCCCCGGCCCCGATGCCCAGGTAATCTCCGAAACGCCAATAGTTGAGGTTGTGTCGTGAGCGTCGATCCGGACGAGCGTAGGCCGAGATCTCGTAACGGGCCAGGCCAGCCCCCTCGAGTCGCTCGTGGCCCAGGTCCTGGATGTCCCAGAGCGTCTCTTCCTCAGGAAGCTTCGGTGGTCGAGAATGAAACTCGGTGTTGGGCTCCAGGGTGAGCTGGTACCAGGAGAGGTGCTCGGGGGCCAGTGACAGGGCCCGCTCGAGGTCTTCCAGTGCCAGCGCCGGAGTCTGCCCCGGCAGGCCATGCATCAGGTCGAGGTTGAGATTGTCGAAGCCTGCCGCGCGGGCTTCTGCCACCGCATCCTCCGCATCCCTACCCGAATGGATGCGCCCCAGGGCATCAAGCTGAGCATCCTGAAAACTTTGCACCCCCAGCGAAAGCCGGTTGATACCGGCTTCCCGATAACCGGCGAAGCGGCCACGCTCCAACGTTCCCGGGTTGGCCTCCAGGGTAATCTCGATATCATGGGCCATGGGCAACCGCGCGGCGATGCCGGTCAGCAGCTCTCTATAGAATTCGGCAGACATGAGGCTAGGAGTGCCACCGCCGATGAAGAGGCTGACCAATTCCCGATCCCTGGCCAGGGGAAGGTCTGCATCCAGATCGACCAGCAAGGCCTTGAGGTAGTCGGTTTCAGGCAG
>PWEV01000075.1 GCA_003553625.1 Halomonas sp.
ATCATGGGGAAATCCGTGTCCTTCACGTCAGGCAAGGCGGCAGACGCCGCCGATGGCGCCACTATACTGGTCGCTCGCATGGCTGGCCAGCCTGTACTGGAACAGCGTTCGACAACCCTGAAAGATGCGTCGATGTGTCGCCGCGAGGCGACGGCATCAGGGCCGAAAGTCGCGCCAGGCGGCGCCCTTCTTGCGGCTCTTGTGACCGCCGAAGCTGCCGGTCTGCAGCAGACCAAGGCGCGCGTGGGCATGGGTCAGGGCGATGGCCAGGGCGTCGGCGGCATCGGCCTGGGGCGTGGCGGAAAGCCCCAGCACCGCGGTAACCATGTGCTGCACCTGGGCCTTGTCGGCGGCCCCGGTCCCGGTCACCGCCTGCTTGATCTGGCGGGGACCGTATTCGCTGACGGGCAGACCGTGGTTGGCGGCGCAGACGATGGCGGTGCCGCGGGCCTGGCCGAGCTTGAGCGCCGAGTCGGCGTTCTTCGCCATGAACACCTGTTCGATGGCGAACTCCGCTGGACGATGGACGGCAATCAACTCGCTGACGCCCGCGTAGACCTGGGCCAGTTTCTGGGCCAGATCATCGGCCTGGATGCGAATGCAGCCGCTGGCCACATAGCGCGGTGTCGAGGTGGCGACATCGAGCACGCCGTAACCGGTGATTCGCGAGCCCGGGTCGATGCCGAGGATCAGCATGGTCGCCCGCCCTCGGCGAGCCGGTGTGGTATCGGCATGGTGGCCTCCTTGGCCTGGGGAGTGGCCATCATACGACACCGGCGCCTCAGGGGCGCCGGTGTCTTGCTGCGTCAGGCAAGCTTCGCGATCACTCCTGCCCTTCCGGCGTGGTTTTCTGACCTTCTGGCTTAGCCTTCTGGCGCAGTCGGATGCTGAGCTCGCGCAGCTGGTCGCCGCTCACTTCGCCCGGGGCGTCGGTCATCAGGCAGCCGGCGCTCTGGGTCTTCGGGAAGGCGATCACCTCGCGGATGGTGCGGGCACCCGCCATCAGCATCACCAGGCGATCGAGGCCGAAGGCCAGGCCGCCGTGGGGCGGTGCACCATACTGCAGGGCGTCGAGCAGGAAGCCGAACTTCTCGCGGGCCTCTTCCTCTCCGATGCCGAGGATCTCGAACACGGTGCTCTGCATGGCCTGGTCGTGAATACGGATGGAACCACCGCCGAGCTCTGTGCCGTTGAGCACCATGTCGTAGGCCCGAGAAAGAGCCGCGGCCGGATTGGCCTTGAACTCATCGGGGCTGCACGACGGCGAAGTGAAGGGGTGGTGCAGCGGGCTCAGGCGGCCGTCATCGTCGGCTTCGAACATCGGGAAGTCCACGACCCAGAGCGGCGCCCAGGCGTGGGTGTAGAGGTCGAGATTCTCGCCCAGCTTGACGCGCAGCGCGCCGATGGCCTCGTTGACGATGCTCGCCTTGTCGGCGCCGAAGAAGATGATGTCGCCGTCCTCTGCGCCAACGCGGTCGAGCAGCGCTTCGACCACGTTCTCCATGAACTTGACGATGGGCGACTGCAGGCCCTCGAGGCCCTTGGCACGCTCGTTGACCTTGATCCAGGCCAGGCCCTTGGCGCCGTAGATGCCGACGAACCTGGTGTACTCATCGATCTCCTTGCGGGAGAGCTTGGCTCCGCCCGGGACGCGCAGGGCGGCAACGCGGCCATCCTCGGCGCTTGCCGGACCGGAGAAGACCTTGAAGTCCACCTGTTGCATCAGGTCGTCGACGTCGGTGAGCTCCAGGGGGATGCGCAGGTCGGGCTTGTCGGAGCCGAAGCGGTTCATCGCCTCGGTCCAGGTCATGCGCGGGAACTCGGGCAGCTCGACGGCCAGCACCTCCTGAAAGAGCTGGCGGATCATCGCCTCGGTGATGCCCATGATGTCGTCCTCGGAGACGAAGGAGGCCTCGAGGTCGATCTGGGTGAACTCCGGCTGCCGGTCGGCACGCAGGTCCTCATCGCGAAAGCACTTGGCGATCTGGTAGTAGCGGTCGAAGCCGGCCACCATCAACAGCTGCTTGAACAGCTGCGGCGACTGCGGCAGCGCGAAGAAACTGCCCGGATGGGTGCGGCTCGGCACCAGGTAGTCACGGGCGCCTTCCGGGGTGGCCCGGGTGAGGATCGGCGTCTCGATGTCGAGGAAGCCCTGCCCCTCGAGGAAGGCGCGCACGTTGTGAGAGATCCGCGAGCGCAGGCGCAACTTCTCGATCATCTCGGGACGGCGAAGGTCGATGTAGCGGTGCTTGAGACGCACCTCTTCGCCCACCTTGCCGTGCTCGTCGAGCTGGAAGGGCGGCGTGGCGGCGGTGTTGAGCACCTCCACTTCCTTGGCCAGCACCTCGATCAGGCCGGTGGGCATGCCCGGGTTCTGGGTGCCATCCGGGCGCAGCCGCACGCGGCCCTGAATGCGCAGCACATACTCGCTGCGAGCGCGGTCGGCGGTGGCGAAGGCCTCGGCAGTGTCGGGGTCGACCACAACCTGAGCGATGCCGTCGCGATCGCGCATGTCGAGGAAGATCACGCCCCCGTGGTCACGGCGGCGATGGACCCAGCCGCACAGGGTGACCGTCTGGTCTACCAGGGTCTCGTTGAGCTGGCCGCAATAATGGCTGCGCATGTCGTATCCTGTTTTTAAAACGTGTAATGAGGGAAGTGGCGGGACGGTCGCCGGCTCTCAGGCCGCCGCATCCTTCTTCTTCGGCGATGCCGAGTCAGGCGGCGTCGGTTTCGACGATGCCTTGTTCGACGACGGGGCGTCACCGGTGGCGGCCGAATCACCGGCCAGGTTCTTCTTGCCCCCCGACTTGAAGTCGGTCTCGTACCAGCCGCCGCCGGCCAGGCGGAAACCCGCCGCCGAGACCAGCCGAACGAGCTCGGGGGCCGCGCAGGCGGGGCAGTCGGTCAGCGGCGCGGCGCTGAGCTTCTGCAGCTTTTCCAGGCGCTGACCGCAGGCCTTGCACTCGTATTCGTAGATGGGCATGGTTTGATCACTCTGGAAAAATCACGTTATCTCGATCAGGACGCTGTCGGGCAT
>PWEV01000020.1 GCA_003553625.1 Halomonas sp.
AACTACTCGCTGACGATAACCCGTTCGCGCAGCTCGCGGGGCATGGAGAAGGTGATGGTCTCGGCGAGGCCGTCGAGCTCCTCCGGGGCCTCGGCGCCGAGCTCCTGCAGGCGCTGGATCACTCCCTGCACCAGCACGTCGGGGGCGCTGGCGCCGGCGGTGACGCCCACGGCGCTCACGCCTTCCAGCCAGGCGGTGTCGATCTGCTCGGCGCTGTCGATCAGGTAGGCCGGGGTGCCCACCCGCTCGGAGAGCTCGCGCAGGCGATTGGAGTTGGAGCTGTTGGGGCTGCCCACCACCAGCACCAGATCGCAGCCGGCGGCCAGTTCGCGCACGGCGTCCTGGCGGTTCTGGGTGGCGTAGCAGATGTCGTCCTTGCGCGGCCCCTCGATCTCCGGGAACTTGGCGCGCAGGGCGTCGATCACCCGGGCGGTGTCGTCCATGGAGAGGGTGGTCTGGGTGACGAAGGCGAGCCGGCTCGGGTCGTTCACCTCCAGCCTGGCCACGTCGTTCTCGTCTTCCACCAGGTACATGGCGCCGCCATGGGTGGTGTCGTAGCGGCCCAGGGTGCCTTCCACCTCCGGGTGGCCCTGGTGGCCGATCAGGACGCACTCCTGGCCGCGGCGGGCGTAGCGCAGCACCTCCAGGTGGACCTTGGTGACCAGCGGGCAGGTGGCGTCGAACACCTTTAGGCCGCGGCGGTCGGCTTCCTCCTGCACGGCGCGGGAGACGCCGTGGGCGGAGAAGATCACGATGACGTCGTCGGGGACCTCGTGGAGCTCCTCGACGAAGACGGCGCCGCGCTCACGCAGGGTGTCCACCACGTAGCGGTTGTGGACCACTTCGTGGCGCACGTAGATCGGCGGGCCGAAGGCATCGAGGGAGCGGTTGACGATCTCGATGGCGCGATCGACGCCGGCGCAGAAGCCGCGGGGGTTGGCCAGCTTGATTCGCATGGAGTGTGCTTGCATGGGCGCCTCGCCTTGATGCTGGTGCATCTGCTGTTGATTCGTTGGTAACGGCCGCCGGGGCGCCTTCGGCGCCATTCGCCGGGCAGAGCCCAGCTCCCACAGGTGGCAGCTAACAGGCCGTTGTGGTTGCCGCCGGGGCGCCTGCGGCGCCATTCGCCGGGCGGAGCCCACTCCCACAGGTGGCAGCGTCAGTGGGTGGTGGCGGGCTTCACGTCGAGCACTTCCACCTCGAAGGTCAGGGTACGCCCTGCCAGCGGATGGTTGAAGTCCACGTCGATCATGTCGCCGTCGATCTCGCTGATCACGCCGGGCAGTTCGCCGCCGGCGGGGTCGGCGAAGGACATCACCGTGCCCAGCTCCACCGGCTCCTCGCCGAAGTTGTCGCGCTTGAGGCGGTGGACGTTCTGCGGGTTGTGCTGGCCGAAGGCGTGCTCCGGGGTGATCTCGAAGGTGCCGCTCTCGCCGGTGGTCATGCCCTTGATGGGGTATTCGAAGCCGGGCGGCAGGTTGCCGTCGCCCACCTGGAAGGTGGCCGGGGCCTTGTCCCGGGTGGAGTCCACCACGGTGCCGTCCTCGAGCTTGAGGGTGAAGTGCAGGGTCACTTCCATGCCCTCGTCGATGTGATATTCCTGGGGGTTCTGGTCGGTCATGGGATTCTCGGACTGGGTGTGGATGGTGTGAGTTCCTCTCCGGCGGCTAGCGCTGCAACGGCTCCATGCCGGGTACCGCTCAAAATCGCCCGATAAATCGGGCTCCTACAAGGGCCGTGCCTGATGCCTCTTGGTGGCGCCGACGCTAGAATCGCCGAAATGTCGGACCACCGATAAATCGGGCTCCTACGGGGCCGGTCAGCGGCGCTTGCGGGCGCGGCGCTTCTCGCCGAACACCGATTCCCAGATCAGGCCGATGGCCCCCAGGGTGATGCCGATGTCCGCCACGTTGAAGGCCGGGTAGTACCAGCCGGCCACGTGGAAGGAGAGAAAGTCCACCACGTAGCCGTGTACCAGGCGGTCGTGGAGGTTGCCCAGGGCCCCGCCGATGATGGCCGCCAGCGACACCGCCAGCAGCGTCTCGTCGCGCTTGAGCCGGGTCAGCCAGACGGTCAGGCCGATGCTCGCCCCCACCGCGAAAGCGGCGAAGAACCAGCGCTGCCAGCCGGGGTGGTCGGCCAGGAAGCTGAAGGCGGCGCCGGTGTTGTGCAGCAGCGTGAGGTTGAAGAACGGCAGCACCTCCACCGGGCGGGCGTAGTCGAGCATGGCGCTGGCCGCATATTTCGTCGCCAGGTCCAGCACGATGATCGCCACGGCCAGCCACAGCCAGCGCAGCGGGCGCTGCATGGGCGGCACCCCTGACGCGCTGGCATGAGTGCTGTCAGGGGCGCTGGCAGGCGTGCCGCCTTTACGGGAGTGGCGCTGATCAGGCATGCAGACGCGTCTCGCCGGGGCCGTCGGGCAGGTTGGTCACGCAGCGCCCGCAGAGGTCGTCGTGGCCTTCGTGGGTGCCCACGTCCGGGCGGTGGTGCCAGCAGCGCTCGCACTTGCGGTGGGCGCTGACGGCCACCCCCACCCTGAGGCCCTCGAGGTCGGTGGCCTCGGCGCCCTCGCCTTCGGTTTTTTCAGCATCGCCGAGGGGGGCCAGGGTCACCTCGCTGGTCAGCATCACGAAGCGCAGCTCGTCGCCCAGCTTGGCCAGCGTCGCCCGCAGGGTGTCGTCCACGTAGAGGGTGACCTCGGCGGCCAGGCTGCCCTTGATGGTCTTGGCGTTGCGGGCATCCTCCAGGCACTTGTTCACCGCCTGCTTGACCTCGAGCACCTGCTCCCAGAAGTCGCGACCCATGGCGGCATCGTCATCCAGGGTGGCGAGGCCCTCGTAGTAGGTCGCCAGCAGCACGCTGTCGCCGCGCTCGCCGGGGATGTTCTCGAAGATCTCCTCGGCGGTGAAGGAGAGGATCGGCGCCACCCAGCGGGAGAGCGCCTCCACCACGTGGTAGAGCGCGGTCTGGGCGCTGCGGCGCGCCAGGGAGTCGGGCTGGGTGGTGTACTGGCGATCCTTGATCACGTCCAGGTAGAAGCCGCCCAGCTCCCGGGCACAGAAGCCGTGCACCTGCTGGTAGACATCCAGGAAACGATACTCCCGGTAGGCGGTCTCGATGCGCGCCTGCAGCTGGGCGGCGCGGTCGACCACCCACTGGTCCAGGTCCAGCATCTCGTGGAACGCCACGGCGTCGCGGCTCGGCTCGAAGCCGTTGAGGTTGGCGAGCAGGAAGCGCGAGGTGTTGCGGATGCGGCGGTAGACGTCGGCGGTGCGCTTGAGGATCTCGTCGGAGACCGCCATCTCGTTGCCGTAGTCGGTGGAGGCGACCCACAGGCGCAGGATGTCGGCGCCGAGCTTGTCCATCACCTCCTGGGGGGCCACCACGTTGCCCATGGACTTGGACATCTTGCGGCCCTGGGCGTCCACGGTGAAGCCGTGGGTGAGCAGGCCGCGGTAGGGCGGGTGGCCGTCCATGGCGCAGCCGGTCAGCAGCGAGGAGTGGAACCAGCCGCGGTGCTGGTCGGAGCCCTCCAGGTAGAGGTCGGCAATCGGCCCGCTCTCGTGGCCGTGGGGGTGGGAGCCGCGCAGCACGTGGCGATGGGTGGTGCCGGAGTCGAACCAGACGTCCAGGGTGTCGGTGACCTTGTCGTAGTCCGCGGCCTCGTCGCCGAGCAGATCGGCGGGCGCGAGGCGGAACCAGGCGTCGATGCCCTCCTTCTCGACACGCTTGGCGGCCTCTTCCATCAGCTCCAGGGTGCGCGGGTGCAGCTCGCCGGTCACCCTGTGCAGGAAGAAGGGGATCGGCACGCCCCAGTTGCGCTGGCGGGAGATGCACCAGTCCGGGCGGTTGGCGATCATGCTGTGCAGGCGCGCCTGGCCCCAGGCCGGCACGAACTGGGTGGCCTCGATGCCTTCCAGGGCCCGCTCGCGCAGGGTCTTGCCGTCGCGGCCCTGCACGTCCATGCCCACGAACCACTGGGCGGTGGCGCGGTAGATCACCGGGGTCTTGTGGCGCCAGCAGTGCATGTAGCTGTGGGTGATCGGCTCGTGGTGCATCAGCGCCCCGACCTCGCGCAGCGTCTCGACGATCCGCGGGTTAGCCTTCCAGATCATCTGGCCGCCGAAGAAGGGCAGGTCCTCGGCGTAGACGCCGTTGCCCTGCACCGGGCTGAGGATATCCTCGAAGGCCATGCCGTGCTCACGGCAGGTGACGAAGTCATCCATGCCGTAGGCGGGGGCGGAGTGGACGATGCCGGTGCTGCCCTCCTCGGCCTCGACGTAGTCGGCGAGATACACCGGCGAGAGGCGGTCATAGAGGGGGTGGCGGAAGCGGATGCCATCGAAGGCCTCGCCCCGGGCGGTGGCGATCACCTCGCCGGTCAGGCCGAAGCGCGCGAGGCACGACTCGACCAGGTCCTCCACCAGCAGCAGCAGCCGCTCGCCGGTGTCCACCAGGGCGTAGGTGAACTCCGGGTGCATGTTGAGCGCCTGGTTGGCGGGGATGGTCCAGGGGGTGGTGGTCCAGATCACCACGGCGGCCGGCTTGGGCAGCGCCGCGAGGCCGAAGGCGGCCGCCAGGCGGTCGGCGTCCTCCACCGGAAAGGCCACGTCGACGGCGTCGGACTTCTTGTCGGCGTACTCCACCTCGGCCTCGGCCAGGGCGGAGCCGCAGTCGAAGCACCAGTTCACCGGCTTGAGCCCCTTGAAGACGTAGCCGGCCTTGACCATATCGGCCAGGGCGCGGATCTCGCCGGCCTCGTTGGCGAAGTCCATGGAGCGGTAGGGGTTGTCCCAGTCGCCCATCACGCCCAGGCGCACGAAGTCGGCCAGCTGGCCCTGGATCTGCTCGCCGGCGTATTCGCGGCAGAGATCCCGGGCGTGCTTGGCCTCGAGGTGCTTGCCGTGGGTGGTCTCCACCTTGTGCTCGATGGGCAGGCCGTGGCAGTCCCAGCCGGGCACATAGGGGGCGTCGAAGCCGGCCAGGTTCTTCGACTTGACGATGATGTCCTTGAGGATCTTGTTGACGGCGTGACCGATGTGGATGCTGCCGTTGGCGTAGGGAGGGCCGTCGTGGAGCACGAACAGCGGCTTGCCCCGGCGCTCCTCGCGCAGGCGGTGGTAGAGATCCTGCTGCTGCCACTGGGCCAGCCGCTCGGGCTCACGCTTGGGCAGCATGCCCCGCATGGGGAAGTCGGTTTCTGGCAGGTTCAGAGTGTGCTTGTAGTCGCTCATATCCTGGAGGTCAGCCGTCATGGTCGGCGGGCGTACCCGCCGAGGAATCGGAAGTCACGGACTCGCGCGCCAGCGGCGCCGATGCCAGAGGGAGAGAATCGTTCGTCACCGCCTGCCCGGCGTCACCCTCGGCGAGGTGCTGTAGCGCGGCACCCTCGGCGGAGTGCTGTAGCGGGGAACCGGCAGCGGGGTGCTGTAACAGGGCACCGGCAGCGGGGTGCTGCAGAAAGAAGCGCTGTGCGCGGCGCTGGTCGACGCCGATCTGCTGCTTCAGGTCCGCGAAGTCGTCGAACTTCACCTCGCCACGCAGCTTGGCACAGGGAAATACCCGCAGGCGCTCGCCGTAGAGATTGCCGTTGAAGTCGAACAGGTGCACCTCCAGCACCGGCCGGGTGCTGCCCACAGTGGGCCGCCAGCCGATGTTGGCCACGCCGGGAAGGCGGCGGCCGTCGGGCAGTTCGGTGACCACCGCGTAGACGCCGTGCAGGGCCAGGGAGCGCACCGGCTGGGGCAGATTGGCGGTGGGCACGCCGATGGTGCGCGCCAGCTTCTGGTCGGCCACCACGCGGCCGCCCAGCTGGTAGGGGCGACCCAGCAGCCTGGCCGCGGCGTCGAAGTTGCCGCTGGCCAGCAGGGTACGGATGCGGGTGCTGGAGACGCGGTCGTCGTCGATGGTGAAGGTGCGGGTGTGCTCGACGCCGAAGCCGCGCTGCTCGCCGATCTCGGTGAGCAGGTGGAAATCGCCGCGGCGATCGCAGCCGAAGCGGAAATCATCGCCCACCACCAGGTGGCGCACGCCCAGGCCGTCGATCAGCACCTTGTCGATGAAGGCCTCGGCGGTGAGGCTGCGCAGGGCGTCGTTGAAGGGCAGGCAGAGCACCCGCTCCACGCCGGCCTCCTGCAGCAGGCGCACCTTGTCGCGCAGCAGGGCGAGGCGCGGCGGCGCCTGGTCACCGGCGAAGAACTCCCGTGGCTGCGGCTCGAAGACCACCACGGTGACCGGCAGCTGCAGTTTGGCGGCCTGTTCGCGGCACTGGTCGAGAATCGCCTGGTGGCCCCGATGCACCCCGTCGAAATTGCCGATGGTGGCCACGCAGCCGCGGTGCTCGTCGCGCAGGTTGTGCAGTCCTCGGATCACTTGCATGGCGTTGCTCAAGCCCCGCTGGCCAGAAGGTGGTCGTAAAGTGGGCGATTATACCGGACCGCCGGCCCCTTGACAGCCGGGCCGGCCTGGTCTTCAGCTTTTCATTCGAAAGTGGCGAAGGCGCATGCCGAAGGCGGCGAGCCAGGCGAAGTAGACCCCGGCGCCGGCCACCACCAGGGCGGCCAGCCAGGCCACCCGCGTCCAGACGTCCCAGCCCAGCCACGCCTGCCAGTCGGGAGAGATCCACAGCAGGCCGATGCTCATCACCGCGCTGCCGCCCAGCAGCTGCACCGCATAGCGGCCCCAGCCGGGCTGGAACACCAGCACGCGTTCCTTGTAGAGCAGCCAGCCCAGCAGGCCGGCATTCAGGAACGCCGAGAGCGCCGTGGCCAGGGCCAGGCCGGCGTGGGCCAGGGGCCAGATCAGGATCAGGTTCAAGACCATGTTGGCGACCATGGCGAGGATGCCGATCTTCACCGGCGTCTTGGTGTTCTGGCGGGCGAAGAAACCCGGCGCCAGCACCTTGATCAGCATGAAGGCCACCAGGCCAAAGGCATAGGCGCGCAGGCTCATCGCCGCCATGGCGATATCGTGATCGGTCATGGCGCCGTAGTGGAACAGCGAGATCAGCAGCGGCTCGGCGAGAATGGCCAGGGCCAGGGCCGCCGGCAGGCCGAGCAGCAGCACGGCGCGGATCGCCCAGTCGAGCATCTCGCTGAAGTGCTGGCCGGACTGCTCGGCGTGGCGCTTGGAGAGCGCCGGCAGGATCACCGTGCCGATGGCGATGCCGAAGACCCCCAGCGGCAGCTCCACCAGGCGGTCCGAGTAGTAGAGCCAGGAGACGCTGCCCGGCGCCAGCAGCGAGGCGAGGATGGTGTCCAGCAGCAGGTTGATCTGGGAGACCGAGACGCCGAACAGCGCCGGGGCCATCAGCACCATGATCTGCTTCACGCCGGGGTGCACGAAGCTCGGCCAGGGGCGCGGCATCAGCCCGAGGCGCACCAGGAACGGCACCTGGAAGGCGAGCTGGGCGACCCCGGCGATCAGCACGCCCCAGGCCAGCGCCATGGCCGGCTCGGTCATCAGCGGGGTGAGCAGCAGCGCGGCGGCGATCAGCGAGAGGTTGAGCAGCACCGGGGTGAAGGCCGGGATGGCGAAGCGGTTCCAGGTGTTGAGCACGCTGCCGGAGAAGGCCGTCAGCGAGATCAGCAGCAGGTAGGGGAAGGTGAGCCGCAGCATGTCGGCGGTGAGCGCCAGCTTGGCGGGGTCGCGGCCGAAGCCGGGGGCAAACACCCACACCAGCCAGGGGGCGGCGACCATGAACAGCGCCGTGAGCACCGCCAGCACCACGGTCAGGCTGCCGGCGGCGGCATTGAGCAGCTCGCGCACCTCGCGCTTGCTGCCGCGGGTCGCGTACTCCGAGAGCACCGGCACGAAGGCCTGGTTGAAGGCCCCCTCGGCAAACAGCCGGCGCATGAAGTTGGGAATCTTGAAGGCGACGAAGAAGGCATCGGCGCCGCTGCCCGCGCCGAACAGGGCGGCGATGACCACGTCGCGCACCAGGCCCATGACCCGCGAGAGCATGGTCATCACGCTGACCAGCAGGCCCGAGCGCATCAGCCCGCCGGCCTTGGGGGCCACCACCTTGTCGTGCTCGTCCACCGGAGTGGGGGGCAACTGCTCGCGATCCGTCACATCGACATCCTCGGCGGGCTCGGGAAACGGCGGCCACAAAAAAACCGGCCGCAGCCGGTTTTTTACGAGGCGCCTGCCACGCAGGCCGCGCCTCGAGGGCATCTGACCGGCTTAGGCAGCCAATGCCTTGATGCGCTTGTTCAGGCGGCTCTTCATGCGTGCGGCACGCTTCTTGGAGAGCACGTCCTTGTCGGCGATGCGGTCGATGACCGGCTGCGCCTGCTGGAACTCGGCCATGGCCTGGGCGTGGTCGCCGCTGTTGATGGCCTTGATGACGCGCTTGATGTAGGTACGCACCATGGAGCGCTGACCGGCCTTCAGTACACGACGGCCTTCTGACTGACGGGCCCGCTTGCGAGCTTGCTTGCTGTTTGCCACTGGATGTCTCCTTGGAGATTCTTCGCCGCCCGTGTGATGACGGCATCGATAACATATTGATCCGGCAGAAAAGTCCGAGACTTTCCGCCGGCTTGGCCATCTGGCCGACCGCTTGACATCAGCGATCGTTCACGGGCCGTGTCTGAGAGGATGGCGCATCCTATCACAGCCCGCGTCGTGCTTGCCATAGTGGCGCGGCTACAAGACCACCAGGTTGTCGCGGTGGATCAGCTCGGGGGCCTCCATGAAGCCGAGGATCGCCTCGATCTGGTGGCTCGGCTTGCCGAGGATGCGCGCCGCGTCGTCGGCGCCGTAGTTGACCAGCCCCTTGGCCACGCGCTCGCCCTGCTCGTCGACACAGAGCACCATGTCGCCGCGGCGGAACTGCCCCGCCACCGCCTTTACGCCTACCGCCAGCAGGCTGGAGCCGCTCTCGCGCAGCACCTTCACCGCCCCGGGGTCCAGGGTCAGGGAGCCGCGGACCTGCAGCTGGCCGGCCAGCCAGCGCTTGCGCGCGGCGATGGGCACCTGATCGGGACGCAGCAGGGTGCCCAGGCGCTCACCGGCCATCAGCCGGGTGATCACCTCGGGCTGGCGACCGCTGGCGATGGCGGTAAAGGCGCCGGAACGCGCCGCCAGGTGGGCCGCGCGCATCTTGGTGGTCATGCCGCCGCGCCCCAGGGCGCCGCCGCCGCCGGCCATCGCGGCCAGCGCCGGATCGTCGGCGCGCCCCTCGTGGATCAGCCGCGCCTCGGCGTTGCTGCGGGGGTCGGCGTCGAAGAGCCCCTCCTGGTCGGTGAGGATCACCAGGGCATCGGCCTCCAGCAGGTTGGCCACCAGGGCGCCCAGGGTGTCGTTGTCGCCGAAACGGATCTCGTCGGTGACCACGGTGTCGTTCTCGTTGATCACCGGCACCACCCGCAGGTCGACCAGGGTGCGCAGGGCCGAGCGGGCGTTGAGGTAGCGCTTGCGATTGGAGAGGTCGTCGTGGGTCAGCAGCACCTGGGCGGTGAGCAGGCCGTGGCGGGCGAAGTGCCCCTCGTAGCATTCGGTGAGGCCGTTCTGGCCCACCGCGGCGGCGGCCTGAAGCTCATGCACCGCCGAGGGGCGCACCTGCCAGCCGAGGCGCACCATGCCGGCGGCCACCGCACCGGAGGAGACCAGCACCACCTCGATGCCGCGGCGGTGCAGCGCGGCGACCTGGTCGACCCAGCCGCCGATGGCCTCCTCGTCGAGGCCGCGACCGTCGTTGGTCAGCAGCGCGCTGCCGATCTTCACCACCACCCGGCGGGCACCCACCAGCGCCTCGCGGCCGGGATTGTTAACCCCTTCCTTCATCTTGGTTCCTGAAGTTTGCTGGGTAGGATTGATGGGGCGAGAGCTGAGCATCGACCCAGAGGATCATGCGGCAAGCACAGGATGGTCCAGGCGACGGGCGGCAAACTGCAGTGCCGCCCGGATGTCATCAAGCTCCAGGTCCGGCATCTCTTCAAGCACTTCCTGTGCACTGAGACCCTGGGCCATGAGGTCCAGAACATCCATTACCCGGATGCGCATGCCGCGAATGCAGGGCCTGCCACCGCACTGGGCGGGATCAATCGTGATACGACTCAACAGAGTGTCCATCCTGCCTCCCCTTATCCGTCCGACCTACCCTCAGTTTACGCCCTCAGGGCGCGTATTCGACCTCGACGTCGAAGTCGTCGTCATCGAAGTCGTCATCGTCCTCATCGACCGTCTTGCGCTTGCGGCCGAGGCGCGCCTCGGTGCGGGCGACCGCCTCGTCCTCCATGCGCGCGCGCATCTCGCGGGCGCGCTCGGCGGCCTCCTCGTCCTCGTTCTCCAGCTGACGCTGCTCGGTCAGCCAGCGGTAGGCGGCCTGCACCAGGGCGGCGGTGCCGTCGGCCGAGATCGCCGAGATGCGGAACACCGGCCCCTCCCAGCCCAGGCGCCGGACGATATCGGCGGCGCGCTCCTCGCGCTCCTCGGCGGGAAGCAGGTCGAACTTGTTGAGCACCAGCCAGCGGGGCAGCTCGGCCAGGGTCGGGGAGAACTCGCCCAGCTCGTGGGTGATCGCCTGGGCGACCTCCACCGGGTCGGACTCGTCGAAGGGCGCCACGTCCACCACGTGGAACAGCAGCCGGGTGCGAGTCAGGTGCTTGAGGAAACGCAGCCCCAGGCCGGCCCCGTCCGAGGCCCCCTCGATCAGCCCAGGCACGTCGGCCATCACGAAGTGCTCGTGCATGCCGAGCTTCACCACGCCCAGGTTGGGCACCAGGGTGGTGAACGGATAGTTGGCGACCTTGGGCTTGGCGGCGGAGACGGCGCGGATCAGCGTCGACTTGCCGGCGTTGGGCATGCCCAGCAGGCCCACGTCGGCCATCACCTTCATCTCCAGGCGCAGGTTGCGACGCTCGCCCTCGGTGCCCGGCGTGGTCCGCCGCGGCGCCCGGTTGGTGGAGGACTTGAAGTGGATGTTGCCCAGCCCCCGGCGGCCGGCCTGGGCCACCATCACCACCTGACCGATCTCGGTGACGTCGGCGATCACCTCGAGGGTATCCTCGTCGATCACCGTGGTGCCCACGGGCACCTTGACGTGCAGGTCCTCGCCTGCGCGACCGCTCATCTGCCGGCCCATGCCGCCCTGGCCGTTCTGAGCCTTGTAGAAGCGCTGGAACCTGAAGTCGATCAGGGTGTTGAGGGAGTCGTCACCGATCAGGTAGACGCTGCCACCGTGGCCGCCATCGCCGCCATCCGGGCCGCCCTTGGGCACGTACTTCTCGCGCCGGAAACTGAGGCAGCCATTGCCCCCCTTGCCGGCCTCCACGATGATCGAGGCTTCGTCGACGAACTGCATCTGTCATTCTCCTGACGGCGGCTGCCGTCTTACCCATCTGGGTATATACAAGAAGGCCCCGCCTGGGCGGGGCCTTCTTGCTGCAAGCCTCAGGCGTCTCAGGCAGAGACGACAGTGACGAACTTGCGGCTTTTCGGACCCTTGGTCTCGAACTTGATCACACCGTCGTTCAGAGCGAACAGGGTGTGGTCGCGGCCGAGGCCGACGCCGGTACCGGCGTGGAACTTGGTGCCGCGCTGACGCACGATGATGTTGCCGGCGGTGACGGTCTGACCACCGAACAGCTTCACGCCAAGGCGTTTGGATTCGGAATCGCGACCGTTACGCGTGGAACCGGCTGCTTTCTTATGAGCCATGGAAAAATCCTCCGTTCAGGGGGTGAACCGCTTACGCGGAAATCCCGGTGATCTTGACTTCAGTGAACCACTGGCGGTGGCCCTGACGCTTCATGCTGTGCTTGCGGCGGCGAAACTTGATGATGGTGATCTTGTCGCGGCGGCCGTGGGCAACGATCTCGGCAGAGACCTTGGCACCCTCGACCATCGGCGCGCCGACCTTGATCTCGTCGTCGTTGCCAACCAGCAGCACTTCGTCGAAGTCGATGGACTCACCGGTCGGGACTTCGATCTTCTCGAGCTTGAGGGTCTGGCCTTCCTGAACGCGGTACTGCTTGCCACCGCTCTTGATAACTGCGTACATGGTTTTCTCTCCAGGACTCATCGGGGTGGGCTCTTGGTCGGCCTGCGGCGAGTGGCGCCTCTTCTGGCACCATCTGACAGGGAGCGGGATGAGTGGGCCGCGCATTATAACTGCGCGCCGGGGGCGACACAACCCGAGAAGCACCGCCTGCCCCTGCCCGGCGCCATCCCGCATGGCGGCTCGCCTTGACGCCCATGAGGGGGCCCCATAGCATGGCCGGCAACCCAAGGCCAGAGGGGACCGCCACGCCCCGGCCCCCATCGACTCAGTTGAAGCCGCCTACATGACTGCCAACGTCTCCTCTTCCGCTGCTGCTCCCTCGCCGATTCATGCCGTAGTGGCCGAGGACTTCGCTGCCGTCAACCGTACCATCGTGGACCAGCTCGCCTCGCGGATTCCGCTGGTGGAGACCATCGGCCAGTACATCATCGCCAGCGGCGGCAAGCGCCTGCGTCCGCTGCTGGTGCTGCTGGCGGCTCGCGCCCTGGGCTACCAGGGGGAACGCCACGTGACGCTGGCCGCCCTGATCGAATTCATGCACACCTCGACCCTGCTGCACGATGACGTGGTGGACGAATCCCACATGCGCCGCGGCAAGGCCACCGCCAACGACGCCTGGGGCAATGCCCCCTCGGTGCTGGTCGGCGACTTCCTCTACTCTCGCTCCTTCCAGATGATGGTAGAGGTGGGCTCCATGCGGATCATGAGCGTGCTCTCATCCGCCACCTGCATCATCGCCGAGGGCGAGGTGCAGCAGCTCACCAACGTGGGCAACGCGGACATCGACGAGGCGGCCTACTTCGAGACCATCCAGGGCAAGACCGCCATGCTGTTCGAAGCGGCCAGCCACAGCGGGGCGATCCTCGCCGAGGCTACCCCGGAGCAGGAGGCCGCCCTGCAGCACTACGGCCGCTACCTGGGCATGGCCTTTCAGCTGATCGACGACCTGCTCGACTACCAGGGCGATGCCGAGGCGATGGGCAAGAACGTGGGCGACGACCTGGCCGAGGGCAAGCCCACCCTGCCGCTGATCCAGGCCATGACCGCCGGCACCCCGGAGCAGGCCGCGGTGATCCGCCGCGCGATTCGCCAGGGGGGGCTTGAGCATCTCGACGAGGTGCTGGCCATCGTCAACGCCACCGGGGCACTGGAATACACGCGCCTTCGCGCCGAGGAGATGGCCGACAGGGCGCTGGCGCAGCTGGATCATCTGCCCCCCTCTCCCTACCGCGACAGCATGGCCGACCTGGCCCGCCTGGCGGTGGAACGCGAGTCGTAAAACCCGACCGCCGCCAAAGGCTTGCAAAGCGCCGCGCTGCGGGTATAATTCGACCCCGTTGAGGCATCAGCCCAACGCGTCGGAGTATAGCTCAGCTTGGTAGAGCGCTGCCTTCGGGAGGCAGAGGTCGTAGGTTCGAATCCTGCTACTCCGACCA
>PWEV01000141.1 GCA_003553625.1 Halomonas sp.
CGGGTGGCGGCCTGGCTGGCGCTGAGCGTCGCGGCCACGCTGCTCTTCCTGCATCGCCAGCGCCGGGCCCGCCACCCGCTGATGCCGCTGGGAATCTTCCGTGAGCCGCGCTTCAGCCTGGCGCTGGCGGCCCAGGGCACCGCCTTCGTGGGGCAGGGGCTGGCCTTCGTGGCGCTCTCCTTCCTGTTCCAGAGCGAGATGGGCTTCTCGCCGCTGGAAACCGCCTGGATGTTCACCCCCTGGCCGCTGGCGATCATGCTGGTGGGCCCCCGCGCCGGTCGCCTGGCCGATCGCGTGAATCCGAGCCTGATCTCCAGCGCGGGGCTCGCGCTGATGCTGGTGGGGCTGGCGCTGCTGGCGCGGCTCGACGCCGAGGCGGGCGTGGTCGACGTGCTGTGGCGCATGCTGCTGTGCGGCATCGGCTTCGGGCTCTTCCAGCCGCCCAATAACCGCGAGCTGATGAGCACCGTACCCCGAGAGCGCAGCGCCAACGCCTCCGGCATCATGAGCACCTCGCGCACCGTGGGGCAGTCGCTGGGGGTGGCGCTGGTGGGCGCCTTCCTGGCCACCGGCATGCCGGTGCAGGCGACGCTCTGGCTCGGCGCCCTGGCGACGCTGCTGGCGCTGGGCGCGAGCCTGGCCCGGGTGCCCCTGGCCGGCGCCGCCCAGCGAGAGCAGCGTCTCTCCGAAGAGGCAACCCATGATGAGGGGCGCCGGGGGTAGGCCGGCGCATCGTTACCGCTCGATAGAGCGCGTATAATGGTCCCTTCAAGTCACCTACTTTTCACCCATTTTCACTCAGTTCGGGGAAGCCGCCATGAGCATTCAGGCCACCATCGAAGAGAAGCTGCAGGCCCTCGCGCCCGCCTTTCTGACGGTGGAGAACGAGAGCCACCGGCACGCCGTGCCGCCGGATTCCGAGACCCACTTCAAGGTGACCCTCGTCTCCGAGCGACTCGACGGGCTGATGCCGGTCAAGCGCCATCAGCAGGTCTATGCCCTGCTGGCCGATGAGCTGGCCGGGCCGGTCCACGCCCTGGCGCTGCACCTCTACACCCCCGCCGAGTGGGAGGCCAGCGGCCAGAGCCGCCCCGATTCACCCGACTGCCGGGGCGGCAGCAAGCCGTGACCACCGAGCCACAACGGCTCCAGTACCTGGAGGCCATGGGGCTGACGGCCTGGGTGGCGCGCTACACGCTGCCCAATGCCCGCCCGACCCCGGCCTGCGAGTGGGAGCTGCCCGAGGCGCCGCCCGCCGAGGCCCCGGGAGAGCGCCTGCATGCGCTGCTCGATGAGGCCCGCGAGTCGGCGCCGGCACGCCCGGCCCCGCCGGAGCCGGCGAGGGCGGCGCGTGAAACCCGCGCCACCAGGCCCGGCATGGCGCGAGCGCTGCTCGAGGAGCCTCCGGCCCGGGAAGCCGCAGCGCCCGTCGAGGCCCTTGCCGCAGAGCCGGGGGCCCCGCAGGAGCCGCTGCGCTTCGCCTTCCAGGCGGGCTGTCTGGAGGGGCGCTGGCTGCTGCTGCTGGCCGGCGAGCAGCCCCCCGGGCATACCGAGCTCAAGCTGCTGGCCAACCTGCTGCGCGCCGCCGGCATCGCCGCACCGCTGCCGGTGATGCAGGGCTTCCGCTGGCCCATGGAGGAGGGGCTGACGGTGCATGAGCCTCTGGAGGAGGCCCGTGAGGGGCTGCAGGCCTTTATCGCCGGTGCCCGCCGCCGCGGCTGGGCGCCCGAGCGTCTGCTGCTGTTCGGCGCGGATGCGGCCCTCGGCCAGGTGCTCTCGCTGGATGCCGGGCGCTGCCCGCCGCTGGACCTGCCGGCCTGGCAGGGTCCGTCACTCGATGAACTGGCCGGTAGCGCCGAGGCCAAGCGGGCGCTTCTGCCGCACCTGCTGGCCTGGGGCCGGGCGTGGCACGAGACGGCCGAGCAGGTACCGGATGAGCGCTGAGGGTCATCCTGAAGGACTTTCCGAGGGCTTCGCCTTGATGCGACTGACGCTGGACGACCTCGAGGATATCGCTGCCCTGGAGACGGCCCACGGCTGGCCCCTGGGCGGCTCTGGCGCGCAGCTGGCGGCGGCCCTGAGCGATGAGGCGTCTGCGGTGGTTGGCCTGAGGGTCGGCACTACCCTGACGGGCTACGCCGTGGCGGTCCGGCTGCCCTTCGAGGCGGAGCTGCAGGCGATTCTGGTAGATGATGCCTGGCGCGGCAGAGGGTTCGCCCGGCGACTGCTGGCGGCGGTAGTGGCCCAGGCCCGGGCGTGGGGCAGCGAGCGGCTGCTGCTGGAGGTGAGGGCGGGCAATGCACCGGCCATCGCCCTCTATCGCGATGCGGGGTTTGAAGATGACGGCGTTCGCCGGGGCTACTATCCGCCGCGGCCGGCGTCTCCCCAGCCCCCGGAGACAACACCGCCCCGGCACGCCGGGGCGGTGGGCGGCGACGCCCGTGAGGACGCGCTGCTGATGTCGCTGCCGCTGGTCGCAGAGGAGGCTGCCAGCGGCTGAGTCCGGGTCAGGCGGTCTCGGTGGACTCGATCTCATCCAGCTTGCTCAGCACGCCGGTCAGGCGGCGCTCCCACTCCTCGCGCTCCTGCTTCAGGCGAGTGTTCTCCTCGCGCAACTCCTCGGCTTCCATCTTCAGCAGCTCCAGGGCCTCGACGGCGCTGGTGATCTTCTGCTCGAGCCGGTTGAAGAGTTCATTGCTCATGTTGTTCTCCTGATGTCCTTCCGGGACGGCCCTTCGAAATGATTCTTCGAAATGGTTCTTCTTGAACCGTTCTTTAGGCCTGGCCGGTGCCCCGGGGCGGGGCAGGGTTGGATGATTGATCACTGAATGGGCAGCAGCGTAACGCCGAGCCCCGGCCTCAGCAAGCGTCGTGTTGCGACGACGCGTCGCGGCGGTAGAGCCGGCCGTGGCTGTCTCCGGCGCGCACCTCGCGGTGCAGCCGCCAGGTCGCCGGTACCGCCGGTTCCCGTTCCGCTTCGCACTCCAGATAGATGAAGGCCTC
>PWEV01000335.1 GCA_003553625.1 Halomonas sp.
CAACGTTGCCGGCCAGGATGAACAGGTCGGCCCAGCTGACCTTGTTGCCGTACTTCTTCTTCAACGGCCAAAGCAGACGGCGTGCCTTGTCCAGGTTGCCGTTGTCCGGGAAGGAATTCAGCGGTGCAAATCTCTGATTACCGGTGCCGGCGCCGCCACGGCCGTCAGCCACACGATAGGTACCCGCTGCGTGCCACGCCAGACGAATCATCAGGCCGCCGTAGTGGCCCCAGTCCGCAGGCCACCACTCCTGGCCGTTGGTCATCAGCTCGTGCATGTCCTTTTCGAGGGCTGCGTAGTCGAGCTGCTTGACCTGCTCACGATAATCGAAGTCCTCACCCATGGGGTTGGTCTTGCGATCATGCTGGTGGAGGATGTCCAGCTTCAGGGACTCCGGCCACCAGGAGGTGACGTCCGCTTTTTGCTGCGTGTTGCCGCCGTGCATTACCGGGCATTTGCCGGTGTTCTGCTGATCACCCATATCGCTCTCCAATCAAGTCTGCTTTGTTGTAACTACCACCGTTTTATAGACGATGGCCTCAAGGCGGGACAATGAGCCGCATCAACCCTCCACCACGCGGTGGCGTCGGCCGCGACGCAGCGTCCTGGTAGCTCTAACCTACTCCCCATGGATCTATTAGCACAATGCGAGATTGCCGACCGCGTCGATAGTGAATCTTTATCGCCTCGAGCCTCATGAAAGGGCGTTGCTCGCCAGGCCGGTTGATGCCTTTGTCCGGGTTGAAAGGAGGCCGCTGCAGATGTAGCAGGATGCCCCCGGTTTATGACTTCGTGATGACTCGCCCTGGGCAATCCAGAGGGGCATTGCGCCAAGGCATGCGCAAGACGTGCGGGAGGTGATTTGCTCAAACGTCTGATACCCGGCGTCCTCAAGAGGCGCCTCGATACCCTGCAGGGAAGGCTGCTGGTAGGGCTGGTGGCGAGCTGGCTGGCCATCATCGGCCTGCTGCTGGGCGTTGCCTGGGGGATCGGTCAGACGCTGGTGCGTGATGCCAACCTGTCCCACCTGGGCTATCAGGCGGAGATGCTGAGCCAAGGTCTGCAGGATCGGCTTGTCCAGCGCTTCACCAGGCTGGCGCATTTCGCCGATCAGCTGGCCGAGGGGACGCCGGCGGAAATCACACAGCGCCTGGAGTCGAATCGCAGCCTGCTGGCCGATTTCGAAGGGGTCGTGATCATCGATGCCGATGGCGTGGTGATCGCCGACCTGCCCGAGGTGCCGGGCCGCGTCGGCCTCGAGACCGCGGCCCGAGAGTATTTCCCGATGGTGCAGCACTCACCCTGGCCCTACGTCAGTCGCCCCTTCACGGGCCGGGCCAGCCTGCAGCCACAGGTGCTGATGCTGGTGCCTCGTTTCACCGTCGACGGCGAGTTCGACGGTATGGTGGGAGGGCTCTTGAATCTGGCCCACGGCCAGTTCTTCCGCAGCATTGCCTCACTGACCTTTCATCACCATGGCCACGTGGCGATCTTCAGGGCCGAGGGCGAGCCGGTATTCGTACCGTACTCCCTGGCCGGGCATGTCGAGACGCTGCAGCGCCTGAACCCGCAGAGTTTCCAGCTGGCGCTGGACGGCTGGCAGGGGGAACCCCGCCACGAACTGGATGGCGAGAACATGCTGGTGGCCTATCGGCAGGTGTGGGAGGCGGATTGGGTGGTGGCGCTGATGATGCCCCGACGCTCGGTGATGGCTCCTCTGCATGCCTTCCTGGAGCGGCTGTGGTGGACCTGACTGGTGGCGCCCCTGTTGATGCTGCTGGTCACCCGCTGGTGGGTCGATCGCCAGCTCACGCCGCTGCATCGTCTGGAGCAGCAGATTGCCGAAATCGGTTCCGGCGCACGCCAGCAACTGGCCCTCTCGACCAGCCTGCGTGAACTGATCCTGGTGTCTGATGCCTTCAACCGCCTGGAGCAAGAGCGCAGCGAGGCACTGTATCGCCTCCGAGACCGCGAGGCCTTTCTTGATGCCATCCTGGCCTCGACGCCGACCGGCATGTTCGTTGCCGATCCCAAGGGAGAGATCACCTACCTGAATGCCGCCCTGTTGACGATGCTGGGGCTCGGCTCGGTGGCCTCGACCGATGACCTCTGGCAGCGCATTCATGAAGAGGATCTGGAGGATGCTCGCGACCTGTGGCGACATGCCCTTCGCCAGGGCACCGACTTCCTGCGGCAACTGCGCATGCGTGACAGCGACGGCGAGGTTCTCTGGGTCGAGGTGCATGCCAGCCTGGTACAGGGAATCGACAAGCCGCTGGGGATCGTGGGCACGGTGAAGGACATCACCGAGCGGCGTCACCAGGAAGCGCTGCGGCGCTGGGAGGCCGAGCATGATCCCCTGACGGGCCTGCTCAATCGGCGCGGTTTCGAGCGGCGGCTGGAGGAGGCCCTGGCGGACTTCATCAAGACCGGCACGCCTTCGGCACTCATCCTGTTCGATCTGGACCACTTCAAGCCGGTCAACGACGAGGGCGGGCACGCCCTCGGCGACGAACTGCTGCGCCGTGTGGCCCAGGTAGTCGCCCGTGAGACCCGTGGCAGCGATCATCTGGGGCGCCAGGGCGGTGACGAGTTCGGCCTGCTGCTGCCGAGTTGCTCCCTCGAGCATGCCCGGAGAATTGCAGTGTCTATCCGCGATGCCATCGCCCGGGTCAGCGTCAGCCGGGGAGACAAGGCGTATTTCGTGACCGCCAGCATCGGGTTGACCCATTTCAGGGAGGGCGACGATTCGATCGCCTCGGTGGTGGCCCGCGCCGATGCGGCCAGCTACGAGGCCAAGCATCAGGGGCGCAACGCCGTGGTGGTGCATCGGGACCATGCCGGCCGCCCAGCCGACAGTGGCGTTCTCTGACGCACCGCCGGCGGTTGATGCTCAGCCGGCGTGAGGGGGCAGCGTCAGCTCCCTTGCCTCGCCCATCAGGAAGGCGCGGTTGACCTCCAGCGCCTCGCGAAGGAAGTCCCACAGCAGACGCACCCTGGC
>PWEV01000006.1 GCA_003553625.1 Halomonas sp.
AGCTGCTGGCACAGCGCCTCGTGATGGGCGTGATGGCGCGCGTGCAGCCAGCGCTGAAGGTCCCGGCGGGGACGAGGCGAGAGAGGCGGCGGGGGCGTGTCCAGGCTCTCCAGGAACACGTCCAGGTCGCGCAGGTCACTGGTGGCCTGGGCTCCCTGCTTGAGCCGCTTCAGCTGCTTCTTGAGACCGGGCACCTTGTTATTGGCTTTCTTCTTGTTTCCCGATCTCCTGGCGGTGGCCAGCACGGATTCGCCGATCGCCCGGCTGCGGCGCAGGTTGACGCGATACTGGTGAAGGAACTCGGGGTCGACGCCGGCGATGACCCCGGGCTCCAGCGCCCTGATCATCCGAGACTGATGCGTGAGCCGTTCACGAATGCGCTGGTCCAGGTCGGCCTTGTCAGGGTTCGGGGGCTCGGGGGCCCGCCGCTGAAAGAGCGCATGGTTCGCCGTCTCCGGCACCAGGCTAGCCACCAGATGAGCGCCGTGCCTCGCCACTGACTGCCAGGAAGCCTCCTTCAGGGTGAGATGGAGTAAGCCCCCGGTGGGAAGGTCGCCCGGCGCCTCCCCGCAGAGCCACTCGGCCAGTTCCAGCAGGGCCGGGTTATGGCCGATCACCAGCACCCTGTCGGCCTCGTCCGGAAGATGCTTCAACCAGGCCAACAGCGCCTGGCCATCGAAGGTGTAGAGGGCCTCTTCGAGGCGAGCTCGCTCGGCCAGGGGGAGCTCGGTCAGCTGCCCGGCGATCTCGTCGAGGGTCTCCCGCGTGCGGGTCGCATCGCTTGAGTAGACCATGCCTTCCAGGGCCCGCCAGCGTTGCAGGGGAACCGCCATGGCCGCCGCCTGGCGCCTGCCCCGCTTGCTGAGCGGCCGCTGATGATCGGTCATGTCGCCGCTGCCCTGCTTCGCCTTGGCGTGACGCATCAAGAAGAGGTGCCGCATGGGGTCGCTCCGAGCCGCAGGGTGTGGAGCCAAGCTTAGGCCAATTCGCCTTGCCTCTCCTCAGCGGCAGCGGCCCCGTGGTATAGCTCGTGCAGGCAATTCCGGACATCACCCGCGCACAAGGAGCCCCCATGCACATCGGCATCCTCACCCTGCACATATCGCTGCCCGGCTGTCAGTCGCTGAAGGAGAAGCGCCAGCGCATGGGCGGCCTGCACGAACGCTTCGGGCGCAACCCGGCCGTGGCGGTCTGTGAGAGCGGCGAGCTGGACCGGCTGGAGGCCAGCGAATGGACCTTCGTGGCAGCCGCCACCACATCACAGAAGGTGGAATCGCTGCTCAGCGAGATCGAGGACAAGATCCAGCGTACCGTGGATGGGCGGGTGATGGAGGCGACCCGGGAAGTGCTGTAGCGCCACGGGATCGAGGCGTCCTGACACAGGCCCTGGGGGAGATCGACAAGCCCCGCGGGAGACAGAGAGGAGACAAGAATGTCGGATGCAAGCGCTAACCCGCCCCGCAGCCTGCTGGTCACCGGCTGCTCGAGCGGCATCGGCCATGCCGCGGCTCATGCCATGGCGGCGCGAGGCTGGCGGGTCTTTGCCACGGCACGGGGCGAGGCGGACGTGGCAAGGCTCCGCGAGGAGGGCCTGGAGGCCCTGCCGCTGGACCTGGCCAGCAGCGTCTCCATCGAGGCCGCGGTGGAAATCGTGGCCGAGCGCACCGGGGGACGGCTGACGGCGCTGTTCAACAACGGCGCCTACGGCCAGCCCGGCGCCGTGGAAGATCTCTCACGGGACGTACTCAGGGCCCAGCTGGAGACCAACCTGCTGGGCACCCATGAACTCACCACCCGCGTGCTGCCGATGATGCGCACCCAGGGACACGGGCGCATCGTGCAGAACAGCTCGGTGCTGGGGTTCGCCGCCCTGCCCTATCGCGGCGCCTACGTCTGTTCCAAGTTCGCCCTCGAGGGCCTCACCGACACGCTGCGCCAGGAGCTCAAGGGCAGCGGCATTCACGTCAGCCTCATCCAGCCCGGCCCCATCCCCAGCCGTTTCCGCGAGAACGCCCACCGTGCCTTCCTGGCCAATATCGATGCCACCCGCAGTGCCCATGCCGACACCTACCGCCAGGTGGAAGCCCGCCTGGCCAGCCAGGAGGGCAAGGCGCCCTTCACGCTCGGCCCCGAGGCCGTGGTGGCAAGGCTCATCCATGCCCTGGAGCACCCGCGCCCGAAGCCCCGCTATGCGGTGACGCTGCCCACCCACCTGTTCGCGGTGCTCAAGCGTGTGCTCACCACCCGTGGCATGGACCGGGTGCTGCTGCGCTCGACCCGGGACGAGCGGGAGTGAGACCTGACACCGTGCCGGCACGGGATTACACTCCCGCGACTCGCCAGCCATACAGACAGGATAGTGCCCCGATGACCGCTGAAAAAAACCGCATCGTTCTGCTCGACGGAGGGATGGGCCAGGCGCTCGCGACACGCAGCCGCCGTCCCGTGACGCCGCTTTGGTCCGCTCAGGTGATGCTGGATGAACCCCATCTGGTAACCGCCGTGCACCGCGACTTCATCGAGGCCGGCGCCCGGGTGATTACGCTCAACAGCTACAGCGCGACGCCGCAGCGCCTGGCGCGCGACGGCGATCCCGGCCTGTTCGAACCGCTCCATGCCGCGGCGCTGGACGCCGCCCGCCAGGCGCGGGAAGAGAGCGGCCGGGAGGTGCGCATCGCCGGCTGCCTGCCCCCGCTGGTGGCGAGCTATCACCCCGACAGCGTGCCGGACGACGCCACCTGCCTGCGCGACTACCGGCGAATCGTCGCGGTCCAGGCCGCAGGGGTCGATCTGTTCCTGTGCGAAACCATGTCGCTGATCCGCGAGGCGCGTGCGGCGACCATCGCCGCCGCGGAGAGTCGGCTCCCCGTATGGGTAGCGTTCACGGTGGACGACGGGGATGGCACCCGCCTGCGCTCCGGCGAACCCCTGGCCGAGGCGGCCCGCGAGGTCGTGGCCGCCGGCGCCGAGCGGGTGCTGGTCAATTGCTCGGTGCC
>PWEV01000130.1 GCA_003553625.1 Halomonas sp.
CAAGAGTGCCGAGGGAGGCCGTTCTGACGCTTCGGATCCCTCGGCTCATGCCAGCCAGGCCAGTGCCAGCCCCGCGGCCAGGGACGCCAGCATCGGCATCCCCACCCGCCAGGCCGTCCGCGACGTGCCAAAGAAGATGGCCAGGGCCGCCTTGACCAGGTTGTTCACCGCCGCGGCGATGACGATGCCCAGCACCGCGGTGTCGGAATCGATGCGAGCGAGCGACATTCTTGCCAACGACAGGGTAATGGCGTCGACATCGGCCAGCCCGGAGGCGGCGGCCAGCAGGTAGATGCCAGTTTCGCCCAGCCACTCTCTCAACCACTCGCCTAACAGCATGATCAGCGCCAACAGAGCGCCGAACAGCAGTGCCGTGCGCAGCTCCAGCGGGTTCTGGATCGGGGTTGGGCTATCGAACCGCGCCGCCAGGCGATGGCGGCGCCAGATCAGCAGGGCGGGGAGGTAGAGCAGTGCCCCCATGACCAATATCGGCAGCAGCAGTCGCGGCAGCAAGGCGGGATGAATCACCGCGGCGTAGATCAGGATGCGTGGAAACATGGTGCCGCAGGCGAGCAGGATGCCGGCGGCCAGCAGGGCGTCCAGTTCCGGGGTGCGGCGCGACTGCCGGGCAAAGTGCAGGGTCAGGGCGGTGGAGGAGCTGAGCCCGGCGAACAGCCCGGTGAAGAGGATGCCCTTCTCGGGGCCGCCCACGCGGATGGCGAAGTAGCCGACGAACGAGATGGCGGCGATCATGACCACCATCCACCATATCTCATAGGGGTTGAGCACCTCGCTGGGTCCCATGCCCTGGTTGGGCAGCAGCGGAAGCATCACCACCGTGATCATCAGCAACTTGAGGCCGGCGTCGAGCTCGTGGGCCTGAAGCTTGTTGAGCAGGCCGTGAATCTCGCGCTTGTTGTCCAGGATCACCGCGGTGATCACCGCGCAGGCGGTGGCCAGGGCCAGGTCGATGGCCACGGCGACGGCGCCGAAGCAGAAGGTGAGCAGCAGCCCGATCAGGCCGGTGATGCTATAGTCGCGGTGCTCGGTCACCCGGGCCCGCCAGGCCACCAGGCCGATGGCTGCCACGGCCAGGAACAGCAGCGGGAAGGCCCAGGCGACCAGCGCCTCGGTGAGGAGCGCGGCAATGCCGCCTAGCAGGCCCACCAGGGCGTGGGTGCGGATGCCGGCGATACGCTCGCCGGCCTTCTGCTCTCTCGCTACCCAGCCCCGTTCGATGCCGATCAGCGCACCCAGCAGCAGGGCCACCGCGAGCTGGATGGCGGTCTGGTTGGAGGCGATGAATTGGCTGGCAACGTCGTCCATGGCAGTCGGTCCCGGCGGCAGTGTCGGCTGGTTCTTTCAGGGTGGACAGTGAGCCATTTGATTGCCATTTGGCATAGCGTGCCCGGCGATCAAGGCCGTTGATTCAGCGTGACTCTTGCCTGTGCCCGATCGCCACTGGTTTCAGTTACCCGTTACAATGCTGCGCTATTCTGACGCTACACCCAAGGAATTCCGATTGATGCCAGAGCCTGTCACCCCCGGCGACGAGACGGCTGACCGTCGCGTTCGAAAGGATCGCAGGGTTGCCATTACCCTTTACCTGGTGGGCATGCTGGTACTTTTTGGTTCTCTGGCGGGCTTCATGGTCGACCAGTACCAGCGTGATATGCAGGCCGCCCGTGAGCGCACCGCGGCGCGGGCCGATCTGGTCGCGGAGTGGGTCGCCAGCATCTTTTCCGCCAGCGACTTCAGTCTGTCGGGCGTCTCGGAACTGCTGCAGCCGCCCTGGCGTCAGCGCCTGCTGGGTGAGCCCCTGGAGCTGGCGCTGGTAGAGGGCTTCCTGGCCCAGCGTAGCCGGCGCCTGGATCTGGTCGACAAGATCAGCCTTAGCGATTCCGAGGGGCGTATCGTCGCCTCCTCCAGTTCGCTGTATCCCCCGGGCTTCGATATCTCTGGCCTGCCGTTCCACCGCGCCTTCGAGACCATGCCTGCGCTCACGGAGCGGGTGACGCCGCTGGTCTGGTCGGCGCTGGCGGGTCGTCACGTGGTGGTGCATGCTCGGCGGCTACCCGACGGCGAGGGGTTGGCCATGGTGGAGCTCGACCCCGGCGTGTTCGGCCAGGCGCTGGAACGGCTGAGCCTGGCGCGCGGTGAGAGCATCGCCATCATCGATACCGAGATGCACCTGATCGCCCGGCGTCCCCGTGAAGAGGATAACGAGCCCCTGACGGCCCTCGGGGTGCAGATCGACGAGCCCCTGACACGCGCCTTCATCGCGAGCGGCGAGCCCCGGGTGCATCTGAGTACGGAGTCGCCGCTGGATGGTCGCGAGCGGATCTACACCATGCGGCGAGTCAATGATCTGCCCTTCGTGGTGGTGGTGGGCGAGGAGAAGGCGATCCTTCTGGGCGGCTGGACGCACCGCCTGTGGATTCGGCTGTTGATCGGGCTGGTGGTCATGGGGCTCGGCTGGCTGGCGCTGCGCCACTACCTCAATCGGCTGCGCCTGGAGGGGGAGGTCCGCCAGCAGGTCCGGGAGCGCGAGCTGGCGCGTCGCGACGCCCGAGCCGGTGAGGCGCGCCTGCAGGCGCTGGTGGGCTCGATCCGGGACATGATCTTCGTCTTCGATGGCGAGGGTCGCTTAACCTATATCCATGCCCCTGTCCCCGGCTCATTGATGGCCGATGCCACCACGATCCTGCAGCGCCACTACAGCACGGTTCTGCCGCCCGCCATGGTCGACCAGCTCGACGAGGCCTTCGAGGCACTGCGTCAGGGGGGCAAGCCGGTGGAGTATGACTACACGCTGCATATCGGCGGAGTGCAGCGCCAGTTTCACTCGGTGCTGAGCCCACTGCTGATTCCGGGAGAGGCACCGAAGGAATCGCGGGAGGAGGCGACCGGCGGCGCGCTGGCGGTGGTGCGAGACGTCACCGAGGAGCGCGCCACCGAGGCCCAGCTGCGCATCGCCGCCACCGCCTTCGAGAC
>PWEV01000086.1 GCA_003553625.1 Halomonas sp.
GCTTCAGGGCGGGCAGGTTGCCGGCGGGGCAGACGAGCTCCATGGTGAGCCTCCTCTCGATGAAAACCCGACCATGCTAGTCGACTATCCCCCGCGGTCATTTGACTGGCGTCATGGCAAGGGGGATTCACGGACGGCGAGAGACAGGTCGCGCCGGGGCCATCAGGTGGATATTCGACGAGGCCCTGCGCTGGCGCCTCGCCTAGTCTTGATACAGGCATGCTCATCAGCGGTGTGGCCATGGACATTGAATGTCTATTCGATGCGAGCTACGTGCGGGTACTGAGCCGGGAGGTCGGGGGGCAGGTGTTCTTCGAGGACTTCTATGATCGCTTCCTCGCGGCCTCACCGGAGGTGGCGGAGAAGTTTCGCCATACCGACATGGCTCGTCAGCGGGCCATGCTGAAGAAGGCCTTCTATCGCCTGCTGTCGTTTTACGTGTCGAGCCATGCCGACTACTACCTGAAGGAGGTGGCGGCCAGCCACAGTCGCGCGCAGCTCGACATCGCCCCGGCGCTCTATGACCTCTGGCTCGAAACGCTGATCGACACGGTTCGAGTCTACGACGAGCAGTTCGATGACGAGGTGGAGCTGGCCTGGCGGCTGGTGATGACGCCGGGCATCGTCTTCATGACGTTTCACTACGACCGGGGTAACGATCCCGGCGGATGAACCCGTTACGTGGACCACAGCGCCAGGCAAGAACGCCCCCGTGGGTGAAACCCACGGGGGCGTTGCCGTTGAGCCATTCGATTGCCGGACCAGAGGCATGGGCTGGCCTGCCGGGAGTCGTGATAAGAAGTATTATTGATGCCTGTCATGGCTGTGGGGGGCCCGGGCGAGGCACAATGAGTGCACGCTGCCCTCGAGCAGACCCTGCCACCCACGAAGAGCTGCCATGACGTCACCCCTGCCCGAGCCAGTCGGGCCGCCCATCGCCCGGCTCGCCTTCCGCCCCTTCTTCCTGCTGGCCTCGCTGTTCAGCGTGCTCTCCCTGGCGGTGTGGTTCGCCTTCTGGCAGGGCAATGTCCTGCTGCGTCCCTACGGCGGCCTGATGTGGTGGCACCAGCACGAGATGATCTTCGGCTTCGGCGCTGCCGTGGCGGTGGGCTTTCTGCTCACCGCAGCGCAGAACTGGACCGGTCAGCCAAGTCTCCGCGGAGCGTCTCTGCTGGGGCTGGTCGGTGTCTGGCTGGCCGCCCGGCTGCTGATTGCCTTTCCCATGGGGTTGCCTGCCGGTCTGCTGCTGGCTATCGACCTTGCCTTCCTGCCTTTGGCGGCCCTGGCCATGGGGCGAATGGTGGTGGCGGTGCGCCAGTGGCACAACCTGGTCTTCGTGCCCATCCTGCTGCTGATGGCAGTGGCCAATCTGGCCATGCATCTGGGGGTGATGCATGGCCAGCTGCTACCGATCCGCGAAGGTGGCTACCTGGGGGTGCTGCTGATCGCCACTCTGATGGTCCTGCTCGGTGGCCGGGTGATTCCCTTCTTCACCTCACGCAAGCTGGGACGCCCGAAGCCCGCCGAATGGCCAATGCTCGAGCGACTCTCGCTGTGGTCCATCTACGCCGTGGTGCTGCTGCAGCTGGCAGTGGTACTCAGGGTCGAGCTGCCGTCGGGGCTGCTGGGCTGGGCTATGCTGGTAGCCGCCGCCGCCAATGCCGTGCGCCTGGCCCGCTGGGAGGGGTGGCGTGCCCTGGGTGAGCCGCTGCTGTGGGGGCTGCACCTGAGCTACGCCTTCATCGTGTTGGGACTGATAATGTGGGCCCTGGCGCAGACCGGGCTGTTCCGGGTGGAGCTGGCCCTGCACGCCCTGGCCATCGGCGGCATCGCCGCCATGATGCTGGCGATGATGTCCCGGGTGGCGCTGGGCCATACCGGCCGGGAGATTCGTACCCTACCGGGTATCGGGATTGGGCTCGGGCTGCTCTTCGTCGGTGCCGTGCTGCGCTCGCCGGTGCTGGCGATGTCTCCCCAGATGACTCACTGGACCTACAACCTCAGCATCCTGTCCTGGTGCATCGCCTACCTGATCTTCCTGTTCCACTACACGGTGCCGCTGCTGACGACCCGCGCGGACGGCAAGGACGGCTAGCGAGCTTCGTGATGATCGAGCACGACTTCCTGGTCAGGCGCGGTGGTCCTGGCGACGCTCAATCGCTCCGCTCTCCTGACTGGCGTGAGCCGAACGTTTTGCCGGATGTCCTATACTGTTCTTCTATTCAATGCCCATGAGGAGTATCAAATGTCGAAGCAGGATCTTCCCGCCGGCGCCGGCAAGGTGGCCGAGCAGTACCCCGAGGTGTGGAATGCCTATGCCGAGCTGGGAAAAGCCTGCGCCGAGGCCGGCCCCCTGGATGATCGCACGCGACGCCTGGTCAAGCTGGCCTTGGCTGTGGGGGCTCGCTCCGAAGGGGCCGTGCACTCCCATGCCCGTCGCGGCCTGGAGGAGGGCGAATCGCCCGAGGCGCTGAAGCAGGTAGCTATGCTGGCCATCCCGACCCTAGGCCTGCCCACCGGCGTGGCCGCCCTGACCTGGATCGAGGACCTCACCGAGAAGTGATCCGCCTCCGCCCTCATCCGGGCAAGAGACTCTTCGTTAGTCAAGGGTCAACGGCGTAGATGCGTTTCCCTGCCACGAAGGTCTGCTGCGGCTGGAGGTCGTCGTCTAGCAGGGTCACGTCGGCATCATGGCCGACGGCCAGGCGGCCTTTACGTGCATCGAGCCCGAGCACCCGCGCCACGTTTCCCGAGATCAGGCCGAGGGCCTGCTCCAGTGGCAGCACCTCCTCGCGGACCAGCCGCTGCCAGTCCGCGATCAGGGTGGTGTTGCCCGCCACCCGCATGCCGATATAGGCGCCTCGATCGTCGAACTCGGGCAGGCTGCCGTTGCAGTCGGAGCTCATGGTTATGCGCTCGACCGGGACGCCGCGCCGGAGCAGTCGCGACACGGCACCGAAGCCGCTCAGGTCGTCCTCGTCGGCGTCGTCGA
>PWEV01000106.1 GCA_003553625.1 Halomonas sp.
GCGATGCCCTTGCCGGCAATGTCCGGGGCGCTGCCGTGGACCGGCTCGAACAGGCTCGGGAAGGTGCCCTCGGGGTTGATGTTGGCCGAGGGTGCCACGCCGATGGTGCCGGTGCAGGCGGGTCCCAGGTCGGAGAGGATGTCCCCGAACAGGTTGCTGCCCACCACCACGTCGAACCAGTCCGGATGCAGGACGAAGTTGGCGGTCAGGATGTCGATGTGGAACTTGTCGACGGCCACCTCGGGGTAGTGCTTGCCCATGGCGGCCACACGCTCGTCCCACCAGGGCATGGTGATGGCGATGCCGTTTGACTTGGTGGCCGACGTCAGCTTCTTGCGCGGGCGGGAGGCGGCCAGGTCGTAGGCGAACTTCAGCACCCGGTCGGTGCCGTGGCGGGTCATCACCGTCTCCTGGATCACCACCTCGCGGTCGGTGCCCTCGAACATCTTGCCGCCGACGCTTGAGTACTCGCCTTCGGTGTTCTCACGCACCACATAGAAGTCGATGTCGCCGGGCTCGCGGCCGGCCAGTGGGCTCTTGATGCCCGGCAGCAGCCGGCAGGGGCGCAGGTTGACGTACTGGTCGAAGCGGCGGCGGAATTGCAGGAGCGAGCCCCACAGCGAGACATGGTCGGGTACTGTCGCTGGCCAGCCCACTGCGCCATAGAAGATGGCGTCGAAGTCCTTCAGGGTCTCGAACCAGTTGTCGGGCAGCATCTTGCCGTGTTCGGCGTAGTAGTCGCAGCTGGCGAAGTCGAAATGCTCTAGCTCGAGTTCGATGCCGAAGCGGGCGGCGGCGGCCTCCAGGGCGCGCAGCCCTTCGGGCATCACTTCCTTGCCGATGCCATCGCCGGGAATCACTGCAATGCGCTGTGCCATGGTCTCACTCCTGCATGTCGGTTCACTTTGACGGACTGGCGGTCAGTCTAGCCCCTGACAGTAGCGAGATAATCAGGCTAGGATGAAATCCATTATTGAATTCAAGTGGAGAATGGCGTGGCACAGTCCGACGACCTGGCGTTCTTTCAGCACCTGGCCAGAGCAGGCAGTCTGACCGCCACCGCTCGTATCCTGGGGCTATCTCTCTCGGCGGTAAGCAAGCGCCTCAAGCAGCTGGAGGCGCGCCTGGGGGTGAGCTTGGCCAGTCGTACCACCCGTCGCCTGACCCTGACCCCTGAGGGCGAGCGCTACCTGGTGCGCGGGGCCGCGATCCTTGAGGAGCTGGGCGAACTTGAGGAGGCCCTGGGGGCGCAGCGAGCCGAGCTCTCCGGGCCCCTGCGCATCAATGCCACCTTCGGTTTCGGTCGGCGCCACGTGGCGCCGCTGCTGTCGGACTTCTGCGCCCGTCACCCGGGAGTGGAGGCCTCATTGGAGCTCTCCAACTTCCCGATGATGCCCGGCGAGCAGGGGGTGGACATCGCCGTCCGCGTAGGCAGGCTACCCGATTCGCGACTGATGGCGAGGCTCATCCTTGCCAACCGTCGGGTGCCTTGCGCGGCGCCAGCCTATGTGGCGAGGATGAGGCGCCTGGATGCGCCAGCGGATCTGGCCCTGCACCCCTGCCTCGTGCTTCGCGAGAACGACAGCGACTTCGCGGTGTGGCGCTTCCAGCGCCGCGGCGGTGACGGCGAGGAGCAGGCGGTGAAGGTCTCGGGCCCGCTGGCCAGCAACGACGGCGAGGTGATTGTGCGGATGGCGCTGGACGGGCACGGCGTCATGCTGCGCTCGCAATGGGACGTTCACGAGCACCTGGCGGCCGGCCGGCTGGTCGAACTGTTGCCTGGCTGGCAGGGTGTGCGGGCCGACTTTCACGCCGTCTACCGGCAGCGCCGGCACGTGCCGGCACGCATCCGCACCTTCGTCGATCACCTCGCGAATGGTATGGAGGGACGGGTGGCGATACCCGACAACCGCCACTTTCCATCAGACACGACGTCAACCTCGTAGCGTTTAGTTCGCCTTGCCTAATCCTGGCGGGCCTCGTTTCACTCGGTATTTCCCTTGCCGCTCGGTGTCACAATCATTTTGGCGGTGGCTCGCTTCGAGGGCGTCGGCGAGGCCAGGGTGACTCTGGTCTGATAGTGCGTGTCACCGCGTCGGGGGAGCATCGCCAGGCGTTATGAGTCTCGGTTCTTGCCGAGTACCGGCTCAGGCCTGACGCGCGAGGACGCGCAGCCGCGATTCGAGCATGTCCCGGTCGAGGTAGGTGCCCTGCAGGTGTCGGGCGCCGGTGCTGGGGTCGAAGGCGCGGCGACCGTGCAGCACCCGACGGTTGTCGAAGGCGACCATCTCCCCCGGTGCCAGCGCGAAGTCGAGCTGGTAGCGCGGTGAGTGAAGCAGGGTCCAGAAATGACGATAGGCGCGGTACCAGGGCGCCATCTGCTCCGCGGGCAGGCGCAGGGCGTCGCGAATCCAGTTGTTGAAGCGAATCTCCACCACCCGGCCGTTGGCGTCGCACTCGATCACCGGCGCACGCGTAGCGATGTCCTGGGTCTCGTCCTGGAAGCGGAAATCGATGGCGATCTCGCTGAGCAGGCGGAAGTCCTCGGGGGCCTGCTCGCGCAGCGCCTCGGCGACCTGAAAGCCGTCGGCGAACAGGGATTCACCGCCCTCGGCCGCGTTCTCCAGGCAGTAGAGCAGCTGGATGTCCGGCGGCTGGCGCCAGTTGGGCAGGTCGGTGTGCAGCGCCAGGCCGATGGCCGTGTAGGCGGCGTTGTTGGGGTTGGGCTTGGAGCGCACGTCGAAGCGGGCGCCGAAATTGGTGGGTCGCTGGGGGCCGATGCATTCGGCGATCCGGCTGACTTCTTCATCAACCAGAGGGCCGCCCTCCAGCAGCACCAGGCCGTCGCGCAGCAGCGCCTCGAGCCAGGCCGACTCGCCTGCGGGGGTGAAGAAGTCGGCATGGCGCACGCGCACCGGCGTGAAGGCGTCACGCCAGACACGGCGTGCCGGGAGAGGGCTCTGCGCCGGTGCCTCGGGTCGGCGCTGATAAAGCCAGCCGGCGGCGAACTGGCTCACGTGGCCATCGGCCCAGGCCAGACGCAGGTGGCCGGCCTCGAGGCTCGCCTCGGGGCGCAGGGTCGCCTCCTCGAGGGGCACGGTCAGGCGCTCGCGGGTCTGGGGGTGACGGCACTCGAGGCACGGGCAGTGGTCTCGGAGCCAGATCAGCGGAAAGCCGGCCCGTTCGCCATCGTCCCAGATAAGCGCCACCGCCTCGTCGCCAGCGCTCGCCTCGCGCAGCAGAGAGGTAGCGGGCCAGGGTGCCAGTTCGGCCATGGGCGGCGCGGTCCCGGCGCCGGGAAGGCCATCCGCCATGGGCGTGGTGAGCTTATCGGGTCTAGTGATGGTGCTGGGTATCGTCATGGCGGTGCGACTCTTTCAGGCGTGACTCTATGGCTGACATCGGGTGCAGTCGGCGAGATTCAGGATGGAGGCTGGTCGTAGGGCTGGCAAACGATTAATCTGGCCCCTATGACCAAGCCAGGCTTATGTCAAACTTTCCCATGAGCGATTTGCCACCACTGCTGTGGCTGCAGGCCTTCGAGGCGGCGGCGCGCACGCTGAGCTTCACCACCGCCGGCCGCGAACTGGGCGTGACCCAGTCGGCGATCAGCCAGCGCATTCGTCTGCTGGAGGATCGTCTGGGCCAGAAGCTGTTCGTCCGCCATCCGCGCAGCCTGTCGCTGACCCCCGCCGGCCAGGCGTGGCTGCCGAGTATCCACGACGCCTTTACACGCATCAGTGAAGGGACGTCGGAAGTGTTCGGTACCTCGCCCGACAGCCCGGTGACGGTGCGCACCACGCCGGTGATCCAGCAGAACTGGCTGGCACCGAGGCTGACGCAGTTTCACCGCTGCCACCCCGACATCGCGATACGCCTGGTGAGTGCCATCTGGCAGGACGACTTCGGCCCCGAGGGCGCGGACATCGAGATTCGCTATGGGCGCGGCGAGTGGCAGGGGGTCGAGGCGCTGTCGCTGGGCGCCGAAACGCTGCTGCCGGTGTGTGCGCCGAGCCTGGCCGCCTCGCTTATCTCACCCGAGGATCTCAAGGGCCACACCCTGCTGCATGCGCTGGGATTTGCGGTGGGCTGGGCGAGCTGGATGGAACTGGCCGGGGTAGCCGAGCTGGAGTCCGGCTGCTCGGCGCTGACCTGCGACAACCAGGTCATGACGCTGGCGCTGGCAAGCCAGGGCGCGGGGCTGGCGCTTGCCCACCGGCGACTCATCCAGCAGCGCGACGACCTGGTCGCACCCTTTGCACTGGGTATTGCCGCCCAAGAGAGCTTCTGGCTGGTGCGGCCCAGCCGCCGCGAGGTTCGCGATGAGTCGCGGCTGCTGTGGGAGTGGTTGAGAAACGAATTGGCGCCGCCCGCCAACGGCAAGAATCACTGAGCGGCGAAATACTCGCCGAAGGCCTCGATCACCGTATCGATATCGTCATCGCCGATGTCGCGATGGACCACGAAGCGCGTCGAGTAGAGCAACTCGGCGAGGATGCCGCGCGCCTTGAGGTGCGCCACCAGCGGCTCTCGGTGGGCTTCGGGGAAGTGGGCGAAGAGCATGTTGGTGGCAACCGAACTCACCTCGACGCCGGGCAGGGCGGCAATGCCCTCGGCCAGGCGGGCGGCCCTGACATGGTCGTCGGCGAGGTCGGCGACATGATGGTCCAGGGCATGGTGGCAGGCCGCGGCGATGATGCCGGACTGTCTCAGGCCGCCGCCGAGCACCTTGCGCCAGCGCCGCGCTTCGTCGATCAGCGCCCTTGAGCCCACCAGTACCGACCCCATCGGGGCGCCGAGCCCCTTGGAAAAGCACAGCGAGACGCTGTCGAAGGGGGCGCAGAGGGCCGCCAGCGGCGTGTCGGTGGCCACCGCCGCGTTGAACAGTCGGGCGCCATCCATATGCGTGGCCAGGCCGTGCTCCCGTGCCAGGTCGGTGGCCGCCTTCACGTAGTCGGCGTCGAGCACCTTGCCGCCGATGGTGTTTTCCAGGGCCAGCAGGCGGGTCCGGGCGAAGTGGAAGTCGCGAGGCTTGATCGCGGCGCGGATCTTTTCCAGCGGCAGCGAGCCATCGACGGCGTGCTCCAGGGGTTGGGGCTGGATGCCACCGAGTACCGCCGCGCCGCCGCCCTCGTACTTGTAGGTATGGGCCTGCTGGCCGGCGAGGTATTCGTCGCCGCGCTGGCAGTGGGCGAGCAGGGCAGCCAGGTTGCTCTGGGTCCCGGAGGGGAAGAGCAGGGCGGTATCCTTGCCGGCACGCTTGGCCACGGCGGCCTCGAAGCTAGCCACGCTGGGGTCGTCACCCCAGACGTCATCGCCCACCTGGGCGGTGTGCATGGCGTCGCGCATGGCAGGGGTGGGGCGGGTGACGGTGTCGCTGCGCAGATCGATCATGGGCGCCTCCTCCGGATGGCGGTGAATGGCAAATCAGTGGCGGTCGGGATGGGCCGGCGTGGCGCGTTCGGCGGGTTGCCCCGGCAGTCGGGTAAGCGGGTCCTGACGGAAGTAGCGAACGAGCAGCTGGAAGAGCGCAGGATAGGCCGCATCCAGCAGGTCCGGGGCGGTGAAGAAGGCTTCACAGCAGACCGCGAAACATTCGCCCGGGTGTGTCGCCGCATAGTCGTCGATGGGAGTCTCCTCGCCGCGCTCGAGATGAGCCTGAAGATCCTCCCAGACCCCCATGAACACCCGGTGCCACTCGCGCGGGTCGATCTCCCTCGGCAGCGGCGGGAAGCCATCCACGTCCAGGGAGTTGCCCAGGTCGAGCTTGTGGGCAAACTCGTGAATCAGCACGTTGAAGCCGGTGAAATCGCCGCTCTCCATCAGATCGGGAAAGGCCACTACCACCGGACCCTGGTGGGAGGTCTCGCCGGCGCGTTCGTCTTCGTACTCGTGCATCACGCCGAACTCGTCCATCTCCTCGACCTGGCGTCGGAAGGCATCTGGCAGGGTCAGCACCTCATGGACGTTGGCGAAGGCCTCGAGGTGCTCCTCGTCGCTCCAGCCCAGGGTGAGCAGGCAGGCCTGGGCGGCCAGGGCCAGCTGGGCGGGCAGGTCGAAGGGGGTGCTCTCGGCCAGATCCGGGTGCAGGCTCAGCCGCTTGGCGTGAAGGAACTGCCAGGAGCGCTCGCCCAGGCGGAGCGCCTCCTCGGCGGGCAGGGCCGCCAGCAGCGGCAGCCTTGCCCGGGCCTCGTCCCAGGCCTCCTCGGGAAAGGGGTGGCGGGCGGCAAACTGGCGTTCACGCCAGCGGCGCAGGTGACCCAGCATTGGCTCAACGCTCCTCAGTTATCGTCCAGGTCGGCCCCCGACTTCCAGGACCAGTCGCGCCAGCGCAGGTCGAAGAGGTCCTTGCGGCGGTCCTTCAGATTGGTCACCGAGCCCTCGTTGCGCACCATGGTCAACCGGGTCAGGTCCAGATCCGAGAAGAAGATCATCTCGGTGTTGGGGGTGGTCTCGTTGAGCACGGCGTCGTGGGGGAAGGCGAAGTCCGAGGGCGAGAAGACCGCCGACTGGGCGTACTGGATGTCCAGATTCTCGATGGAGGGGACGTTGCCCACGCTGCCGCACAGCACTACATAGCACTCGTTCTCGATGGCTCGAGCCTGGGCGCAGTGACGCACCCGCAGGTAGCCGTTCTTGGTGTCGGTCCAGAAGGGGACGAAGAGGATGTCCATGTCCTGTTCGGCCAGCAGCCGCGGCAGCTCCGGGAACTCCACGTCGTAGCAGATCAGGATGCCTACCCGTCCGGCGTCGGTGTCGAACACCAGCAGACCGTCGCCGCCTTCGATCACCCAGTCGCGTCGCTCCTGGGGGGTGATGTGCAGCTTGGCCTGGCTCTCCAGGGTGCCGTCGCGATGGCAGAGATAGCTGACGTTGTAGAGACGGTCGTCCTTGCCCACCTCGATCATCGACCCGGCGACGATATTGATGTTGTAGGAGACCGCCATGCGCGACAGCTCGGCCTTGAACTTTTCGGTGAAGCTGGCCAGGAAGCGGACGGCGGACATCTGGTCCTGCTGCGCCGCGCGGTCCTGCAGGCCCATCAGCGGGGCGTTGAACAGCTCAGGGAAGACAGCGAAATCGCTCTTGTAATCGGAGAGCGCATCGACGAAGTACTCCACCTGCTGCAGCACCGCCTCCACCGAGTCGAATTCGCGCATCTGCCACTGCACCGCGCCGATTCGCACCTGGGTCTTGCGGGTGTCGAGTACCAGCTCGGCCGGTTCATAGAGGAAGTTGTTCCACTCCAGCAGGGTGGCGTAGCCCTGGGATTTCTGGTCCTCGGGCAGGTAGTCGCGCAGCAGGCGCTTGACCTGGAAGTCGTTGGCCAGCTGGAAGGAGAGGATGGGGTCGTGTATCTCCTTGCGAGTCACCTTGTCGATGTACTGGGTGGGGGAGAGCTCCTCGGCATGGTTGTGGTAGTGGGGAATGCGTCCCCCTGCCAGGATGGCGCGCAGGTTGAGCGAACGACACAGCTCCTTGCGGGCATCGTAGAGGCGCCGGCCCAGGCGATAGCCGCGATAGTCCGGGTGGATCAGTACGTCGAGTCCGTACATGGCGTCGCCGTCAGGATCGTCGTGGATCACTTCACGCTTGCCGATCAGATCGTCGTACTTGTGCGGGTTGGTGAACTCCTCGTAGTCGACCCGCGAGGTCAGCGCCATGCCGACCAGTCGGCCGTCGTCCTCGATGACGATCTGGCCATCCGGGAAGGTGGCGATCAGGGTGTCGATGGTGTGCTTCGTCCAGGCGCCGCCGATGTCGTGATAGATGGCATCCATCAGCGTCTCGAGCTGGGGGTAGTCCTCGGGCGTCAGGTTGCGAAGCGTCAGGTGCAGGTCGTCGAGGGACATGGTGTGTCCTTGTCAGTCGGTCAGATGGCGGCGTTCGAGTCTAACATGGGCGGTCGGCATCGCTCGGCGCGGGGACGGGCCGCGGACGCAGCAGCGGCCGGGTCAGGGTCTGGGCCATGACCACTCCGCTCAGGATCAGGACTCCGCCCAGGAAGTGAAACAGCGCGATGCGCTCGCTCAGGGCGACCATGGCGATCAGGGCGCTGAACAGCGGCATCAGATTGATGAAAATGCTCGCCTGGCTAGCGCCGATCTGGCGAATCGCCAGCATCCACAGGAAAGTCGTGATGATCGAGGCCGGGATCCCGGCATAGAGGATCAGGCCGATATTGCTCCCATCCACCGGGGTCATCGGGCCCAGCAGGTAGGGCGGCAGCAGAAACAGCACGGCGAAGATCACCTGGGCGTAGAGTAGCACCCAGGGGGGCAGGCCGATGGGCCAGCGCTTGAGCATCACCCCGTAGAGGGCGTAGCAGGTGGCGGCCACCAGCATCAAGGCATCGCCCCTGGCCACCGTCAGTTCCAGCAGTGACAGCGGATTGCCGCGCCCCAGCAGAATGGTCACACCTACCAGCGCCAGCAGACCGCCGGCTATCCCCCCGAGGCTCGGCGGCTCGCGCAGGATGAGGGCGCTGAGCAGGACGGTGAGCAGCGGCACCATGGCGGCCAGGATGCCCATGTTGGTGGCGCTGGTGGTCTCGGCGGCCACGTAGGCGAGCCCCTGCCACAGGCCCATGCCGAGCAGGCCCAGCACGGCGAGCTTCGGCCACTCGCGATAGATCGTTGAGCGATGCTTCCAGGCCGCCGGGGCCAGAAAGGGGGTGAGCACCACCAGCGCCAGCAGCCAGCGCAGGAAGGCGATGCTGCTCGGCGCAATGGCGTCCACGGTGAGCTGGTTGATGGTCATGTTGCCCGACCAGATCAGCACGGCGCCCAGCGGAGGCAGGAAGTAGAGCAGCGGCATGGCGTCCTCGGTACGTTGAAACGGGGCCTTTGCTGTCGGAGGCCTGGAAAAGGGGCATGATAGTCTCATGATCCGTGACATCCCATCGCCACAGGAAGTCTGCCATGAATGACCCCAACGGCTCGAACGATCCCTCATCACACGCCGCGACCAGCGACATGGAGACGGACTATGTCGTCGGCCAGGACAATATCGAGGGACAGCTCGGGCCCTTTGGCTTCGATATCCACAACCGGGTCTTTGTCGTGTCGGCCCTGGCCTCCTCGGTCTTCATCGTCCTCACTCTGATTTTTCCCGAGCGAGCCGGGGCCATCTTCCAGTCCATCGTCGCGTTTTCGACCGGCACCCTGGACTGGTACTTCATGATCGTGGTGAATATCTTCGTCCTGTTCAGCCTGGCGATGATCGTGCTGCCCTACGGGAAGATACGGCTGGGCGGCCCCGATGCGCGGCCAGAATATTCGTACCTCTCGTGGTTTTCGATGCTCTTCGCCGCCGGTATCGGTATCGGGCTGCTGTTCTTCGGCGTGCTTGAGCCGGTCTACCATGCCAACGTCTCGCTGCCGCTCGGCATCCCTTCACCCTTCGGCACCGATGGCGAGCTCGACCCGGGGGCCATTCCCGCCGCCACGGCGATGGGTCTGGCCGGCACCTATCTCCACTGGGGCATCCACGGCTGGGCGGTCTATGTGGTGATGGCGCTGGCGCTGAGCATCTTCACCTACAACAAGGGGCTGCCCTTTTCCATTCGCTCCGCGTTCTTCCCGATCCTCGGCGATCGCGTCTGGGGCTGGTGGGGACATGCGATCGATATTCTGGCGGTGTTCTCGACCCTGTTCGGGCTGGCCACGTCCCTGGGGCTCGGAGCTCAGCAGGCCAACGCCGGGATGAATTTTGTCTTTGGGCTGGAGGTCAGTGCCACCGCCCAGGTCGTCATCATCCTGCTGGTGACGGCGGTGGCGCTGGTGTCGGTCTGGCGGGGCCTCGATGGCGGCGTGAAGAAGCTTTCCGAACTCAACATGATCCTCGCCGTGCTTTTCTTCCTGTTCGTGCTGTTTGCCGGCCCGACCCTGATCGCCCTGAGCGGGTTCTGGAAAGGGCTCACGACCTACGTGACGGAATTTGTTTCACTGTCGGCCCCCTTCGGCCGTGACGACGATGCCTTTCGCCAGGACTGGACCATCTTCTACTGGGCCTGGTGGATCAGCTGGGCCCCCTTCGTCGGCATGTTCATTGCCCGGGTGTCACGCGGCCGGACGATCCGCGAGTTCGTGACCTGCGTGCTGATCATTCCCAGCCTGTTCATCTTCATCTGGATGGGGGTGTTCGGTGCCACTGCGCTGGAGCAGCTCTACGCCAGCCCGGATACCAGCCTGGTGAAGGACTACGTCATCGACAACTACAGCCCCGAACTCTCGCTGTTCGGCATGCTCAACGAGTTGCCCCTGACCGGCCTGATGGCGACCATCGCCATCGTGCTGGCGCTGGTCTTCTTCGTCACCTCGTCGGATTCCGGCTCCCTGGTGATCGACACGATCACGGCCGGCGGCAAGATCGATGCCCCGAGAACGCAGCGGATGTTCTGGGCGACGGTTGAGGGACTGATCGCCATCGTGCTGCTGCTCGGTGGCGGCCTGTCGGCGCTGCAGGCCGGAGTGACGGCGACGGCGATTCCGTTCTCCATCGTGATGCTGCTGATGTGCTATTCGATCATCAAGGCGCTGAATGGCGAGCTGCACCGCAGGTAAGCCGGTGTCGGCCGGCGGCGGTCAGGCTCGCTGACGGTCGTCGATTGCGTCATCCATGGAGGCGACCTCCAGCTTGTTGGAGAGGTGGTCGCGAAGGATCTGGCCCAGTCGCCGACCGTCACGCTGCTCCAGGGCCTCGATCATCGCTTGATGATCCTCGACCGCCTGCTGCCAGAAGGCGTCGGTCATCTGCTTGGAGTAGCGCACCCGCTTTACCCGCTGGCTCAGGTTACTGTACATCTCCAGCAGGGCCTCGTTGTGCGAGGCGGCGAGGATGCCCTCGTGGATCTGGCGGTTGACCCGGAAGTAGTCCGCCAGCTCACGGCTACGGTAATGGCCCAGCAGACTGCCGTGCAGTTCCCGAATCTCGGCGATTTTCTCGTCGGTGATGTGCTGGCAGGCCAGCTCTCCCGCCAGCCCTTCCAGGGCCCCCATCAGGTCGTAGGTGTCCTTGACCATCTTGAGGGTCAACTGCCTGACTCGCGCCCCGCGGTTGGGCAGCAGCTCCACCGACCCCTCCGAGGCGAGCACCTTCAATGCCTCGCGCAGCGGGGTGCGGGAGACGCCGAAGCGCTCACAGAGTTCCCGTTCGGGAATGCGGTCACCCGACGCCAGTTCGCCCTGCTCGATGAGGTCCAGGATTCGGTCGGCGACCTCCCGGTAGAGGTTTCGGTGCTGAATCTTGCTCATGCTCGCTTCCTTGTGCGTGATACCGGTCAGCGTGTCATCTCATCTTGCCTCCGGCAGTCCCCTGCCGTCTTGCCCATTCTGCCCTAGCTTTCCTTGCATGGTGGCGAGGACGACAGGAGTGTGCAAAGTTATTATGAATTCAAAATTCCATCCGGTACAGAAGAGGGGAAGAGCAGATGGCAGGCAAGGTCTATCACAGCCGGGTGCTGTTGGGGCGCGCCTCGGCGCGACAGATTCTCGACGGCGCCTTCGCACTGGCGAGGGCGCAGGCGATGGCGCCACTCACGGTGGTGGTGCTGGATGGCGGGGGCCACCCGGTCGCCGCCGAGCGGGAGGACGGGTGTGCACCGCTGCGCTTCCCGGTGGCCAGCGGCAAGGCCTTCACGGCCCTGGGCAACGGGGCGGCCAGCGGTGTCATCGGCGCGCGCAATGCCGAGCGGCCGGCCTTTCTCGCCAGCGTCGCGGCGGCCTCGGGAGGGCGCTCGATCCCGGTTGCCGGTGGCGTGCTGATCCTGGATGACGACCACTGCGTGATCGGTGCGGTAGGGGTCAGCGGCGCCTCGTCCACCGAGGACGAGAAGGCCGCCATCGCCGGGATCGAGGCGGCAGGACTGGTCTGGGGCCTGGAGCCGGAGTGATTCCCTGGCCGATTCGTGTCTGGGGTGTGGCAGTGGAACGAATGCCTTGACACTCCTTCCCGGGCGGTACTAGCTTGAGGGAAGACGCATTTCGCATAAAGAATGCAATTTTGGCGTCTACCCGGCTTCGCCGATCTTCACAACAACAATTCACAGCAACACTTCACAACAACAAAAGAAGCAGAACCCTTGGGCATCCCCGCTCGAGCCAAGACTACAACAAGAGGAAAAGCGCCATGCATCTGCTACGTCTCACAGCGGTCGCCGCCGCCGTCGCCCTCGTGTCGGCCCCGCTCCAGGCCCGCGAGATCACCTTCGGTCACGTTGGAGGGCCCGACTCGCTGTTCTCCGACTCCGCCAACCATTTCGCCGAGCTCGTCAACGAACGCCTTCCCGAGCCCTACGAGGTCGTGGTCTTCGGTTCCAGCCAGCTGGGCACCGATTCCGAACTGCTGCAGCGCATGCGACTGGGCACCGTCGACCTGGCGCTCCCCTCCACCATCATGTCCTCGGTAGCGGACGAGTTCGGTCTCTTCGAGCTGCCCTACCTGATCCAGGATCGCGAGCACATGAAGCGGGTCGAGGAAGAGATCGTCTGGCCGACCCTGGCCCCGCTGGCCGAGCAGAACGGCTATCGCATCCTCGCCGTCTGGGAGAACGGCTTCCGCCATATCACCAACAATCGGCGTGCCATCAACACCCCCGAAGACCTGCGCGGTGTCAAGCTGCGGGTGCCTCAGGGGGTGTGGCGCGTGCGGATGTTCGAGGAATTCGGCGCCGAGCCGTCGCCGATGTCGCTCTCCGAGGTCTTCATGGCCCTGCAGACCGGCGTCATGGACGGCCAGGAAAACCCGCTGGCCCAGATCGCCGGCCAGCGTTTCCAGGAGGTGCAGGACTACCTATCGCTGACCGGCCACGTCTATACGCCGGCCTATCTCACCGCCGGCCGCCGCTTCAACAACCTCCCCGATGAGATCCAGGAGATCGTCATCGAGGCGGCCAAGGAGACTCAGGCGTTTGTCTATGAGCACGCCGCTCGACTCGACGAGGACCTGATCGATGTGATCCGTCAGGCGAATACCGAGGTGAACGAGGTCGACACTTCGGTCTTCATCGATGCATCGGGGCCGATCTACGAGGCCTTCGCCAATGAGGTACCCGGCTCGCAGGAGCTGATCGACAGGGTGCTGGAGCTCGGCAACGACTCCTGATCCGTCTTGCGTCGCCTGCAAGGCTCCTGTCTCCCCCACGCCGACGGGCGGCGTGGGGGCTCCTGTCCCCTTTCATGAACGAGTCGAGAGCCATGGGTATCGTGAACCAAACTTCACGCATCATGCAGCGGCTGCTCGAGATCATCACGGTGGTGCTGATGGTCTCGCTGACGCTGGTGGTGCTCTATGCGGTGGTCACCCGCTATGCCTGGCGTAC
>PWEV01000256.1 GCA_003553625.1 Halomonas sp.
GGCATCGACAACTGGACGATGCGTCAGCCGCTGGGCGTGGTGGCTGGCGTCACCCCGTTCAACTTCCCGGTCATGGTCCCGATGTGGATGTTTCCGCTCGCCATTGCCGCCGGCAACACCTTCATCCTCAAGCCGAGCCCCCTGGACCCCGGCGCCTCGCTGCTGCTCGCCGACCTGCTCAAGCAGGCCGGACTGCCCGACGGCGTGTTCAACGTGGTGCAGGGTGGCAAGGAGAGCGTCGAGGCGCTGCTTGACCATCCCGACGTCAAGGCACTGTCGTTTGTCGGCTCCACGCCGATCGCCAACCTGATCTACGAGCGCGGTGCCCGTCACGGCAAGCGCATCCAGGCCCTGGGCGGCGCCAAGAACCACATGGTGGTGATGCCCGATGCGGACCTCGACAAGGCGGTGGACGCCCTGATCGGGGCCGCCTACGGCTCTGCCGGCGAGCGCTGCATGGCGATCAGCGTGGCGGTCCTGGTAGGCGACGTGGCCGACAAGGGGGTGCCGCAAGTGGCCGAGCGTGCCCGATCGCTCAAGGTCAAGAACGGCATGGAGCTCGACGCCGAGATGGGCCCGATCGTCACCGCCCAGGCCCACCAGCGCATCACCGGCTACATCGACAAGGGCGTGAGCGAGGGCGCCGACCTGGTGGTCGACGGCCGCGACTTCGATGCCGCCGGCACCGGCGAGGGCTGCGCCGGAGGCTTCTGGATGGGCGGCACCCTGTTCGATCACGTCACCCCGGAGATGACCATCTACAAGGAAGAGATCTTCGGCCCGGTGCTGGTCTGCGTGCGGGTGCCCGACATCGCCACCGCCATCCAACTGATCAACGATCACGAGTTCGGCAACGGCGTGAGCTGCTTCACCGAGAGCGGCAGCGTGGCCCGCGAGTTCGGCCGCCGCATCCAGGTGGGCATGGTCGGCATCAACGTGCCGATCCCGGTGCCCATGGCCTGGCACGGTTTCGGCGGCTGGAAGCGCTCGCTGTTCGGCGATACCCACGCCTACGGCGAGGAGGGCGTGCGCTTCTACACCAAGCAGAAGTCGATCATGCAGCGCTGGTCAGACTCCATCCATGCCGGCACCGAGTTTGCCATGCCGACCCACAAGTAAGATGAGTCACCCATTGCCTCAGCGAGGGCACGTCATGGCAGAACAATTCCAAGACAGGCAAGAGTTCGACTATATCGTGGTAGGCGCCGGCACCGCCGGCTGCCTGCTGGCCAACCGGCTCAGCGCCGACCCGGCCAACCGGGTGCTGCTGATCGAGGCGGGCGGCCGCGACAACTACCACTGGATCCACATTCCGGTGGGCTACCTCTATTGCATCAACAATCCGCGAACCGACTGGTGCTTTCGCACCGAGTCCGATCCCGGGCTCAACGGTCGCTCGCTGATCTACCCCCGTGGCAAGACCCTGGGGGGCTGTTCCAGCATCAACGGCATGCTCTATATCCGCGGCCAGGCCCGCGACTATGACGGCTGGGCCGAGCTCACCGGCGACGACGCCTGGCGCTGGAACAACTGCCTGCCCGACTTCGTCAAGCACGAGGATCATCATCGCCTGGATGCGGGCGGCGATGCCGACGCGGCTCACCGCGACTTTCACGGTCACGGCGGTGAATGGCGCGTGGAGAAGCAGCGCCTCAGCTGGGAAGTGCTCGACGACTTCGCCACCGCAGCCGTGGAGGCCGGGATCCCGCGCACACGAGACTTCAATCGTGGCGATAACGAAGGGGTCGACTACTTCGAGGTCAACCAGCGGTCGGGCTGGCGCTGGAATACCTCGAAGGCCTTCCTGCGCGGGTCCGAGAAGCGCGACAGCCTGACCCTGTGGCACTCCAGTCAGGTGCTGGGGCTCGAGCTGGAACGAGGGGGCGAGAGCGGTGAGCTGCGCTGCACCGGCGTGCGTGTGGAGCGCGGCGGCAAGGAGACGGTGGCCCTGGCGGCGCGCGAGGTCATCCTCTCCGCGGGGGCGATCGGCTCGCCGCAGCTGCTGCAGCTCTCAGGGATCGGCCCGGCGGATCTGCTCGGCGAGCACGACATCCCGGTGGCGGTGGACCTGCCCGGGGTGGGCGAGAACCTGCAGGACCACCTGCAGATCCGCTCGGTCTATCGCGTGAACGGGGCGAAGACCCTGAACACCATGGCCAATTCCCTGGTCGGCAAGGCGAAGATCGGTCTGGAGTATGCCCTCAAGCGCTCCGGTCCCATGAGCATGGCTCCCTCCCAGCTGTGCGCCTTTACCCGCAGCAGCGACGAGTATCAGCACCCCAATATCGAGTATCACGTCCAGCCGCTGAGCCTGGAGGCCTTCGGGCAGCCCCTGCACGACTTCCCGGCGATCACCGCGAGCGTGTGCAACCTCAACCCGACCAGCCGCGGCACGGTGCGGATCAAGAGCCGCGATCCCCGCCAGCCCCCGGCCATCGCCCCCAACTACCTGAGCACGCCGGAGGATCGCAAGGTGGCCGCGGATTCGCTGCGGGTCACCCGGCGCATCGCCGAGCAGCCCGCCTTCGCCCGGTACTCGCCGGAGGAGGTCAAGCCCGGAGTGCAGTACCAGAGTGATGACGACCTGGCGCGCCTCGCCGGCGATATCGGCACCACCATCTTTCACCCGGTGGGCACGGTGAAGATGGGACGCGACGACGACCCCTTGGCGGTGGTGGATTCCCGGCTGCGGGTACGCGGGGTAGCGGGGCTGAGAGTGGTGGACGCCAGCGTGATGCCCACCATCACCAGCGGCAACACCAACTCGCCGACGCTGATGATCGCCGAGAAGGCGGCGGGCTGGATCCTGGCCGGGGAATAACGGTAGGTAACTTTCTCGTCATGTAGGGCAAATAGTGTTGACCTGCGCGGGAGAAGTGGGCAAGCTATGCGCAGTTGGTTAGCAAGTCGAACATCGCAAGTGGTCATCGAAACGCTCATAGCATCGATCTCCCGGTGAAAAGTTTCTTGTTCTACCCA
>PWEV01000003.1 GCA_003553625.1 Halomonas sp.
ACCGGGCTGCTCGGTGAAGGGCTCTGCCAGCACCTGGCGCAGGGCCTCGAAGGGAGTGAAGTCGTCGTGCTCGGCGGCCGCGGCGATCACCCGCTCCACCTGGTGGTTGCGGGGAATATAGAGCGGATTGACCGCGTTCATCCGCGCGGCGATCTCTTCCCGGGGAACGTCTTCGCGGGCCAGCCGCTCTCGCCAGCGCGGCAGCCACTCCTGAAGGGCCCTGTCGTTCTCGAAGAGCTCGGCCAGCCCGGGGGCGTCCGCCTCCACCGCCTCGGCAAGACGGCGAAAGCCCAGGGTGAAGTCGGCGCGGCCGGCCGCGAGAGCCTCGAGAAAGGCCTCGGCCAGTTCGCGGTCGCCCTCCTCTTCGCAGGTCAGACCCAGCTTCTCGCGCATCATCGTCAGCCACTGTGCTTCATACAGCGACTCGTAGCGCTTGATGACCTCGGTGGCCAGCTCCACGGCGCGCTCCGGGTCGTCGTGCAGCAGCGGAATCAGTGTCTCGGCCAGGCGTGCCAGGTTCCACTGGGCGAGCCAGGGCTGGTTCCGGTAGGCGTAGCGCCCCTGTTCGTCGATGGAGCTGAATACCATGGTCGGCGAGTAGGCCTCCATGAAGGCGCAGGGGCCGTAGTCGATGGTCTCTCCCGAGATGGTGCAGTTGTCGGTGTTCATCACCCCGTGGATGAAGCCCAGTCCCATCCACTTCGCCACCAGGGCCGCCTGACGCCGGGAAACCGCCTCCAGCAGCGCCAGGTAACGCTCTCCCTTCGCCAGTTCCGGGGTCAGTTCCGGGGTCAGTGCAGAATAGTGGCGCTCGATGGCCATATCGGCCAGGGTCCTGACCGCCTCCCGGTCGTCGCGGGCGGCGAAGTACTGGAAGGTGCCCACCCGCAGGTGGCTGGCGGCGACGCGGGTCAGCACGGCGCCGGGCTCCGGCACCCGTCGGAACACCCGCTCGCCGCTGGTCACCGCGGCCAGGGCCCGTGTGGTGGGTACCCCGAGCCGATGCATCGCCTCGCTCACCAGGTATTCGCGCAGCACGGGGCCCAGCGGCGCGCGGCCGTCGGCGCCCCGCGAGAAGGGCGTCATCCCCGCCCCCTTGAGCTGGATGTCGCGCAGCCGGCCCTCGCGATCGGTCACCTCGCCCAGCAGCACCGCTCGGCCGTCGCCCAGCCGCGGGTTGAAGTGGCCGAACTGATGGCCGGCATAGGCCTGGGCAACGGGCTCGGCGCCTTGCGGCACGGCGTTGCCGGAGAACCACTCGGCTAACTGCGCCTCATCGAACTGCGTGAGCTCGAAGCCCAGTTCCTCGGCCAGGGGCCGGTTGAAGGCCACCAGGCGCGGCGCAGGCACCGGGATGGGGTCGAAACGCTCGAAGAAGTGTTCGGGAAGGCGGGCGTAGCGCAGGGTGAACGCGGGAAACATGGCGGCTCCGGTCGGCGACGTAGCGCAGGATGAACGTATACCTGAGTATAACGCTCAGGCTTATCCCTTTCGAGACATCACCGATGTGTCTGCAATCGCTCAGCGCAGCGCCGGGTCCATAAAGACGCCGGCAAATTGTCTGAACTGATCGAGGTGGTCATGGCAGATGGTGAACACCACCTCCCAATTCACCGTTTCATAGTTGTGCACTACGATATTCCGGAAGCCCACTGACTTGCGCATGTCATCGGCCAACTCACGGCTAATCACACCACGTTCCGCCAGCACCTCGAAACTCTGGCCCATAGTGATAGGAGACATCAGTTCGTGATGCTCGGCAATCCAGTGAGAGGCGATATCGACACAGAGTTGGACGGCACGCGTGAGGTTGAGGGCCAGGATATCCTGAGCATCCAGGTCCGTCTCCAGCTCCTCGACACTCTCCGGACTGCGGCTCTCCAGGCGCGCAACACAACGCCTCAGCGACTCCAGCTTCTGGTTGATCAGGGGTTGATCCATGCGGCCTGCCTCGCCCTGAGGATCCTCTGCTGCAGTGGCACGAAGTCCTCGTTGTCGATGATGTTGCGATAGACCAGCCCAGCCCAGGCCGAATCGCTGCCTTTCAAGCGAACCCCGGACACCACAATCTGAGTCAGCAACGGCTGGCCAGCGGTTCTGAGGTCGACCAGATCCACCGGTCGTGAGGACGCCAAGGCCAGCGCCTCGATCATGTCGATCTTCTGCGCGCTGGTCAGCGGCCGCCTGCTTTCCACGGCAATATCAAGGTCGCTGTCAGGACGGCCCGTACCCTTGGCCAACGAGCCAAAAAGCACCACCTGATCGATCTCATCAAATGGCGCCAGCGCATTCAGAATCGCTCGATGACGCTCATGATCCTCGTCATTCTGCCCGGCCTGCATGGTCTCGACCTCGCCGTCTCGGAAGTGAATTCATTGTACCTCTTGAGGGCTCACCCTGCTTGACGACTGCCTCATCTCTCTACCGGCGAGAGTTACTCGCGAATCAGTTCGGCAAAACGCCAGGCGGGTCATCAGGGCCAGATCCAGTTCGCCAGCATGCACCCGTTCCACCAGATCGACGCTGGTGCCGCAGGTGACCTGCAGGCGCTCGCCCTCGGCGGTGAAGCGGATGCGACGCCCCTTCCTGTTCGTGAAGTGCCACGCCCAGTGATGCCTCCAATCGGCTCAGCTGCATGCTGACGGTGGACTGGGTATAGGCCAAGCGCCTGGCCGCCTGACAAAAAACCAGAAATTCGAAGAAAATGAAGGCATTTGACTTCTTAATCGAGACAAATTGGACTTGAGCCACTCAGGCGAGTAGGGTCGTGTTTCCCTTGATCGGGCATAACTCCTACAACAGATCACCGACTGGCCCTGGGCTCAGAGCCCTGACCAGCCCGGTCTTGCCGTACCGCAGACTGGATCACCGGCACTCTCGACGGCTCGTCGTGGACGCCACCGCTAGAGAAGACATCCATGTCTCGCCACTTGTCTCGTCACTACGCCGATGAAGGACGGTGCATGCCGCGCCGCCC
>PWEV01000022.1 GCA_003553625.1 Halomonas sp.
ACGCTGTCACTGTTCGGGTTGGCGTTGATGTCGCGCGACGGGCTGCTCTCGCTGCTTGGCTTCGCCCTGGCGGGCACCAGCCTGGCACTGGTAGTGATCGCGCTTCTCTAGAGAACAATAGCCGCCTGACGCAGTTCGTCCTCATGCCGCCGGATCCGCAACGGGTCTTTCCCGGCGGCATGAGGAGCCACCTCCCGACGAGCGTTGCATGTCCTGGCTTGCCCTGCCAATGGCATCCCGTGACGTGCCTCTTCGGGCCGTGTTGCTGCTTATCTGCGAGGAATCGGTGATACAGGCGCGCTGCTCAGAGCGTCCCGCCGGCCTCGATGCGGTAGCCGAGGTCGATCACCCGCTCTCCTGGAGCCTCGCCACGGATACGCGCCAGCAGTTCGGCGGCGGCGCGCTGGCCAATCGCCTCACGCGGTGTGATCACACTCGCGAGCTGCGGGGCCATCACCTGGCCGACATCATGGCCATGAAAGCCGGCGATAGCGATCTGGTCGGGCACCGCCACTCCTCGCCGCAGGCACTCGAAATAGGCCCCTACAGCCACATCATCGTTGGTGCAGAAGATAGCATCGCAATCGGGATGGTCGATGAGTATCTCCGCCATCAGCGCGGCACCTACGCTGTAGGAGGAGCGCTGTGTACGCTGCAGGGTCAATGGCACCAGGCAGTGGGCCTGCATGGCCTGTCGGTAACCCTGCTCGCGCTGGCGGGTCCGCTCATCGAGACGCACCGCCAGATAGAGGATCCGGCGCCGTCCGCGGCGAATCATTGTCTCGATCATCTCCCGGGCCGAGGCCTTGTTGTCATAGCCCACCGCCTGGTGCAGTGGCGGCGTAAGCGAGTCCATGATTTCCACGGTGGGGATGCCAGCAGTCTCCAGCATGCGGCAGCTGCGGTTGGTGTGATGGCTGTCGGAAAGAATCACTCCATCAACATTATAGGAAAGCAGTGACGCCAGGCTGCGCTCTTCGAGCTCACGGCTGTAGCCGTAGTGGGAAAGCATCAAGTGATAACCGGCCGGCTCGGTCATCGCCTCGATGCCGACCAGGACGTCGGCGAACACCTGGTTGGTCAGCGAAGGAACCAGCACGCCGATGGAGTGGCTGGTGGAGCGTGACAGCAGGTCGGGAGCACGGTTGGGAATGTAGCCGACCTGCTCCGCCGCCGCGAAGATGCGCTCCCTCAGCGCCTCGGACACCGTCGCGGGATCCCGCAGACAGCGGCTGACGGTCATCTTGGTGGCGCCGACTCGATCGGCGATATCCTGGAGCGTGGGGCGTCGTTTCTTCACGGAGCAGCGCGGTCCCTAGGTGGTGGTCGGCAGGGTAGCAGTCGTCGACAGGGTAGTGATCGACGGGCAGCACACCATAGCCGAATTCACCCCTCGGATCATGCCTCTCACCCGGCCGCCTGCCAGCGAAGAAAGGTTTCGACCAGCACCTCGGGCGACCAGGCGATATCCAGGGTCAGCGCCTCGTCCGCGCCCGGTGGCTCCAGATCGGCGAGCTGACTGTCGAGCATGGTATCGCCCTTGAAGAAGTGCCCTTCCCGCTGACCCAGCCGCTGGCGAAGCTGCTCGCGGCTGCCGTTCAGGAACAGGATGGCCAGCCCCGGGTCGCCCCGGCGCAGGGTGTCCCGGTAACGTCGCTTGAGGGCCGAGCAGCCGATCACCAGGGGCGCCTGGCGCTCGCGGTGATCGGCCAGGAAGCCCGCCAGGGCCTCCAGCCACTCGCGGCGATCCTCGTCGTCGAGCGGGATGCCCAGCCCCATCTTGTCGATGCTGGCCGGCGAATGGTGGTCGTCACCGTCGATGAAGGTCGCCCCCAACCGCGCCGCCAGAAGGCGGCCGACATGGGACTTGCCCGAACCGGACACTCCCATCACCAGAATACGTTGCACAGTCGTCACATCCAGCCCCTCCATCAGTTGCCACGCACGGCGGTCAGGTCGGGCAGCCAGGTGACGATGCCCGGGAAGGCAATCAGGATCACCAGCACCACCAGCAGCGTCGCGTAGTAGGGGAGCATCGCCTTGACCAGCGCCTCCATGGAGACCTTGCCCACGCCGCAGCCCACGTAGAGGCAGGTGCCCACCGGGGGCGTCAGCAGGCCGATCCCGAGGATGAAGGCCATCAGCACGCCGAAGTAGACCGGATCGACCCCCACCGAGGTGACGATCGGGGTGAGCATCGGCGCCATGATCACCATGGCCGGGGTCAGGTCCATCACGAAGCCCACCAGCAGCAGCAGACCGGCAACGATCAGCAGCAGCAGGAAGGGCTCCTGGGTGATCGCCTGCACCTGGCGCACCAGGGTCTGGGGCACCATGTTGATGGTCAGGAACCAGGCGATCACCGTGGCGAAGGCCAGCAGCAGCAGCACCATGCCGGTGAGCCGGGCGGTGCGGATCAGCATCCCCCACAGCTCACGCAGCGGGAATTCGCGATAGACCACCAGCGAGATGAACAGCGAATAGAGCAGCGCGGCGACGGCCGCCTCGGTGGCGGTGAAGATGCCGCCGATGATCCCACCGATGATGATCACCGGCAGCACCAGGGCCAGCCAGGCGGCCTTGAAGGCCTGCCAGAGCACATCGAGGCGGAATTGCCGGGTCTGCCCGGAGTGCTGGACGGTGGCGATGATGAAGGTGGTGAGCATCAGGCCAGCGCCGATCAGCAGGCCCGGCACGATGCCGGCGATGAAGAGCCGGCTGATCGAGGTCTCGGTGACGATCCCGTAGAGGATCAGCGGGATCGACGGCGGGATGATGATGCCGATCACCGAGGAGACGGTGTTGATGGCGGTGGCGTGGGGCGCCGAGTAGCCCTGCTGCTTCATCGAGGGAATCATCATGGCGCCGGTCGCCGCGGTGTCGGCTACCGCCGAGCCGCTGATGCCGCCGAAGAACATCGAGCCGGTGATCGCCACCTGGCCAAGGCCGCCGCGCACGGAGCCGACCAGGGCGCCGGCCAGTTCCATCAGCCGGCGGGCGATGCCGCCGTGGCTCATCACCTCCCCGACCAGGATGAAGAACGGGATGGCCAGCAGGGGAAAGCTGTTGACGCCGCGGATCGACTGCTCGATCAGGATCGACAGCGGAATGTCGGAGAGCACGGCCATGACCACGGCGGCCACGCCCAGGCCGAAGGCGATGGGCAGGCCGAGCGCCAGCGAGGCAAACAGGATGCCCAGGAAGATCCACAGCATGGTCTAGCGACCTCCTTGATGTTCCGGCGTGGCCGGGCGGCGTATCTGCATCACGCTTTGCCAGGCGCGCCACAGCGATACGGCAAGAATGAAGGTGGCGCAGAGCACCAGCGAGAAATTGATCAGGTTCCACGGCACGCCCAGCAGGGCCGTGCGACCGGTGGAGCGGGACATCACCAGGTAGCCCCCCCACAGGATCACGCCCATCAGGCCGGCGATGATCAGATGCTGCAGCAGATAGAGGGCATGGGCGGCGCGCGGCCGCAAACGGCGCACCAGGAAGTCGACGGCGATGTGTTCGTAGCGGGAGAAGGCCGCCGCGGCGCCCACGAAGACCAGCCAGATGAACAGCATGCGCGCCAGCTCATCGGCCCAGGGCAGCGACCGGTTGAGCAGGGAGCGGCCGATGACGTTGGCCGACACCGAGACGATCAGCGCCACCAGCAGCGTGGCGATGAGGTGCTCCATGGCCAGGGTGATCCAGCGGAAGATCGCCGGTCCCCGGCGGGTAGCGGTGTCGATCTCCAGCGGCGCGCGGTTGGGGTCATCGAGGTAGGCCCCCGCCTCGTCGATGGCCGCCTGGATATCAGGGGCCTCGGGGGGACGGGGTGCCGGTGAGGGAGAGGTAGGCATGGGGTCTACTCCAGTGGCCGGGCCGGTCAGTCTGCTCCCGGCCCGCCGGACGGTGGGCCGGGAGGAACGGCGCGGATCAGTCGTTCATCGACGCCTCGACGATGGCCTGGATCTCGGCGATCAGCTCCTCGCCGATGCGCGGGGCCCACTCTTCGTAGACCGGCTGCACGGCCTCCTGAAAGGCGGCGATCTGCTCGTCATCGAGGCGAGTGATCTGCATGCCGCGGGCCTCGAGCTGGTCCCTGGACCAGTCGTCATACTCGGTCGAGAGCTGGATCTCGTAATCGGCCGACTGGCGGGCGGCTTCCTGGACCAGTGTCTGGTACTCGGGCGCCAGGCGGTCCCAGGTGCGCTCGGACATCATCATGATGAAGGGGGTGTAGACATGGCGGCTCTCGGTGCCGTAGTCCTGCACCTCATGGAAGTTGGAGGTCAGGATGGTGCTCCAGGGGTTCTCCTGGCCGTCGACCACGCCCTGCTCCATGGCCGAGAAGAGCTCGCCGAAGGCCATCGGGGTGGGGTTGGCGCCCAGCGCCTGCCAGATCGCCAGGTGCACCGGGTTCTCCATGGTGCGCACGGTCAAGCCGCGCACGTCCAGGCCGGCCACGTCCTCGGGGGAGGCCACCGGGCGGGCGCTGTTGGAGAGCTGACGATAGCCGTTCTCGGAGAAGGTCAGCGCCTTGATGCCGGTGCCCTCGAAGGCGTCCAGCATCGACTGGGCCACGTCGCTCTGCATCACTGCCACGGCGGCCCCGCGGGTGGGCAGCAGGAAGGGCAGGTCGAAGGCCGCCAGCTCTGGGACGTAGGTGGTAGCCGCCGAACTCGACGGGTAGGTCATGTCCAGGGTGCCGGTCTGCAGCATCTCCATCATCTGCACGTCGTCGCCCAGCTGGCTGTTGGGGAAGACATTGACGGTGATCCGCCCCTCGGTGCGCGCCTCGAGGATGTCGGCAAAGTAGCGGCTCGAGAGGTATTGCGGTGAGCTTTCCGCAAGGCCGAAGCCCATGCGGATGTTATGGCTGCCGTGGTCGCCGACCACTTCACCGTCGATGGAGGGCGGGTCGGAGAGGTCGGGGGACTCGGCATGGGCCGCGAGGCCGAAGCCGAGGGTCAGGCTGGCTGCGCCGGCCAGGGTAAGCGTGTTGCGCCAAATGAGCCTCATGGCGGGTATCTCCTGTTGCTGTTGTTGGTTGTAGGTAGCTGGTTGTAGGTAGCTGGTTGGCGATGGCTGGTTGGAATCGGGAGGACACCGCCGCTGCGGGGTGCGACTCGCGAGACCGCCGTTGATGTTACCGGTAAATGTTACCGGTAACTTCCATGCCAAGACTAGGTCCCTGCCCGGAGGCTGTCAACGCGAAAGCGCCCGGAGGCGTCTAGACCTTGGTAGGGGGCATGCGGAATTCAGGACGCGGTCAGGATGCCGCGGTCTATCGGGCAGGGCCGAACAGCCCGGTCTCGCGCAGCGCCCGCCCAACCTCGCGCAGCAGGTGTTCGGAGCGTTCAGTATCACGCTCGCCTCGGGTGCAGGCGACAACCACCACTCGGTGTTCGGCGGCGCCTTGGCCGTGAAAGGCGATACCGGCATCGCAGCTGCGGCGGTGCTGGGTACCGGTCTTGTGGGCGAAACGAATGTCGGGTCCAAAACCCGCCTTGAGTCGATGATCGCCGCTGGCGGTGGCGCCCATGATGGTCAGCAGCTCGGCGGTGGCCGCAGGACCCAGCGCCCTGCCCTCGCCGATGGCCGCGAGCAGTTCACCATAGGCGTCCAGGCGTCCTGCATTCAGCCCGCTGTCATAGTAGGCCTCGAAGGCAGCATCGAGGCTCGGCAACGCCAGGGCGGATCGTGGCACGGTCAGCGTCTCGACCAGAGCGTCGAGGCGCGCCGCCTCTTCCTCGGCCCGGCGCAGCAGGATGAAGTCCATGCCGGTGAGCCCCCGGGCCTCGGGATGCAGATGCCCGTAGGCCTCGCGGCGGACCTCCAGCAGCGAGGTGATGGGGCCGAGCCCGCCCCCCGAGAGGCGCTCGGCACGACGATTCACGGCCGCGAGGCCCAGGCGGGCGATCAGCAGGTCGCTGGCGGTGTTGTCGCTCTCGGTCAGCATCGGCTCGAGAAGCTCACGAAGGGCCAGGGCCGTGCCGGGCTCCGCCCAGTTGGTGGGGCCGGCGCCGTCCACGTAGTCGGACTCGCTCAGCACCAGCCGCTCGTCCAGGGAGAGCTCACCCGCTTCGGCCCGCGCCAGCAGCTCCACGGCCACCGGCACCTTGATCAGCGACGCCAGGTACCAGGTCTCATCGTCGCGCCAGCCGAAGCGCTCGCCGCTCTCCTCCGCGCCGTCCCCCGCCCCCAGTTCGCGCACATGCAGCCCGATCTCGTCATCGCCCTCGGCCTCCAGTGCGGCCAGCCGGGCCTCGAGCGCAGGCTTCCAGGGGCTGCCGGCGAGTGCCGGGGCGGCCATGACCAGGCTCGAGATGACAAGAGCGGTAAGCCACTTCATCCTCGCTTCTCCCGAAACCAGCCGATCAGGGCGATCCAGCCGGCGGTGGCCAGCACCAGGGCCACCCCGATGCCCAGCACCTGGGGATAGTCATAGACCTGCCAGGCCTCCAGCAGGTAACGGAAGACCCCGAAGATCACCACGATATGGAAGATGAAGGCCTTGAGGGCGTCGCTGCCGATCACGGCCAGCGGGCGCAGCCATCGGGCCGCCGCCGCCCCGCCCCAGAGGCAGAGCGCCAGGATCACCAGGGCCCCGCCCAGGCTGAAGAGCATGAAGTTGAGCTCCGGCGGATGCTTGCCGACGTTGCGCGCCACCGCGATCAGGGCGTCGTGTACCGAGGCTCCCTCCGCCGCCAGGGCCAGGGCGAAGAAGGCAAGCAGCAGCACGCCGCCGGCGCCGGCGATGGCCAGCAGCAGCCTCCGCCGACTCGCCGGTTCCCAGTAGCCGCGCAGCAGCGCCTCGCCGACCAGCAGGCCCAGCAGCACCAGCGGCAGCCGCGAGAGCTGTCCCCAGGTGTAGTGATTGGCGTCCTCCACCAGGATCGCCTTGAGCGGTTCGATGCCCCAGAAGGTGGCGTGGCGCTCCAGCCAGCCGGCGGCCAGGACGATCGCCAACGGCAGCAACAGCCGCGACCACAGCGGGAGGCGACGCCAAAGCGGCAGTACCCAGGGCAGCCACAGCAGGGCGATGGCATAAAAGCCGAGGATCTCGACCCAGATCGGGAAGCGCTGATAAAGCAGGGTGTCGAGGATGTCCGCCGGCGCATAGAGCGGCAGCATTTCCACCACCGTGAGCACCTTGTACCAGAACAGCACTTCGAGGCCGCGCAGCACCAGTTTCAGCCGACGCCGCGGCCAATCTGGCTCGTCGATTCGAGGCAGGAAAGCCACGGCCAGCGCGATGCCAAACACCAGGATGAACAGCGAGGAGGAGAACTTGGTCAGCAGATGAATCGGCACCAGGCCCCAGTCGGGTAGCTGACGAATGCCATAGAGCCCGCTCACTGAGTGACTGACGATCATCAGCGCGATGGCGATACCGCGGGCCAGATCGATGGCCTCGATGCGCCCCTCGGATCGCGGCAGCTGGGGGCGCTCGGCGAGCCTGTCCCGGATGGCCTTCCCTTGCATCTCTCGATCTCCTCGGCGCTCGCCCCCGGCTAGTCGTCCTCGACCAGGACGTCCACGGCCTCGATGGTGAGGCGGCGTCCCTCTTCCCGGGAGAAGGCGAACTGGCCTTCCACCCGCACCCTCTGGCCCAGGTGCGGGGCGATCATCTCGTGGGGAAAGAGCTCGACCCGGTTGAGATCCTCGTCCTCGATCCAGTAGTGCAGCGGTTCCTCGAAGGCGTTGACCACGCCTTCGGTGATCACGCGGCTACCATCATGGACCTCGGCGTTGCCGGCCAGCACCGCCAGCGGCACCTCACTGGTGCGCGGGTCCCCGCCGCAGCCCACCAGGGCCAGCACCAGCATGATGCACCCTGCCGCCCGATTCACCATAACGCCTCCCTGATACTGTCGCTGTCATCTCCGACACCACTGAAAATGGCCGCTGAAGGGTATATCGGCAAACACAACGGTGCGACCCAGTTCCATCTTCCTGTATGAAGAGGACCATACTGCGTCGGAGCGATGACGCACTAGTCTGTAATGAGGATACCCGCAATGCCAGGAAGGGAAATCGCTTCCAATGGCTCCCGGCCCGTGAGGCCGAAGGAGAGTGTGCCATGACCATGCCCATGACCCTCAAAGAGTATCTCGCGGCCTGCGACATCGACTACGAGGAACTTCCCCACCCCCGCGAGAGCAACGCCAGCCGAATCGCCGAGCGATCCAAGGTTGCCGGTGATCGCTTTGCCAAGGCGGTGATGCTCCATAGCGACTCCGGGTATCGCCTGGCGGTAGTGCCCAGCAGCAGCGACGCCGACCTCGAGCAGCTTTCCCACCTGTTGCATGAAAAGGTCACGCTGGCCTCGGAGCAGCAGATCATGGAGCACTTCCGAGACTGCGACCCCGGCGCCACCTCCCCGGTCGGTCAGGCCTGGGGCCTGCAGGTCTACGTGGACGACATGCTCAGGGACCAGCCGGACGTCTACTTCGATGCCGGCGATCATGAAACCCTGGTGCACATGAGTGGTCGGGAGTTCGACCGCCTGATGCATGACAGTCATCACGGGCGCTTCAGCCGCCACTACTGACCCGAGCGCGCCACTCCCCTGCCGGGCCGCGATCCGCGTTGATCGCGGCCCTTTCATGCTGGCGACCCGACTGCGCTATGGTAGCGGATCCAGGTCAGTCGACTCGCCCGTCAGGAGTTCCCATGCCGCGCCGCCACCATCCGTTCCTTGTCGCTCCCCTGCTCATCCTGCCTCTCGCCGGCCTGCCCGCCACCGCCCTGGCCAACGGTTGCCCCGCCCCCGGCCAATGGCAGCACGACGGTGAGGTCGTGGATACCGCCGAGCTGATGGCCGACATGTCCGAGCGCCGCGTGGTCCTGCTCGGCGAGCAGCACGATCGCCTGGCCCACCACCGCTGGCAGTTGCACACCCTGGCCGGCCTGCATGCCCGCCAGCCGGAGATGGCAATCGGCCTGGAGATGCTGCCCCGAGAGGCCCAGCCGGCGCTGGACGCCTGGGTGGCCGGCAAGCTCGACGAAGCCGACTTCCTGGCCGAGAGCGACTGGCTGGGCGCCTGGGGCTACGACCCCGACCTCTACCTGCCGATCCTCCATTTCGCACGCATGCAGCGAATCCCGCTGCTGGCCATCAACGTCACCCCGGCGCTGCGCCAACGGCTTACCGCCGAGGGCTGGGAGGCTGTCCCCGCGTCGGAGCGCCACGGCATCACGCCGCCGGCAGCGGCCTCGACAGGCTACCGTGAGGCGCTGAACGCGATCTATGCCAACCACCCCAGCCAAGGCGAGTATGAGGCCGGCCTCGAGCGCTTCATCGACGCTCAACTGGTATGGGACCGCGCCATGGCTCAGGGTCTCGCCGAGGCCACCGAGGAAGCGTCCCTGGTGGTGGGACTGATGGGCCAGGGACACGTCAGCTACGGCCACGGCGTGCCTCATCAGCTCACCGATCTGGGCATCGATGCGGTTGCCAGTCTGCTGGCCTGGGGAGGCGACCCCGACTGCACGCCGCCGGCGGGACTGGCCGATGCGCTCTTTACCCTGGGCGACGAAGCCGCCTTCGAGCCGCCCGAGCCACAGCGCCTGGGCATCCTGATTGCCGCCCACGAAGACGGGGTGCGGGTGGTCGGGGTGGGTGAGCAGAGCCTGGCCGAGGATCTGGGTCTCGCCGAGGGCGACCTGATCGTCGAGGCTGCCGGCCGGCCCGTGCGCCAACCCGGCGAGCTGACCGGCCTGGTGCGACGCCAGACCCCGGGCACCCTGCTGCCCATCACCGTGTTACGCAACGGCGACACCGAGGAGCTGCTGGCCCGCTTCCCGCTGCGCGGCGAGGCCCGCTGAACGCCATGCCGATGCTGCGACCGTCTCGCTGTCGCGCCCGCCTGACCTGGGCTCTGCTCGTCGCCCTGCAGGCCGGTCACGCCTCGGGGGAGGCGCCCGGCCCCGAGCGCCAGCTGACCCTGCGCCTCGACCCCGCCGAGCAGCGTCTGGCGGGCGAACTGGTCCAGCCGCTGCCCGAGGGAGGACGCTTCACGCTGCTTGAGGGGCTGGCGATAAGCGGCGCCCAATGCGGCGAGGAACCGCTGGAGCTCGGCCTGGACCAGGAGGGTCGATGGGTGGTTCCGGCCTGTCCGGCCCAGACAATCACCCTCCGCTGGCAGGGCAGGCTCGAGTCACCCGGGCGAGGGGCACGCCACGCCATCGCCGAGGCCGGCACCTTTCTGCCCACCCGCGGCGGCTGGTATCCCCACCTGATGGAGGACGCAGGTCCGCTGTGGCTGGCGGTGCACACCCCGGCGGGCCAGCGGGCGGTCGGCAGCGGCTCCCTGATCGCGGAGGCGGCCGCAGACATCACCGAGCAGACCACCCAGGCCCGGGATGCATCGGCCGACCTGTTGACCCGCTTTTACCACCCTCGAACCCGCGAAGTGGAGATCGCCGCCGGCCCCTGGGCGCTGCGCGAACGCGACGTGGACGGCGTGACCCTGCGGGTGCTCTTCCCGGAGGCGCTGGACGGCGCCTTCGGCGAGATCTATCTGGAGCGGGCGGCACAGCATCTGTCGGCCTTTCAGGCCAGGCTGGGGCGCTTCCCCTTCGAGAGCTTCAGCATCGCCGCCTCGCCGGCGCCGGTGGGATTGGCCTTCCCCGGTTTCACCCTGCTCGGCGAGCGCGTCATTCCCCTGCCCTTCATACCGGACACCTCCCTGCCCCATGAGATCATGCACGCCTGGTGGGGTGCCGGGGTCCAGGTCGACTACCCGAGCGGCAACTGGGCGGAGGCGCTGACCACCTACCTGGCCGACCACGCCGTGGCCGAGACCCGCGGTGAGGATGCGGACCTGCGACGCGGCTGGCTGCTCGACCTGGCCTCACTGCCCGCGTCGGGCGAGCCTGCCCTGCGCGGTTTCCGCGGCGGCCCCGATCCGGCCGGCCGCCTGATCGGCTACCAGCATGGCGCACTGCTCTTCCATATGCTGCGCCAGCGTCTGGGCGACGCCACCTTCGACGCCGCGCTGGGCGACTTCGCCACGCGCTGGATGCACCGCACCGCGGACTGGCAGGCACTCGAGGCCGCCTTCAGCGACGCGGCAGGCGAAGACCTATCCCTCTTCTTCGCCGCCTGGCGCGACCACCCCGGCCGCCCCGATCTCGCCCTCGACGAGGTCCGGTTCACGCCCGGCCCAGACGGCGGCTGGCTGCACGGCGAGCTGGTCCAGCGCGGCGAGCACGCCCCCTGGCCCCTGGACGTGCCCCTGGCGGTGGAGACGGAAGACGGATCGGTGACGCTGATCCAGCGCATGGAGGGCGAGCGCCAACCCTTCGCCCTGCCGCTGGCGGGAGTTCCGCGGGCACTGGAGGTGGACCCCGACGCCCATCTGCTGCGCCATCCCGGCGAGCTGCCCAGCCTGCTTCGCCGGCTGCTCCTCGATCCGCAGACCCGACTCGTGGCCCTGACGCCGGGCCGCACAGCGGAGCTGGAAGGGCTGGCCGCAAGGACCCTGGGTCGTCCGCTCGAGGCGCTTCCCCTCACTGCCGAGTGGCAGGTCGACACTCCCCATCTGGTGATCGGGACCACAGACGAGGTCATCGAGTGGCGGCAGAACCAGAGCCTCGCCGCCCCGCCGGCGTTCCGGGAAGCCCTGGAGCGGGAAGGCCGGGCGCGGTTCTGGATGCACCCCGAGCACCCCGTCGGCCTGCTCAGCGGCGACGACCCGGAGGCACTGGCCATGCTCGCCGCACGGCTGCGCCACCACGGCCAGCGCAGCCACCTGGTGCTGGGCGGGGATGGCGAGACCCGTGACGCCGGCACCTGGCCAGTGGCATCGAATCCGCTGCGCATCGAGTTCACCGACTAGGCAGCGGGACCCTGGCCGACTCCGGGGGAGGAGCGCCGGAAACAAGCTGAAGGGGAGCTCCTGCGCCAGGGATGGCCAGTCGCCGCCCAGGCAGGCATCATGGGCGCCGTTTCCTTTATCATTTTCGAGGTCAACCTACCCGATGCGAACTCTTATCCGCACCTTCTTCCGCGGCCTGCGCCTGGTGCTGGCGCCGGTCGTACTGATCGCCGAGAAGCTCTCCACGCCCCAGTCCGTCGAGCGTAGCGCCGAGGAGCAGGCCGAAGTCGACGAAGCCTGCAAGAACCTCGCCCTCTACCAGTTCCGCACCTGCCCCTTCTGCGTCAAGGTGCGCAAGGAGATCGCCCGGCTGGGCCTGCCCATCGAGGTCCGCGACGCCCAGCTCCATCCGGAGCACCGCCAGGAGCTGGCCGAGGGCGGCGGCCGAGTCAAGGTACCCTGCCTGCGTATCGCCCACGACGACGGCGGCGTGGAGTGGCTCTACGAGTCCGACGCCATCAACGCCTGGCTTCACAAGCATTTCGGCGCCAAGGCTCAGGGGAGTTCTCGGTAACACTCTCCACGCTGGCCAGCAGGCGGTCGGCCAGCGCCCTCGCCAGGGGCTCATCGAGAAATGGCAGCGTCAGTCGGCCATTGGCCACCTGGAGCTGCAGGGTGGCGACCCCTCGGCGGCGCTGCAGCCAGCTCTGGCAGAGGCGCAAGGAGATCACATGCGACAGGGGAAAGACGCTGGTGCGCTGACCCCACAGCCCCTGTCGCACATGCAGGGTCTCCCCCTGCTGTGCCCATCCCAACGCTTGCCAGCGCAGCTGGGCCGCTCCTGCCGCCAACCCCGCCAGGCTCGCGGCCAGCAGTCCCCAGCCCCAGGACGGCAGCATCACCGGCCCCGCCAGCCAGACCAGGATCGCCACCCCCGTGCTCAGCCCCAGCAGGGTGCGCAGCCAGAGCACTCGCCGGTAGACGCGACTCACCCGGTTCAATGGCGGCAGGGTGCCAGACCCCGGCCATAGCCTCTCGATCAGCGCCTCGCCCTCGGCCAGGGTCACCCCCGGCACCAGAAAACGCCGCGACTCGGCGGCGGCCCCCCCCAGGGCCCCGAACTGGTGACAGACCAGATATCCCCGTCCCAGCACACGGCCCAGGCCGGTCTGTACCCATTCGACGACCTGCAGGCGCGACAGCGACAGAACCTGCTCGTGACGATGAAAGAGGCCGCTGACCTGAACCTGCCGCTCGCCCTCGTCCCGCAGCACATAGCCGTGGAAGCGCCACCAGGCCGCCAGCACGGCCAACGCTGCCAACGCCAGCACCACGACACCCATGCCAAGCCCAACGGCCACCAGCGGCGAGTCGGG
>PWEV01000061.1 GCA_003553625.1 Halomonas sp.
CTGCTGCTGATCTATGCGATGTGCTGGTTAGCCCTGATCGCTGGGCACTATTTTCGTTACTGATCTCGGTTACTGATCTCGGTCAATCATCGTCGGCCACTAGGATTGAATCAGGGGCGGGTTCCCACAAGGGACTCGCCTCTGTCTTATCCGCCTCGCGCCATTATCAACGGAGATACCCACCATGAGCGCCCTCACAGACGGTGATGCCTATCGCGGTCAAGCCCTTGGCGAAATCCACGAAGCCGCACTGGCACTGCCAAACGATGGCAAGGTCGCCGACTATATTCCCGCCCTGGCCACAGTGGACAAGGCGCGATGCGGCATTGCATTCGCCACCCTGGACGGCGAGGTCCATGCCGCGGGCGATGCTGATATCGCCTTCTCGATCCAGAGCATCTCCAAGGTGTTCGGTCTCGTCCTGGCGATGCAGCGCATGGGTGATGGCCTCTGGGAGCGGGTGGGCATGGAGCCCTCCGGCCTCCCTTTCAACTCGATCGTCCAGCTGGAGTGGGAGCACGGTATTCCCCGCAACCCCTTCATCAATGCTGGTGCCATTCTGGTGGCCGACACCTTGGTGTCGCACTTTTCCTCCAGCCGCCTGGCCTTTCGCAGCTTCGTGCGGCGCCTGGCCGGCAGCGAGCGCTGCGACGTAAACGATGTCGTACTGGCATCCGAAACCCGTCACGGTAGCCGCAACGCTGCCCTGGCCCACCTGATGAAGAGTTTCGGAAACATCGAGGCGGAAGTTGAAGACGTACTGGCCCACTACTTCTTCCAGTGCTCGCTGGAAATGAGCTGCAGGGAACTGGCCTCGAGCCTGCTGTTCCTGGCTAACCGCGGCGTACATCCCATCAGCGATGAGCATGTGATCACGCCGCGGGATGCCCACCGCGTCAATGCCATCCTCTCGACCAGCGGCATGTACGACCAGTCCGGCCAGTTCGCCTTTTCAGTTGGTCTTCCGGCCAAGAGTGGCGTCGGCGGCGGCATCGTGGCTGTCGTGCCGGGTCAGGGCGTTATCAGTGCCTGGAGCCCTGCGCTCAACCAGCACGGCAACTCCACTCGCGCGCTCTCGATGATTACAGGGCTTGCGGGCAGGCTGGGGCTGTCGATCTTTTAGCCTCTGTGACACGCCATATCAGGGGTATCCCTTGGATTCGGGCATGTTCGACTCCATATATTGTTAGTGAGCTAACTTCACCTGCACTCAATTCTTCATCTGGAGGCGTCTTGATGCCTGATACATCTTCCTTCACTCCGGGGCTCTTGACCCCGCTACGGCTTGGCAGCCTGAGCCTGCCCAATCGCGTGATCATGGCCCCGCTGACTCGCTCGCGGACGCCGGACAGCGTCCCCGGCAAGCTGCAGCAGGCCTATTACGGGCAGCGTGCCAGCGCCGGGCTGATCATCAGCGAGGCGACGAACATCTCCCCGACGGCGCGGGGCTACGTGTATACGCCGGGCATCTGGACCGACGCCCAGGAAGCGGGCTGGAAGGAGGTCGTCGAGGCCGTTCACGCCAAGGGCGGGCGCATGGCGCTGCAGCTGTGGCACGTGGGACGCGTCTCCCATGAGATGGTGCAGCCCAACGGCGAACAGCCGGTGGCGCCAAGCGCCCTCAAGGGCGAGGGCGCCGAGTGTTTCGTCGAGTTCGACGACGGCACCGCCGGGCCGCATCCCACCAGCACGCCGCGGGCGCTGGAAACCGATGAGATCCCCGGCATCGTCGATGACTATCGTCAGGCCGCCGAGCGCGCCAAGCGGGCCGGCTTCGACATGGTGGAAGTGCACGCGGCCAACGCCTATCTGCTCAACCAGTTCCTTGCCACCGGCACCAACCAGCGCACCGACCAGTACGGCGGCTCCATCGAGAACCGTGCGCGTTTCCCGCTGGAAGTGGTCGACGTGGTCGCCGAAGTGTTCGGTCCCGCTCGAGTCGGCATTCGCCTGACGCCCTTCATCGAACTCTTCGGCCTGACCGACGATGAGCCCGAGGAGATGGCCTACTACCTGGCCGGCGAACTCAACCGCCGCGGCCTGGCCTACCTCCACTTCAACGAGCCCAACTGGGTGGGGGGCGATATCACCTTCCCCGAGGGCTTTCGCGAGCAGATGCGCCAGCGCTTCAGCGGCGGCCTGATCTACTGCGGCAACTACGACGCCGAGCTCGCCCGCCAGCGCCTGGCCGACAACACCGCCGACGCCGTGGCCTTCGGTCGCCCGTTCATCGCCAACCCCGACCTCCCCGAGCGCTTCCGCGTGGGTGCGGCGCTCACAGAGCCCGACCACAGCACCTTCTACGGCGGCGATGAGAAGGGCTATACCGACTATCCCTTCCTGGATAACGGCCACGACCGTCTCTGCTGATTGTCTGACCCCTCCTGAGAGAAGCCCGGCCATGTGCCGGGCTTCTTGCTGATGGGGTATTGCCTGCTTGTATCCCGGTCTTGTCTAAGGCATGCACATATCGCAGCCACATGTTCAAGAAACGCGATTTTTTCGACACGTCAGCGGCACATGTTCATGACATCGACATGACTGGCCATTTCGGGGCGGCGCTGGGGGCTTCGGAACTTAAAATAGCGCGGCCGCTTATTTTAAGTTCGGCCCGAAATTAAAATAAGGCATCTCCCAGGCTCACTGAGAACGGCCATCCGCCAGCGGGAGCGCCGCTCGTAGCGCGATTGGCGTAGGCCGATGCCGCGGCGTAGCATTACCCCCACGATTCCCATCGCAAGGACCCGCGACACCCATGTTCGAGCAGACCTTCAAGAACATCGACGATGTGCTCTGGAAAGAGGCCGGCTGCGCCACCGAGCTGGACTACACCGAGCAGACCTCCTGGCTGCTCTTCCTCAAGTACCTGGACGACCTGGAGCAGCGGCGTGCCATGGACGCCACCCTGGCCGGCCAGTCCTTCGACTTCATCA
>PWEV01000111.1 GCA_003553625.1 Halomonas sp.
GTGCAGGGTCCGGGTTGCGGGTTTGCTCGGGGCCATGAAATACTCGCGCCTTTATTGGCTTACGAGGCCGTTTCACCCCATGCGAGGACTCTCCTGCCACTGGCTGCTCAGCCTGTTGATGGCACTGGTGCTGGCCATCGCGGCGCCCGTAGCCGCGGTTGGCCACCATGGCGATGCCTCCTGTCTGGAGAGTCTGGCCATGCAGGAACTGCCCGCATGGGAGACGTCGGAAACCGCTGGCCCAGATGAGCCAGACGCTACCTTGGCCTCTCCCTGCTGTATGCCCTGCGTCTCCTGTGGAGCCTCCATGGCTCCACGGGCCGCCGGCCTGGTGACGTCTTCCACTACCCTGTCCGGGCCTGGCCTGGGCGATCCATCTGGCCCTCCCGCTCCCCTCGAGCGTCCTCCTCGCGTCTGAACCTCTCTTTCGAATGGCACTGCGGGTGATCGACCCGCAGTGAGAGTGTTCATGTCACGAGGACAATCCGATGAATCGTCGCCAATTTCTGAGCTACTCGGCCCTGGGTGGCCTGGCCCTGTCATCGACCGGCTATGTGGCCTTCGCCGCGACCCGCAAGCAACGCCACGGCATGGCGCCTGCCATGCTTCCCGGAGGCGGTCAGCCGCTGCAGCCGCTGCCGCGCATCAACAACCTGAGCGATACGGCAGGCCGCTTCCGGAGTGCGCTGGCCCCGGCCCCCCATGCGGTGCCGCTGAGCGATGAGCTCGAGGCCAGGCTGTGGCTCTACAACGGCAAGGTGGCCCCGCTGATCGAGGTGCGCGAGGGGGATGAGCTGGACATCACCCTCATCAACGAACTGGAGCAGGAGACCACCGTGCATTGGCACGGCGTGCCGGTACCCCAGGACCAGGATGGGGCCCCCTGGGATGCCGTGGCGCCAGGCGAGTCACGCCGTTACCGCTACACCCTTCCCGAGGGCAGCGCCGGCCTGCACTGGTTCCATCCGCATCCCCACCAGGGCACTGCCCGACAGGTGGCCCATGGCCTGGCCGGCGCCCTGCTGGTGCGCCCGCCCCAGGATGTGCTGCCGATGGAGGTGGAGGAGCACCTCTTGGTGGTCAGCGACCTGCGCCTGACCGCCGAGGGCGAAGTGGCTCCGCATACCGCCGAGGACTGGATGAACGGCCGCGAGGGCGAGCTGCTGCTGGTCAATGGCCAGCGCGAACCGCGCCTCGATGTGGCGCCGGGCACCACTCTGCGCCTGCGGTTGATCAATGCCTGCGCCGGACGCTATCTGCGTCTGCGACTGGACGAGCACGAACTGACCCTGATCGGCACCGATGGCGGGCTGATCGAGCGGCCGCAGCCGCTGGAGGAGCTGCTGATCACCCCGGGCGAGCGCGCCGACCTGCTGGTGCGGGTGAGCGAGCAGGCCGAAGGGCGCTTCTGGCTGGCCAGCCACCCCTACGGGCGGGGCTGGATGGGCGATCGGCCGCCCCATCTGGATCAGGTCGCGCCGCTGCTGGCGATCCACACCCGTAACTCGGGCGTTCAGCCCGCCGTCACCCTGCCTGATCGGCTGGGTAGCGTCGAGCCCCTGGTCGAGCCGGCGGTGCAGCGTCGGGTGGAGCTGACCGAGGTGATGCCGGGCCATGACGATAACAATAATTCATCGATGCTCCACAGTGGCGGTGGCCACGACGCTGCCCACGGAATGGGGCATGGCGGGGCCCAGGCCGGTGATGGTCATGGAAAAGGTCATGGCAAAGGTCATGGAAATGGAAATGGCCACGGCATGCCCGGGATGGCAGGCAGGCCCGAGGTGGACTTCCTGATCAATGGCCGTGCCTTCGCCATGGACGAGATCCTCTTCGAGGGCCAGGCCGGCGAGGTGGAGGAGTGGGAGGTGTTCAACAACTCCCATATGGACCATCCCTTCCACGTGCATGGCACCCACTTCCAGGTGATCGCGACCCGCGACGCCGAGGCTGAGTGGCGCGATGCCCCCTGGCTGGCCTGGAAGGACACCGTCAACCTGGCGCCCTACCAGCGCATGAGGCTGCGCATGGTGTTCCGCGAGCCCGGCGACTGGCTGTTCCACTGCCACATCATCGAGCACGAGGAACTGGGCATGATGGCGACGATTCGCGTGAGCTGATCTCGCCGTATCACTCTTCGGCGCCATGCGGCAGCGTCCCATGGCGCCCACCACGTCTGGCAAATAATGAGGATATGACGGCATGAACCACTACCGATGGCCGCTTTTAGTGGCCGTGCTGCTGACCCTGCTGGCGGGCTGTTCCCGAGAGCCGAGTGGTATCAGCCTCGAGCAGCTGCGCCAGCAGACCCACATTCACGGCCTCGCCTTCGACCGCTCCGATAGCGAGCGACTGTGGCTGGCCACCCACCATGGCTTCTATGCCGTAGATGGTGAGGGAATGGCGCGCCTGGTCTCGGAAGAGTCCCACGACTTCATGGGCTTTGCTCCCCATCCCGAAGAGGCCGAGACATTCTTCGCCAGCGGCCACCCGGCCAGGGGAGGCAACCTGGGCGTGTTGATGTCCAGGGATGGAGGCCGCAGCTGGTCACAGCATGCCACCGGCGTCGATGGCCCGGTGGATTTCCATCAGATGACCATCAGTGCGGCCAGCCCCCGGGTGCTCTACGGCGCCTATGCCGGCCAGCTCCAGGTCAGCGAGGATGGCGGCGAAAGCTGGGAGGTTCGAGCCAAGGCGCCGGCCGGGTTGATTGCCCTGGCCGCCTCGAGTCGTGATCCCGACCATCTCTACGCCGCTACTCAGGCCGGGCTATTGATGAGCCCGAACGGCGGCGAGCGCTGGCGCCAGATCTACGAGGAGCGCCGTCCCGCGAGCCTGGTGGTGTCCAGCCAGGGAGCTCTCTATGCCTTCGTTCTCGATGTCGGCCTGATGCGAGCCGACGAAGCCAGCCGTGACTGGGAGGTGGTGAAGCCCGGCTGGGGGGAGCGCTATCTGATGCACCTGGCGGTGGATCCAAACGACCCCCAGCGTCTGGTGGCGGCCGATGATCTCAATCAGCTGCTGATCAGCGTCAACGGTGGACGCGACTGGTCGGTGTTGTAGGCAGGCTCCCGCGTCAGGGCCATGCTTCGATGCCGGCGCCAGCGCTATGGACCTGGTCCTGCATGGACATGGACGTCCCGGTGCTGGGCCGCGTGGTTGATATCGCCACTGCCGGTAACGCCGAGGCCAGAATCCAGAAGTCCAAGCCGGTCAGTGAGCCCTGTTGGTGGCCGTCGTGTTCGCCTCGGCAAAGGGGATCAGGCGGCGCGACTCCTCGTCCCACAGCCTGAGCCGCACCGATTCGAGGCTCTTGCGCAGGGTCAGGCGGCCGATATTCCCCAGTTCGGGATGGTCGCGCAGCACTTCGGGCAGCCGGTAAAAGGGGATGCGGCTGCAGAGATGATGGACATGGTGTATCCCGATATTGGCAGTGAACCAGCGCAGGGGAGGCGGCAGATCATAGTGGGAGCTGCCATGCAGCGCCGCCTCGTGGAATGTCCAGTCGGCGTCGTGCTCCCACAGGGTGTCCTCGAACTGGTGCTGGACATAGAACAGCCAGACACCGATCGATGAGGCGAGAAGCGTGATAGGCAGCTGCACCAGCAAGAAGGGGATCACACCGACGAGCCAGATCATGGTGACGACGAGCAGGACGATCGCCGCATTGGTGCTCATGGTGCTCAGCCAGGGCATCCAACCCGCTCGCATGAACCCCACTGGCAGGCGATGATCCAGCAGAAACAGGTAGGCTGGGCCGAGACCAAACAGCACCAGCGGGTGTCGGTAGAGGCGGTATTGGAGCTGTTTCCTTCGCGGCAAGTCTCGGAACTCGCGGACGGTCAGCGTTTCTATGCCGCCGAGCCGCGGGCGATCGAGGTTGCCGGAACTCGCATGATGGATGGCATGGCTGTGTCGCCATAGATCATGGGGCGTCAGGGTCAATACGCCGATGGCCCGGCCGACCCAGTCATTGGCACCTCGAGAGGGGAAAAAAGCCCCATGACTGCAGTCGTGCTGGATCATGAACAAGCGCACGAGCAGACCCGCGGCGGGGACGGCCAGCAACAGGCCAAGCCAGTAGCCGGCGCTCAGCGTGCCCCACATCAGTAGCCAGAGGGCGGCGAAGGGGATCACCGTGACCATGAGTTCCACGACACTGCGCGCGAGGCTCGGCGTGCGGTACTCACCCAGTGCGCGCTTGAGTGCCCGTGGCTCGGCGGTGATATCGATATCTGGCGCTTGAAGACCCATGTGCAGGCTCCTGTCTGTGCCCGACACGCTTTACTGCGGTCTTCCGACCCGGCGGGACGCGTGCCTGGGTGTGTTGGGGTAAGGCGCTTCGATCCTCTCCCGCTTCGACAACGGATCTGCATCCTTTCACCTCGAATCCTGATGCCCGGCGAGTCCGCCGTCTGTTCGATGCCGTACACACAGCGGCAAGATTGCTGGTGCGAGCCGTTCCTGCCGCTCCGGACCGGGCGCCGTTAAAGGGTTTTGGCCCCTTGGTGGCAGTAAGCGAGTTGCTGGCCCCTGATCGCCGTGAAATACTGCGTCGGTCTATTCCTTTCTCTGGTAATTGAATCTGATCAATCTTCGTCTTCTTGTCTCATGGCTGCTCTGCTTGTCGTTGGCATTTGCCATCTCTCTCGCACCGGTTGCGGCGGCTGATGATCACTCGCGCGACGTCAGCTGTCCCATCCAGGCCGAGCTCTCCATCGAGATGCTGGAGTTCGGTAGCGTGCTGGATCAAGCGCAGGTCGAAGATGGTAGTAACGGCTGCGTGACATCCTGCTTGAACCTGGCGGATTGCGTCTCGTCCGGCAGCACCTTGCTACCCCTTTCCTCCGCCGTGTTAGTTGTGGCGGCCACTGCCTGGATGTCCATCTCGCCCGAGCGTCTCCAGCGCCCCCCTCGCGTCTGACTCGTTGTTGACTGGCGGCTCGTCTCACCGACGAGTCAATCTTCACGACAGACGAGAATTTTCCATGATCTCTTATCCCGACATCGATCCGGTGGCCATCAGCCTCGGTCCGTTCGCGATTCACTGGTATGGCCTGATGTACGTGGTAGGCTTCGCCGCCGCCTGGTGGCTGGGCCGCCGCCGTGCCCACCGACTGGGACTGACTCACGATGACATCGGCGACCTGATCTTCTACTCCGCAGTGGGCGTGGTGCTGGGTGGGCGGCTGGGCTACGCGCTCTTCTACGGCAGCGATCAATGGCTTGCCGATCCGCTCTGGCTGGTGCGTATCTGGGAAGGGGGCATGAGCTTCCACGGCGGCCTGGTCGGTGTGCTGGTCGCGACGCTGCTGTTCGCCCGCAAGCACCGCCTCGGCTTCCTGCGGCTGACCGACTTCGTCGCCCCATTGGTGCCGATCGGACTGGGCGCTGGAAGGATCGGCAACTTCATCAACCATGAGCTGCCCGGGCGGGTCAGCGAGCTGCCCTGGGCAATGCCCTTCCCGCACATGGGGCCGGAGGCGCGCCACCCCACGGCGCTCTATGAGTTTGCCCTGGAAGGGGTGGTACTGTTCGCGGTGCTCTGGTGGCTGTCGCGTTCACCACGGCGCACCGGGCTGATCTCCGGGCTATTCCTGCTGCTCTATGGCGTCTTCCGCTTCGCCGTGGAGTTCGTGCGCCTGCCCGATCCGCATATCGGCTTCATCGCCTTCGGCTGGGTGACCATGGGCATGCTGCTGACCCTGCCGATGATCGTGGCCGGCGTGGCGTTGATAGGCTGGTCGCGTCGTCAAACCGTCCTGAAAGCCCCTGCGGTGTAAGGCGTACAGGATCTCTGTGACAAATTCCAACAGTGTTGCGGCTCATGACCGGGTCGCTCCCCATTACACTAGCGACATGATAAATTTCCGAGGCCTCGCGGGCCGAGGCTGCCTTGACGAGGTGAATAAATGGCAATGACGATATCCAGGCCGGGTGAGACCCGGAAGACCCCGAGGTGGTGGTCACGTGCCACGGGCGGGCTCCTTGTCGCCGCGCTGGCGTTTTCCGGCGCGGTGATGGCCGAGGAGGAGCGCGAATGGCCCCGTGGACACTATCCGCTGCCGGCAGAGGGTAACGTGATCGGCGAGACCTACACCGTGACGGTGGAGGATCACGAGCACACCCTGATGGACATCGCCCGAGAGCACGGTATCGGCTACGAGGAGGTCATCAGCGCCAATCCCGATGTGAGCATCTGGATTCCGGGCGAGGGCACAGAGGTGGTGATCCCGGCGCAACGGATCCTGCCCGACGCCGAGCGCACCGGCGTCGTGATCAATATCGCCGAGCTGCGCCTCTACTACTATCCTAAGGTGGCTGAGGGCGAGACGCCCAGGGTCGAGACCTACCCGATCGGTATCGGACGCGACGGCTACGACACCCCGCTGGGGATTACCAAGACCACCATGCGCCTTGAGGATCCGGCCTGGTATCCGCCGAGTTCCATGCGCCGGGAGGCCGCTGAGCGCGGTGACCCGCCGCCTGCGGTAGTCCCGCCGGGACCCGATAACCCGCTGGGGCGCCATGCGGTGCTGCTGGATATCCCGGGCTACCTGATCCACGGCACCAACGAGCCCGACGGCATCGGCATGCGCGCCAGCCGGGGCTGCATCCGCATGTTCCCCGAGGATGTCGAATCGGTATTCAACAACGTGCCGGTGGGCACCCAGGTCAATATCATCGATCAGCCGATCAAGGTCGGCTGGCTGGACGGCCAGCCGCTGGTGCAGGTCTTCAAGCCACTGGAGGAGCAGGAACACGGCATGTCCGCGCTGATCGACACCATTTCGCGCCTCAATGCAGGCAACGCCAACGGCCAGGCATTCGACTACGAGCAGCTGCGCGGCCTGCTCGAGTCGCCCAGCGGCCAGCTGGTGGCACTCCGCCCCCCCGCCGAGCGGGAACCCGACGAAGAGCCGGCCCTCAACGGTATCTTCGAGGAGCTGGCGCTTCGCGACGAGTGAGACGAGCCGCGATCACACCACGGGCGCCTTCGGGCGCCCGTTTTCGTCGGTGGGTAAGCCCTCGCTCAGTCACGGTCGGCGAGGTTCCTCGCAGGCAGGGCCGTCACCAGTTGCAGTGCCACGCAAAGCCGCACCAGCTCGGCGAGACTCGCCGCCCCCAGCGCCTTCATGGCGCGCAGCCGGTAGATCTCCACGGTCTTGGCGCTGATGTCCAGATGCTCGGCGATCTCGCGGCTGGTCATGCCCTCGGCAACGTGCACCAGGATCCGCTGCTCCTTGGGGCGCAGCGCCGCATAGCGTGCCTGCAGGGCATCATGTCTTTCGCGCTCTCGGCGTCGCTGCTGGTGGGTCAGCAGCGCCTGCTGCACGATGTCGATCAGCTGCTGGTGGTTGAAGGGCTTCTCGATGAAGTCCAGCGCGCCGGCCTTGAGGGCCGCTACCGCCATGGGCACGTCGCCGTGGCCGGTCATGAAGATCACCGGTGGCTCATCGCCGCGCTCGTTCATCCGCTGCTGCACCTGAAGCCCCGACAGGCCCGGCATGCGCACGTCCAGCAGCACCGCATCGAATCCTCCGGGCGCTTCGGCCAGGAAGGCCTCGCCGTCGCTGAAGGCGCGGCTGGTCAGGCCCACGGAGTCGAGCAGCCAGGCCAGCGATTCGCGCAGGGCCTCGTCGTCATCGACAACGGCGATGCAGGCGTTCGGAGTATCGGTCACGGGTGCCTCGCGGGAGCCAGGGGAGCGGGTTCGGCCAGCAGTGTAGCGGCAAAGACGGCGCCGCCGGAACCGGCGTCGGGCAGCAGGCGCAGATCACCGCCCATGGCCTCCATCAGCGAGTGACTGATGGCGAGCCCCATGCCGAGCCCCTCCGGGCGCCCGGAGTGGAAGGGGGCGAAGATGCGGCCGGCCTCGGCGGCCGGAACGCCGGGCCCCTGATCGCTCACCGTCAGGGTGATCTCGCGCCGTCCGCTCTGGCGGGCACGCAGGCTGACCCGCTCGGCGCCGGGATGGTCGCGACTGGCCTCAAGGGCGTTGAGCAGCAGGTTGACCAGCACCTGCTCCAGGGCCACCGGGTCGGCGATTACCCTGGGCAGCGCCTCGGGAAGGTGGTGCTCCAGGCCGACGCCGGCCTGCTGGAATTGCCACTCGCAGAGCCGGCAGGCGGCATCCACCACCTCCAGCAGCGCCACCGGCCGGGGGCTGGTCTGGCCCTTGCGCACGAAGGCGCGAATATGACGCAGGCGCTCGGCCAGGCGAGCCACCTGATCGCTGATGCGCTCGAGGGGCAGGCGCAGCGCTTCGGCGGGCAGGTCGGGGGTAGCGTCGAGCTTGAGCAGGGCGCCGCTGGCGTAGTTGGCGATGGCGCCCAGCGGCTGGTTGAGTTCGTGGGCGATATTGGAGGCGAACTCGCCGGTGGTGGCCAGTCGGTTGGCGTGAGCGATCTGCTCCTGATGGCGTCGGGCCTGAGTTTCGGCGGCCTTGCGCAGGCCGATATCGCGGTTGAGCAGCGAGACGTGCCCCGGGTCGGCTCCCGGCCCCCGGTGGGTCATCACCACGCTGAGCACCGGTACCGGCCCCGAGGGGCCGCGCATCTCCAGCTCGCCGCTCCAGGAGCCGTAGCGCGTCACCGCCGGCAGTACGATGTCGCGCAGTTCGGCCAGCGAGGCTGCGGTATAGGCGGCCGCCAGTGAGGCCATGCCGCCCTCGCGAGGCAGGCGCAGCAGTCGCCGCGCGGCCTCGTTGGCGTAGAACAGCCGTTCACGGTCGTCCATGAACAGCACGTGGTCGGTGGTGGACTCCACCACCCGCGCCAGGCGCTCGCGGTTGGCCTCGGCACGGATGCGCCGGCTAACGTCCCGGGAGACGCAGAGGATGTCGATCAGCTCGCCGGTGTCGGGGTCGCGGCGGGTGCGGCTGGTGGTCTCGAACCACACGTAGTGGCCGGCTCGGGCGCGGAAGCGATAGGTCTGCTGGTAGAAGCCGGCGTGGTAGTAGACCCGCGGCGACTTGTTGAGCAGATCGGCGAGATCCGCCGGATGAAAGAGATCGTAGGCGGAGATCCCGATCAGCTCCTCGGGCTCATAGCCGAGCAGGTCCCGCGCGGCGCGGGAGGCATAGAGGAAGGTGCCGTCCCGGGCGTGGCGGCTGATCAGGTCGGTGGTGCTTTCGGCCAGCCATTGGTAATGGTTGCGCTCGTCCTCCAGGCGCTGGGCGCGGGAGCCGAGCCGGCGATTCTCCTCCTCCAGCGCGGCGCAGCGTGCCGCCAACCCCCGTGGATTCTCGTCATGTCCCGCCATCAGTTCGCCGGATCCACGCGGCCGCCGAGGGAGGCGTTGCGCCGGAACCAGCCGGCGATGCTGGCTCGCGGCAGGCGGGTCGGCAGCACCTCGTGGGGCACGCTGTCTGCGAGGAAGCAGGCGAAGGTACCGGCATCGGGGCGTACTCGGGCCATCTCGCGTGCGGGGTCGTCGGGGGCGTAGATCACCATCTCGCCGCCGCCGTCCGCGGGCCAGTCGGGATTGAGGTATCCCACGGTGGAGACCACCCGGTTGGCGCGCCCGCGGAAGCTGTCCAGGTGCTTGCGATAGAAGGCGCCGGCCGGGTAGTGGGCGAAATGGGCCTCGTACTCGAACAGTCCCAGGAAGAGCGCCTGGTTCAGCGCCTGTTGCACCTCTCCCATGGCGTTCAGGTAGCGGCGCTGGGCGAGGCTCTCGCGGTCGAGCCAGTGGATGGCATCGCCGCGAATGTCGCGACGCAGCTGCAGTTCGTTACCGCGGCCGATGCCGGCGGCTTCCAGGGCGTCGTGGTCCGCCAGGGTCTGCAGCTCGGAATGGAGCTCGGCGCAGAGGTCACCGTCGAGAACGCCTGTGCCCAGATACCAGCCCTGCTCGACCAGGGCGTCGATCAGCTGTGGCAGGGCCTCGGGGGCCAGAGCGGGGGGAGGGAAGGCGCTCAGCGTCGTGGTCTCCTGTAAATGAGTTGAAACAATCGCGGGTGGGCCGTCAGCGGGTGACAGGCTGCTGAATGTCCAGAAGGCGATCGGGAAAATAGCACAGCCGGCCGGGCGGTTTTCGATGCAGGCTCATCGGACGGCCGAAGCCCTCGGCCAGCAGCTCCACCAGCATCATCGCCGAGAGCCCCCAGATCACCTGGCCGTCCACGTGATAGTTGGGGACATACCAGAGGCGGCCATCCACCGGGATCACGTCGGTGTGGTGGCGGCGATCCTCCAGAAAATGGGCCAGGGGCACTTCGAAGATGGCGTCCAGCTCGCCTGGGTCGGCGACGAGCGGCAGGTTCGGCGGGATCAGGCCCACATAGGGGGTGACGCGAATGCCGTGCAGCGAGATCACATCCGACAGCTGGCCGAGCAGTTCCACACGGTAGGGTGGCAGGGCGATCTCCTCATGGGATTCGCGCAGGGCGGTGGCCAGAAGGTCCGGGTCGCCCTGCTCGCGCTTGCCGCCGGGGAAGGCCACCTGGCCGCCGTGGGTGTTGAGATGGGCAGCACGACGGGTGAACAGCAGGGTGGGCTCGGGGCGGTCGACGATGGGCATCAACACGGCCGCTTCCGGCAGACGCAGAATGGCCCGGCGGGGGCGGTGCGCTTGCAGGCGTTCACGAAGATTCTCTAACATGGGGTTTCCGTCGGGTTTGGTTACTTCTACCCGTCTCTCGAGAGCGGCGTCAAGCCCGCCAGCCTGCCTGGGAGCCTCATGAATTTCTGCAGCCACTGCGGCCATACCGTGCGTTTCGCGATCCCGGAGGGGGACGACCGTCCCCGCTACCTCTGCGACGAGTGCAGCACCATCCATTATCAGAATCCGCGCATCGTTGCCGGCACCCTGCCGGTCAGCGGCACCCAGGTACTGCTTTGTCGCCGCGCCATCGCCCCCCGCATGGGCTACTGGACCCTGCCGGCGGGCTATATGGAGAACGCCGAGACAACCCTGGAGGCAGCCGCCCGGGAGACCCGCGAGGAGGCCTGCGCCGAGGTGGCGATCCATGGGCTCTACACCCTGATCAGCCTGCCCCATATCAATCAGGTCTACATGATCTTCCTGGCCGATCTCATCGGTGGCTTCGACCCTGGCCCGGAGAGCCTCGAGGTGGCGCTGTTCGAGGAACACGAGATTCCCTGGGACGAACTCGCCTTTCCCACCATCGAACGCACCCTGCGCCACTTCTACAGCGACCGACACACCGGACACTACCCGCTGCACGCCAGCGATATCAGTCCCGAGGATCGCGAGCGCTACTTCGGGTCGGCTTGATGCATTCCAGATGATGGATTCAGCCTGACCGGATGGGAGTCGGTCGTCGGCTTCAGGCCGTGAATCGTGCCGCGTTGACTGGGCGACAATCAGTCAATCCAGACTTTCCAGCTGCCAGGCATCGAACGCCGGCTCCTCGTAGGGGTGAGCCAGCCGGAGTGCCGCCACCGCGGCGCGGATCAGGTGATCCTCGCAGACCAGTTCCACCTTGAGCTCCTCGACCCGTTCCAGGTCGCCCACTCGGCCGATGTGCGGGTCTGCACCGGCCAGCGGGCGAAACTGTCCGGTGCCCGGTGTCTCGAAGCAGCACGCCTCGTAGTCGCCGATGCGCCCGGCACCGGTGGCGAAAACGGCTTCCTTGACTGCCTCGGCGTCTGCCAGGGGCACGAAGAAGGCCAGCTTGTACATCGCGGTTCTCCTTGAAGAGTGGTCGACGGCTGGGGCCCCGAGTCCCCGGGTTCCCTTGTGTCATGGTGGCGCATGCGGGGCCATGAAAAAAATTGGTGGCGGTGTGAACTTCCTCTTCAAGGGGTGTACAAAGAGTTTGTCGCGTACAAGGATGCCTCCCTGTACACAACATACCGGTGACGTCCAGGCGCACCGTCTGCTGTACAACTTCTCGAGGAGTGACACCATGACAAGCTTCAAGTCAGCAACTCGTTGGATGGGCGTCGGTATGGCCGGCCTGATGATGGCGGGTGCCGTACAGGCCGGCAACCACGGACACGATGAGGCATCTGCCGACATCGTCGACACCGCCGTCGCCGCGGGACAGTTCGAGACCCTGGTGGCCGCCGTCGAGGCCGCCGGCCTGGTCGACACCCTCAAGGGTGAAGGGCCCTTCACTGTCTTCGCCCCCACTGACGAGGCGTTTGCCGCTCTGCCCGAGGGCACCCTGGATGAGTTGCTGATGCCGGAGAATCAGGAGACCCTGCAGGCGATCCTCACCTATCACGTGGTAGCCGGCAAGGTGATGGCGGAGGATGCCATGGGCCTTGACAGCGCCGAGACGGTCCAGGGCCAGTCGATTACCATTACCACCATGGATGGCAGCGTGATGATCAACGATGCCACCGTGATCCAGGCCGACATCGAAACCAGCAACGGCGTGATCCACGTCATCGACGGGGTGCTGCTGCCCGAGTGATCCGTCCCTCTTTCGCGTTACCTCCAGTCCCTTGCTCTTGCCGTCCTTCGGGGCGGCTTTTTTTGGGTGCTCTTGCGCGTTGACACGCCTGCCGGACTGACGCGAGGCTGTCGAGGTTGCCGACTCGACAGGAGGTGTTTTCGAATGCTGGGCAAGATCAGTGTGCTCGACGATCTGCTGGAAGCCGCCGGGCTGGCATCTCGAGGCCGGCTACAGCCGCTCGGCGGTGGGGACATCGCCGCGGTCTACCGCCTGGCCACCGACGCTGGCGATGTGGTGGTGAAGTCTGATGACCCGATACGCCTGGCCGGCGAGGCGGAGGGCCTGCAGGCGCTGGCAGCGGCGAACAGCGGGCTGGTGGTCCCCGAGGTGCTGGGGCAGCAGGGTGAGTGGCTGGTGCTGGAAGCCCTGGAAATGGCGCCTCGCCGTCGCCGCGACGAGGCGGCACTGGGGCAGGGGCTGCGTTGTCTGCACGCGGTCACCGGCGAGGCCCACGGCTGGCCCCGGGACAACGCCTGCGGGCGCACGCCCCAGCCCAATGCGCCACTCTCCGACGGCCGCGCCTTCCAGCGCGAGCGGCGGCTGCTGCCGCTGGTTGATGCCTGTTATACACGCGGGCTGATGGACCAGAGGCTGCGCACTCGTCTCGAAGCCATCGCCCGGGGGCTGGAGGCCTGGCTGCCGGATGCCCCGGCCAGCCTGGTGCATGGCGATCTCTGGTCCGGCAA
>PWEV01000065.1 GCA_003553625.1 Halomonas sp.
AGATGGCCGTGCTGGAACGCCACGGCTACACCCCGCTCGGCTACTTCGTGCTCCCCCGCCGCTGCTGGCTCGACGGCTACTACCGCCCGCTCCAGCAGCGCTTCCCGGCCTTCCTCAAGACTCATGGCAACAGCCCCACCGCCCGGGCCATCGTCGAGGAGCAGCAGCAGGAGATCGAGCTTTACGAGCGCTATGGCGAGTATTTCGGGTATGGGTTCTATATCGCCAGGAAGGTCGCCGAAGGATGACGAAGCCAAGGCAATGTCTTGACCGCCATGGATGGCGGGAATGCAAGTTTTGCAGGAGCGAAAATCTGCCGAAAGTGCGCCTTGATTGCGCGCCAGCCTGAAAGCCGGAGAGCACAGGGAGTTCTAGTAGTTCACGATAATGCCAATGGTGTCAGTATAGGTGCCGACATGAGTGCCTCGTCTCGTGATCAGAGAAATACGACCATAAACCGTATGAACATAGTTTTGGCCATCTACCGGGTTTGCAACGGTTACAGCGTAATTGTCGCCGGAACTTCCATCACCCCAGACCTGCTGATAAGCAGCATCACGATAGAGGTTGTAATCGAGAGTATCACTGCTGGAAACCATATGGCGCGGACTATAGCTGCCATTTCCCGTGGAAAGAGCGATGGCGTAGCCCGCGACATCGCTGCAGTTCACCGTGATGCTGCCGGTGCTATCGACATAGTCCAATGTCAGCGGACTGAAGCTGCCAAAGTTGACAACTGAGGCGCTTACTTGACAGCTGGCTGCCTGCGCACCCGATGCCATCATCAGGCCCGCCATGCCCACCAGTAAGCCAGCTCGCGATAATGAAGTTGCTTTCATGGCTGTTCTCCACAAGTCAGTGGTCCGATACGCGGCTCGCTCGGTCCGGCGGGGTCCAGCGGAAGGAACAGTTCGCAGGCCCCGTCCTTCCATTGCACGCTCAGGTGATTGCTGTCAGAAAGGTTCATCAGATAGGCCTCCCCACGCTTGCCGACGAGAAAATCTTCCTCTCCTGGCGATACGGTCACGCGGGCGCCGGCGGGCACCTCCGAGCCATCGGACTGGTGGAGCAGCACCAATGCATTGCGTGATCGGTGCACCGGGAAGTCAACCAACAGGCCACTGCGCGCAAACGGCACGGCGGTCTCCTTGACGCTCTTAATCTCGACATCGAAGGGCAGCTCGACCGGATCAATGGTGAGCTGATTCGCCTGATAAGGGAGCAGATCGGGGACCAGAGCCATGCCGCTACTGTTGGTACTGGCGATCAGCTGATTGCTTCGGTAGATCGGCACATCTTCAATGTCACCGACCTTGACCACGGCAAAGCTGCCGGCGCCGATTGTGCGAGCGGCGAAAGCGTGCCCGCCCAACCAGCCGACGGTGCCACTGGCACCCAAGCGAAAGGCCGGGCTGTTAACCGTGTCGGCGGCCTCGGCCCTGAGGCTGCCGCTGGTGGTATTACGGGTGAGCTCCGCGCGCCACCGTTGATTGGGATCGTCACTGACACCCAGTCGCCAGCCAGTTCCGGGGCCGCCAGGCGGTGACTGGCTCAACTCTGCCCGGTTGATCGTGTCACGGTCGCTACCAAAGCTGGTGCTGGTACTTGCCGTACGCTGCTGCCCCAGTGACATGCTGAAAGTGATACCAGCGCTCCAGTCATGGTCAGGACCAAGGTCCTGACTGAGATAGCTGCTCAGATAAATCCCCTGTGGCAGCGTCACCCCCAGATTTACGCTGAGAAGATCCAGGCGGCTGTCGTCCCAGGACGTCTGGGCCGTGTAGTTGATTGCCGTCGAGACATTCCCCGACAGCAATGTACCCAGGCTGGCACTGAGGCGCTCCCGTGGCCTGATGTCGCCCGGAACAGCTGCGAACTGAACGAAATCACGATCGAAGTACCCCCAGCGCAGAGAGCCGTTGCCCCTTGAGGTGCGACGTTCCAGACCGAACAGATAATGGTTGCCCCGAAGGTCATCGGTACGGGTTGTTGCAACCGCGGCTTCGGCCGTGGCGAAGGTGCCAAGCAGCGCCACGAGATCGACGCCGATGGCCTGCCGCTTGGCCTGCGTCTCAAAGCGAGTCTCCGCCGTCAGTACCGAGGTAAGCCCGTAGCGCCCGGTGCCGGCAATGAAACCATTGTCATAGTCATAGTCATTGCTTCGCCTGCCGTAATTCTCCCGCAGAAACCCCGCCTCAACAGAAAAGTCGGACAGGCCTTCGGCCAGCAGGTGGGGAGAAAAATAATAACTCTGATTGATGATACTCTCGCGCCCGAGCAGATCGCGTACGATCAGATTGACTTCCCCCGCGCCGCTCGTCACCGGGACGTTGGTCAGCTCGAATGGGCCGGGATTGACCCGCTCGGACTTTCGGCGCTGATTGTTGATCAATACATCGATGGTGGAAGGCAAGGCAGCCGTACCCGAAAGACTGGGCATGGGCATGGCAATGAATCCGGGCCGCAGGGAGAAGTCGCGCGCCCAGCGGATGCCTGCATAGCGCGCAGGCCGACTCCAGGCACCACCATCACCAACAGTGTCACCCAAAACCAGCGTTTCCATTGGACCTGGGAGATCCTTGCGCCAGTAGCTTTCCGTGCGCACGGTTTGATCGCGCTGCCGGTCACCGGTGAATACGAGGCCGGATACGGCGGACCCCCATCTGCCGAAGGCTACGCCCTCAAGCAGAACGCCGTAACTCTCGTAGCCATCATCCCCGCTGCTTACGCTGGAATCATAGTCGAGATAGAAACCAGGCTGAACCGTGTCTGGCAGTGAAGCCGCCACACCTTGCTGGTTGATCTCAACACCTGTGAAAGCGGATGCCGGTGCCGTAACCACCAGGGTCATCTGTCCATCATCGAGCTTGTAGGTCAGGCCGGCGACCGATCCAAGTGCATAGCCGTGCTGGTTATCCGGTAGC
>PWEV01000008.1 GCA_003553625.1 Halomonas sp.
AAGCAGAACAATCACTTTCTCCACTTGCCACCGCCGGCAACGTTGCTCGTTGCCCGCAGCGGATGCGTACTTTACGACGTTCCCCGCCACCCCGCAAGACCTCCTGATAAAAAAGTGTCAGAAGCATGACAGAAGGGCGACGCGAAGGTGACAGAGGCGTTCACAGGGCAGGCGATCACGCCACTACTTGAGGGTTACCCGGGCATAGCGCTTCTTGCCCGCCTGGATGACGTAGCACTTACCGGTGGCCAGCATGTGATCGCGCTCAACCACCTCCCCATTCACCCTGACCCTGCCGTTACCCAGCATGTCCTTGGCCTGTGCGCTATTGCTGGCGAGGCCGGAGCGGTTTAGCACCGCCGCAATCGGCGCTTGCTCACTGCCCTCGAAGTCCACCTCCACCTCGGGCAGGTCTTCGGGCAGCTCCCCCTCGGCCAGTTGGTTTCCGGCGGACCGGTGGGCGCTGGCCGCCGCTTCCTCGCCGTGATAGCGGCCGATCAACTCACGGGCCAGGAGCATCTTGACATCGCGAGGGTTGGCACCGGCCTCGACGTCAGCCTTGAGCGCCTCGATCTCCTCGTTGGACTTGAGCGATAGCAGCTCGAAATAGCGCCATATCAGGCTGTCCGGCATGGAGACCAGCTTGTTGAACATCGCGCCCGGCGCTTCATCCACGCCCACGTAATTGCCCAGCGACTTGGACATCTTCTGTACGCCGTCCAACCCCTCGAGCAGCGGCATGGTGATCACCACCTGGGAGGCCATGCCGTGGTGCTTCTGCACCTCACGACCCATCAGCAGGTTGAACTTCTGATCGGTGCCGCCCATCTCGACGTCGGCTTCCAGTGCCACGGAGTCATAGCCCTGCACCAGCGGATAGAGGAACTCGTGAATGGAGATCGGCTGACCGGCCTTGTAGCGCTTGTCGAAGTCGTCGCGTTCGAGCATCCGCGCCACGGTGCTCTGGGCCGCCAGCTCGATCATCTTGGCGGCGGACAACTCGGTGAACCACTCGGAGTTGAAGCGCACCTCGGTCTTCGCGGGGTCGAGGATCTTGAACACCTGCTCCTTGTAGGTCTCGGCGTTGAGGCGAACCTCCTCCTCGGTAAGCGGCTTGCGGGTGACGTTCTTGCCGGTGGGGTCGCCGATACGACCGGTGAAGTCGCCGATCAGGAAGATGATCTGGTGGCCGAGATCCTGGAACTGGCGCATCTTGGTCAGAAGCACGCTGTGTCCCAGGTGGAGATCAGGAGCGGTGGGGTCGAAGCCCGCCTTGATCCGCAGCTTGCGCCCGGACTCCAGCTTCTTGACCAGCTCATCTTCCAGCAGGATTTCCTGGGTGCCTCGCTTCAGCAGCGCCAGCGCGCTCGCCACGTCGCTCATCGTCCCCTACTCCATGTGTTCGGTTGCCGGGTCCCGGCCGGGACCATCGAATGGGCCGGAATGTTAGCATGAGACGGCGCCTTGCGGTGACGCCCCACGACCCGAGAGAGTGACATGCCCCTATATATAGGCTTGATGTCCGGCACCAGCCTGGACGGCATCGATGCCGCCCTGGTGGAGATCGACGATACGCCGTCCGGCAACCGGCCGCGCCTGCTGGCCACCCATGCCGAGCCGATGCCCGCGTCCCTGCGGGAGCGACTCTGGCAACTTTGCCACGCCGAGCAGGCATACTTTGCCGATCTGGCGGCGGCCGAGGATGCCTTCTGCAGACTCCAGGCGGAGGCCGTCAAGGCCCTGCTATTGCTCTCCCGCACTCCGCAGGAGGCCGTAGTCGCCGTCGGCAGCCACGGCCAGACCATCGAGCACGCCCCGCTGGGACATGCCGGCGGTCCCGCCTATACCCTGCAGCTCGACAACCCCAGTCTGCTGGCTGAGCTCACCGGCCTTACCGTGGTGGCCGACTTTCGTCGCCGCGACCTCGCCGCCGGGGGTCAGGCGGCCCCTCTGGCGCCCGCCTTCCACGAGGCGCTGTTCCGCGTCAGAAAGGAGTGGCGCCTGGTACTCAACCTGGGAGGCTTCGCCAACCTGACCCTGCTGCCCCCTGCCGAAGATCCACGGGCACCGCTGGGCTTCGACTCGGGGCCGGCCAACGCCCTGCTCGACGCCTGGCACGCTCGCCACCGCGGCGGCGAGTTCGATGCGGACGGCGCCTGGGCAGCCTCGGGACGGGTCGACGAGATGCTCTTGTGCCGACTGCTGGCCGAACCCTTCTTCCACCTGCCGCCGCCGCGCAGTACCGGGCGAGAGCTGTTCCATCTCGACTGGCTGGAGGCTCATCTGACGGGGAAGGAGCGGCCCGAGGACGTTCAAGCCACCCTGGCGGAGCTGACCGCAGAGAGCGTGGCCCTGGCGGTGACCATGGCACGAGAACGGCTCGAGGCACCTGCCGCGGCGCGGCTGATCCCCTGTGGCGGCGGCGCCCACAACCACGACCTGCTTGCCCGCCTCGCCAACCGACATCCCGATTCGGCCATGACCGACGCTGGGGCATCGGGCTGGCCGGCCGACTGGCTGGAGGCCGGAGCCTTCGCCTGGCTGGCCTGGCGAAGGCTCCAGGGGCTGCCGGGCAACCTGCCTTCGGTAACCGGCGCCCAGGGGCCTCGCATACTGGGAGGCGTCTACGCCCCCTGAGCCCGGGCCGGAAGCGGCCTAGAACTCGTCATCGCGCTTCAGCGAGAGATGACTGGCGGCCTCGCGGGCCTGGGTCATCCCCTCGCTGCCGGCGTCACCGTACTTGATCATCATGCGCAGATCGTTTGCCGAGTCGGCGTGCACCAGCGCCACCTCCTCGGTGATCTTGCCCGCCTTGAAGAGGTCGAAGAGCGCCTGATCGAAGGTCTGCATGCCCAGGTCGCGGGAGCGGGCCATGACGTTCTTGATCTCGCTGACATCGCCCTTGCGCACCAGGTCGCCGATCAGGGGGGACTTGAGCATGATCTCGATGGCCGGGCAGCGTCCGCCGTCCACCGTTGGCAGCAGCTGCTGGGCCACGATGGCGCGCAGGTTGAGCGATAGATCCAGCCAGATCTGCTCGTGCCGCTCATGGGGGAAGAAATGGATGATGCGATCCAGCGCCTGGTTGGCGTTGTTGGCATGGAGCGTGGCCAGACAGAGGTGACCGGTCTCGGCAAAGGTCAGGGCGTGCTCCATGGTCTCCCTGGTGCGGATCTCGCCGATCAGGATGACATCTGGCGCCTGGCGCAGGGTGTTCTTCAGCGCGACCTCGAAGGAGTCGGTGTCGATCCCCACCTCGCGCTGGTTGATGATCGCCTTCTTGTGCGGGTGCACGTACTCGATGGGGTCCTCGACGCTGATGATATGACCGCCCAGCGTCTCGTTGCGCTGCTGGATCATCGACGCCAGGGTGGTCGATTTGCCGGTACCGGTGCCGCCCACCACGAACACCAGGCCGCGCTTGATATTGGCCAGTTCCCCCAGCACCGGGGGCAGCGATAGCTCCTCCAGGTGGGGAATCTCGAAGGCGATACGCCGAATCACCATGGCCTTCTGATTGCGCTGCTGGAAGGCGCTGACGCGAAAGCGCCCCTTGTCCTTGAGACTGAGGGCGAAGTTGGCCTCGCGCTCAACCCCGAAGCGGGCCATCACCGTCTCCGGGATCGACGCGCTGACCAGCTCGTTGACCTGATCCACGGTCAGCCCCTGGTCCCCCATGGGGGTAAGCTTGCCGGCCATCTTCAGGGTCGGCGGCGCATTCACCGAAATCAGCAGATCCGACGCTTCCTTCTGCACCATGATATCCAGCAGCTGGTATAGCCACTCTTTCGCCGTCATGTCGCTGCTCCTCTTGCCCGTTGTTCCCTGCCTGACGGCCGAGACCCGCTCAGTTCGCCAGCACGCCCTTGGCCTTGGCCTGCGCCTCGTCGCGCGCCACCACGTTGTCCGCCACCAGCTTGGCCAGAGCCGCGTCCAGGGTCTGCATGCCCAGGTTGCCGCCGGTCTGAATGGCCGAGTAGATCTGCGCCACCTTGTCCTCGCGGACCAGGTTGCGCACCGCCGCGGTGGCGATAAGAATCTCGTGGGCCGCCACGCGGCCGCCGCCCATGCGCTTGAGTAGTGTCTGGGAGACCACCGCCTGGAGCGACTCAGAGAGCATGGAGCGCACCATGGACTTCTCGTCTCCAGGGAAGACATCGATGATCCGGTCGATGGTCTTGGCCGCCGAAGTGGTGTGCAGGGTGCCGAACACCAGATGGCCGGTTTCGGCCGCAGTCAGCGCCAGCCGGATGGTCTCCAGGTCCCGCAGCTCGCCCACCAGGACCACATCCGGGTCCTCGCGCAGGGCGCTTCGCAGCGCCGGCGCGAAGCCGTGGGTGTCACGGTGCACCTCGCGCTGGTTGATCAGGCAGCGCTTGCTGCGGTGGACGAATTCAACCGGATCCTCGATGGTGAGGATATGCTCGTAGCGGTTGTCGTTGATGTAATCGATCATCGCCGCCAGCGTGGTGCTCTTGCCCGAACCGGTGGGTCCCGTCACCAGCACCAGACCGCGGGGCAGCATGGAGAGCTGGCGAAAGACGGTGCCGAGCCCGAGATCCTCCAGGGTCAGCACCTCAGAGGGGATGGTGCGGAACACCGCCCCGGCGCCACGGGCATGGTTGAAGACGTTGACGCGGAAGCGCGACACCCCTGGCACCTCGAAGGAGAAGTCGGTCTCGAAAAACTCCTCGTAGTCACGGCGCTGACGGTCAGCCATGATGTCGTAGATCAGCTTGCGGACCTCACGGTCCTCCATGGCCGGTACGTTCAGGCGGCGAATATCGCCATCGACCCGGATCATTGGCGGCAGACCTGCAGAAAGATGCAGGTCGGAGGCCTTCTGTTTTGCCGAGAACGCCAGCAGTTCGGTAATATCCATGCGTTTTCCCTTGCTCCCGCAGCCTTGGTGACATCTTGTAATGTTCAGTATGACAGAGCTTGCCACATGACAGCCCCTTCTGCCTCCACCCCCCTCGCCGAATCGTTGGCCGAGGCGCGCAAGCGGTTGGCCGATGCCTTGTCAGCCGCCGGCCGGCCGGCCACCGACGCTCAGCTGCTGGCCGTCAGCAAGACCAAACCGGCGGCGCTGATCCGCGAGGCCTGGCATCTCGGCCAGCGCGAATTCGGCGAAAACTATGTCCAGGAGGCCCTGGCCAAGCAGGTCGAGCTGGCCGACCTCGACAACATCGTCTGGCATTTCATCGGCCCCCTGCAGTCCAACAAGACCCGCGACGTGGCCGAACACTTTGCCTGGGTACACAGCGTAGACCGCGAGAAGATCGCTCGACGCCTCAGCGATCAACGCCCGGAAGGGATGCCACCACTCGACGTCTGCCTGCAGGTCAACATCAGCGCTGAGCCCAGCAAGGCCGGCGCCAGCCTCGCCGAACTGCCAGCGCTTGCCGAGGCGGTACTGGCGATGCCTCGGCTGCGCCTGCGCGGGCTGATGGCGATCCCTGCCCCCGGCGAGGGCATGGACGCCCAGCGCGAGCCCTTCGCCCGCCTTCGCGAGGCCCTCGAGGGGCTCCAGGCCCGCTTCCCCGAGGCGCCGCTGGACACCCTCTCCATGGGCATGACCAATGATCTCGAGGCCGCCATACTAGAGGGCGCCACCCTGTTGCGGGTCGGCACCGCCATCTTCGGGGAGCGCGAAAACCCTCGCTGAGCAAACGACTTACCGCAGCTGCCGGATACCTCCATCGGCCCCATTCGTTGAGCGACACAGGACACTTCCCATGGCTACCAGAGTCACCTTCATCGGCGCCGGCAACATGGCCAGCGCCATCATCGGGGGCATGATCGACAGCGGCTACTCGCCCTCCGCGATCACCGCCACCTCCCCCAGCGACGCCTTCCTCGAGCCGGTGCACGAACGCTATGGCATCCACACCAACACCGACAACGTCGCCGCGGTGACCCAGGCCGACGTCGTCGTGCTGGCAGTGAAGCCTCAAATGATGAAGGAAGTCTGCGAGGGATTGGCCAGCGTGATCCAGCGCCGCCGCCCGCTGATCATCTCGGTGGCTGCCGGCCTCGACGCCGCCACCCTGGAGGGCTGGCTCGGCGGCGATCTGGCCATGGTGCGCTGCATGCCCAACACGCCGGCCCTGGTCGGCGCCGGCGCCTCCGGCCTGTTTGCCAATGCCGGCGTCAGCGAAGAACAGCGCCAGCTCGCCACCGAACTGATGGAAGCCGTCGGCCTGGTGGAGTGGGTCGAGGAAGAGGCGCTGCTGGATGCGGTCACCGCCGTCTCCGGCAGCGGCCCAGCCTATTTCTTCCTGATGTTCGAGGCCATGGAGGAGGCCGGCGTCAAGCTTGGCCTTCCCGCCGAGACCGCCCGGCGGCTGGCCATGCAGACCGCCTTCGGCGCCGCGAAGATGGCGATGGCCAGCGACAACACCCCCGCCGAGCTCAAGCGCAACGTGATGTCACCCGGTGGCACCACCGAACGCGCCGTCGAGCATCTCGAGGAGGCCGAGCTGCGCCGGATACTTTCCGAGGCCATGGATGCCTGCGCCGAACGCGCCCGGGAGATGGCCGTAGAGCTGAGCGGTCGCTGATTTCACGCATCAGTTTCAAGAGGCCGCCGGACGGCGGTCTGCCCACTACATGGAGAAACCCTCATGGGAAATGCCGGCCTGCTGCTGGTCAACACCCTGATCAACCTGTACATCTTCCTGCTGATGCTGCGCTTTCTGCTGCAGGCGTCTCAGGCCGACTACTACAACCCCATCAGCCAGACAGTGGTGAAGATCACCCAGCCAGCGGTGCGCCCCTTCCAGGGCTTCCTGGGGCCGGTGATGGGACGCTTCGACATGGCCACTCTGGCCGCCGGCTTCGTGATCAAGGCGGTCAGCATCGTCATCATCCTGCAGGTGGCCGGCTTCGGCATGGCGCCCATCGCCAGCGTGGCCATCGGTGCCGTGGCGGCGCTGGCCAATGCCATCCTCAAGATCTATTTCTTCGCGCTGATCGCGATGATCATCCTCAGCTGGGTGGCCCCCAGCGCCAGCCATCCGGGGGCGCTGCTGGTGATGCAACTGGTTGAGCCGATCATGGCACCGCTGCGCAAGGTCATCCCGCCGCTGGGCATGATCGACCTCTCGCCCATCGTGGCATTCATCGCCATCAGCCTGATCGATGGTATCGTGGTGGGCTCTCTGACCCGCGCCGCCGGCGTGGCCGGCGCCCTGGTCGGTCTGTGAAACCCGCCCCTTGCGGCCCACCGCAACGACTGGACACGGAAGGACTGATGCCTGAGCTTCCTGTTGACTCGGTCGGCCTGGTGACGCCCCAGACGGCGCACTTCGACGACCCCCTGGCACTGGCCTGCGGCAGGACGCTGCCGGCCTATGACCTCGTCTACGAGACCTATGGCACCCTCAACGCCGAGCGCTCCAATGCGGTGCTGATCTGCCACGCGCTATCCGGCCACCACCATGCCGCCGGCTATCATGACGCCGACGAGCGCAAGCCGGGGTGGTGGGACGCCCATATCGGCCCCGGCAAGTCCATCGACACCGAGCGTTTCTTCGTGGTGTCGCTCAACAATCTCGGCGGCTGCCACGGCAGCACCGGACCCAACCGAGAGAACCCCGAGACCGGCCGCCTGTGGGGGCCGGAATTCCCGATGGTGACGGTGAGTGACTGGGTGAACAGCCAGGTTCGTCTGGCCGACCGGTTGGGCATCGAGCGCTTCGCCGCGGTGATCGGCGGCAGCCTGGGGGGCATGCAGGCGTTGCAGTGGACCCTCGCCTATCCGGAGCGAGTGGCCAGCGCTGCGGTAATCGCCGCCACCTCAAAGCTGTCGGCCCAGAACATCGCCTTCAACGAGGTAGCGCGCCAGGCGATCCGCTCCGATCCCGACTTTCACGACGGCTGGTACACCGAGCACGACACTGTGCCGCGTCGCGGCCTCAAGCTGGCTCGTATGGTGGGGCATATCACCTACCTCTCCGAGGATGCCATGGGCCACAGGTTCGGCCGCGACCTGCGCGCCGACGACCTCAACTTCGGCTTCGACGTGGAGTTCCAGGTGGAGTCCTACCTGCGCTATCAGGGTGACACCTTCTCCTCCTCCTTCGACGCCAACACCTACCTGTTGATGACCAAGGCACTGGACTACTTCGACCCGGCCCAGGGGGGCGACCTCGCCAGCGCTTTGGCCCCGGCCAGCTGCCCCTTCCTGGTGGTCAGCTTCACCACCGACTGGCGCTTTCCGCCGCCGCGCTCCCGGGAACTGGTCAACGCCCTGGTGCGCGCCGGCAAGTCGGTCAGCTATGCCAACATCGACTCGACCCACGGCCATGACGCCTTCCTGATGCCGGAGCCCCGTTACCAGGCGGTCTTCGCCGCCTTCATGGACCGCGTGGCCGGCGACCTCGGGCTGGAGACGCGCGCATGATGAATCGCCCCGACTTCAAGCTGATCCACGAGTGGATCCCCGAGAACGCACACATCCTCGATCTCGCCTGCGGCGATGGCAGCCTGCTGGCGGCTCTGGCACGCGACAAGAACGTCACCGGCTATGGCCTGGAGATCGACCCGGACGGCATCACCGCCTGCATCGCTCGTGGGGTCAACGTCATCGAACAGAACCTCGATCAGGGGCTGGCCAACTTCGACGACAACGCCTGTGATCTGGTGATCATGACCCAGGCCCTGCAGGCGCTGCGCCGCCCCGACCTGATGCTCGACGAGATGCTGCGGGTCGCCGGCGAGGCGATCATCACCTTTCCCAACTTCGCCTACTGGCGCCACCGGGTGCACCTGGGCATCCGCGGCTACATGCCCGTCTCCAAGTCGCTGCCCCACGCCTGGTATGACACCCCCAATATTCATCTGTCGACCTTCAACGATTTTGAACAACTGTGCCGGGACAAGGGTCTGATCATTGTCGACCGGGCAGTGGGTATCGGCGACCACGAGGGGCACTGGACCTCGCGGCTGTGGCCCAACCTGTTTGGCGAAATCGCGATCTTTCGGGTCAGCCGCGGCTGACCCGGCAACGCCACCATAGAGTCGTTACACAACGGGGTAGACGAGAGGGATGACGATGAAACCTGGCATCCTGGCCTTCCTGGCGGTTAGCGCCCTGGCCCTGCTGAGCGGCCATGCCGCCGCCCAGCAGTACGAGCAGATCGACAACTACCAGATCCACTACAGCGCGGTGAATACCAGCTTCCTGCCCGAGGAAGTGGCCCGCGAGCACGGTATCCAACGCAGCAACGTGATGGCGCTGCTCAACGTCAGCGTGCTTGAGGAGCGCGACGATGGCACCACCCGTGCCCTTCCAGTCTCCGTGAACGGCACGGTCGGGGGGCTCAGCACCAGCGATGCACGCACGCCGCTCAGCTTCCGCACCCTGCGCGGCGGCGACGCCCCCTCACAGGTAGCGGTGTTTCGTATCCACGACGACGAAGCGATGCACTTCGACCTGGAGGTCCTCCACGACCGCAACGCCGATCCGGCGAGGGTCAGCTTCATCCAGCGCTTCTATATCGACAGGTAACGTTTCATGACCGCACCGCCGCCGGCGACCCTTCAGGCGCTCACGCCTGTTCTCCTGGCCTGCACCCAAGGAAATGCCGTCGGCTTCGAGCGGCTTCAACACATCGGTCTGCCCCGCCTGCTGGCAGTCGCCAGCCACTTCCTCACCGACACCGGGCATGCCGAGCAGGTGACTCACGACACCCTGCTGATGGCCTGGCGAAATGCCCATCGGCAGCCCCACAGCGGTCTGTCGCCGGGTCACTGGCTGTTCACCATCCTCGGCTATCGCCTGCACAGCCAGCTGAGTGCGCTCCAGGGTGACCTTCCGCCGCCGACACCGGTAGAGGGCCACGGGCCACCGATCGTACCGGCGCGCATTCCCGAGACGCGGCGCGGCCCCGCTCTACTGGAGCACAGTAAATCGCTGCCGCCAGCCACGCCGCGCCAGGCCCTGAGGGTACGCCTCGACCAGACGCTGAAAACCCTGCGGCAGGCCGAGCGCCTGCCCTTGACGCCAACCGGTGAGGCCATCCATCCCCCGCTCTATGACCCCAGCCTCCGGCGCAAGATGCTAACCTCGGGCTTCGCCTACCGCACCAAGATGGCCTTCCAGCGAACCCTGGGGCGCCCATTCGAGGACCATCTGTTCCGACGCTGGCAGGCCCGGCGAGACCGCTACCGCGCGCTGGAGACACAGGGCCTTCCCCGCCGTAGCGCCGAAATCACCCTGGGTGCGCGGCTGGACCTCATGGTCGATCCACGCCGGCTGCTGCGCGCCTTCAGCTACCCTGCGGGATTTCCCGATCGCCTGCAGCGCCGCAAGGCCTCGAACCTCTTCCTGTGGGATGGTGACTGGGACCTCCCTCTCCACTACCTGGCGGACAGCGACCGTCTCCGATTCCTTCAGGACCTCTGGCACCACCGGCTGGCGCCGGAGCAGAGCGCCAGCTTCCAGCGACTCCTGACACAGGCCGAGCAGGGCACCCCCCTGCGCTCCCACCACCGCGGCATGCTGCTCAACACCCCAGAGCGCATTCTGGAGTACCTGCGCCTCTACCTTCACTACATGGAGGACATGGCCTGTTTCGGCTTCGATGCCGAGGCCGGCAAGGACCGCCTCGGAGTGGCGATCGATCGCCATGGGCAGCTGATCAAGCTCAACAAGGGGCTGCACCGGCTGGCCATGGCCCAGGTACTGGGACTGCCCAGCGTAACGGTCCGGGTGCGCAGCGTGCATCGCCAGTGGTGGGACGCCCTGACCGAGGGCGCCGGTGGCGACGAGGCGCTGGAGCGTCTGGCTCAGGCGCTGCCCGACCTTACCCCGGCCCGGTGAAGGGCCTCGTCGCCCAGCTGGCGGGTGAGTGAGACCGGCAGCGCCGGTCCCAGCCGGATCGCCACCGGCACACCACCCCGCCGCGCCAGCTCGCAGCGATGCGCCAGCACCTCCACACCACGGGCGGCCGCCCTCCCGAGTGCGGCCGCATAGGCCGGGTCCAGGTGCCAGGCCGGGGCGACATCACCGATGCCCTCGTGGGCCACGCAGAACAGCAGCACCGCGCGCTGGCCCTGCTCGGCCAGGGCCGCCAGCACCTCCAGATGCCGGCGGCCCCGCTCGCTCACCGCGTCAGGAAAATAGCCGTGGCCGTCACCCTCCCTGAGCGTCACCTGCTTGACCTCCACGAAGGCAGTACCTCGCACGGGATCCTTCAGGCGGAAGTCGAGCCGGGAGGCCTTCTCCCCGGCGATCACCACCGTCGCCTCGCGCTTCAGCCCGGCATAGCCGTCAAGCCCCGGAACACGCCCCTCCCTCAGCGCCTCCTCGACGATGCGGTTGGCCCGGCCGGTGTGCACCGAGGCCCCCGCCAGGCAGCCATCGGGCTGGGGCAGCTCGATCAGCTCCCAGGTCCAGTCCAGCTTGCGCGCCGGGTTGTCGCTGGGCGCGAGCCACACTCGGCAGCCCGGCACGTTCACGGCCCGCATGGAACCGGTATTCGGACAGTGGGCCACCACCTCGCGGCCGTCGTCGAGACGCACGTCGGCCAGGAAGCGCTTGTAGCGACGCGTCAGGATGCCGGGAACCAGCTCGGGGTAATCCATGCCCCCCCCCCTCTACCGGCGTGCCAGGAAGCGTTCGAGGCGATCGACCGCCTCCTCCAGGCGCTCGACTCCGGTGGTGAAGGCGATGCGCACATGGTGCTCACCGCCCTCCAGGGCGAAGTCGATGCCCGGGGTGATCGCCACGTTTTCCTCCTCCAGCAGGCGTCGGCAGAAGGCCTGACTGTCATCGCTGTAGCGGGAGATGTCGAGCCACAGGTAGAAGGCGCCCTGGGGCGGCAGCGAGGGCGCCAGCCCCAGCCGTGCCAGGCTCGCCAGCAGGGCATCCCGACGGCGCCCCAGCTCGAGGCGCCGAGCCTCGAGGATCCCGTGGCACTCGGGGGTGAAGGCGGCCAGAGCCGCATGCTGGGCCGGCGTGGAGGCGGCCAGGAAGACGTTCTGGGCCAGCCGTGTCAGCGGCTCCACCGCCGCCTCCGGGGCCAGCAGCCAGCCCAGCCGCCAGCCGGTCATGCCGAAGTACTTGGAGAAGCTGTTGACCACGAAGGCGTCCGGGGTGATCGAGGCCACCGAGAGCGGCTCGAGATCGAAGCAGAGCCCCTGGTAGATCTCGTCCACCAGCAGGTGGCCGCCCCTTGCCGCCACCGTCGTGGCCACCGCCGCCAGCTGTTCGGCATCCAGCATGTGCCCCGTGGGATTCGAGGGGGTGGCCAGCATCGCTAGGCGGGTCGCGTCGCGCCAGTGGGTCTCGATCAGGCCAGCGTCGAGCTGCCAGCCGCTCGCAGGCCCCACCGGCACGGCGTCCACCTCGGCGCCGGCCAGGGCCATGAAGTGGCGGTTGCAGGGGTAGTTGGGGTCGGCCATCAGCACCCGATCACCGGGGCCAGCCAGCAGCTGGCTGGCCAGCAGCAGCGCTCCGGAGGCCCCGGGGGTGACCAGGATGCGGCCGGGATCGACCCGGGCGCCGAAATGCTCGGCGTAGTGGCCCGCGATCGCCTCGCGCAGCGCGGGAAGCCCGGCCGCCGGCGTGTAGCGGGTGTGGCCTGCGGCCAGTGCCGCCTGCCCCGCGGCCACCACCGGCGCGGGGGTGGGGAAATCGGGCTCTCCCACCTCCAGGTGGATGACATCGTGCCCGGCCGCCTCGCGGGCCTGGGCGGTCTCCAGCAGGCTCATGACCCGAAAGGGGGCGACCCGGTCGACGCGCGGACTCCACGCCATGGCAAGACTCCTGTGAACGAGAGTTGGACACCGGGGAGCCAGGCCCCCGGCAAGGTCAAAGTGTCATGACACTGAAGGGCAACAGTGTAGCGACTTTGGTGGCAAGGCCGCAGCTTGCGAAACAGGCGAGGTTGCAAACCTTCGAATTTTCCGCTAAACAGCATGCCTTTGGCGTGAGATACCTTGCCCAGTGCGGGTATTGATCAGCAGTCATTCAAGTAAAGAGGCAATCCCATGCCAGTAGCCGACAAGAAAGT
>PWEV01000195.1 GCA_003553625.1 Halomonas sp.
GCAGGAGGCTGACGATGAACGAGACCCTGGAGCGGTGGAGCACGCGGCGCGCCTTTATCCTGGCGGTGACCGGCGCTGCCGTGGGGCTGGGCAACATCTGGCGCTTTCCCTACATCACCGGCGAGAACGGCGGCGCCGCTTTCCTGCTGCTCTACATCGGCTTCGTCCTGCTGCTCGGCCTGCCGGTGATGATGGCGGAGATCATGGTGGGCCGCGCCGGCCGGCGGAGCCCGGTGCAGTCGCTGGGACACCTGGCCGCCCAGGCGGGCGCCAGCCGACACTGGCGGTGGTTGGGGCTGTTCGGTGCCTTCACCGTGTTCTGCATCCTCTCCTTTTACTCGGTGGTCTCCGGCTGGTCCATCGAGTTTCTGGTCGCCTCCATCAACGGAGACTTCGTGGGTGCCGCCCCCACCGAGGTCGTTGCCGGCTTCGACGCCTTCCTGGCCGACCCGGGACGGATGACCTTCAACCACACCCTGTTTTTGATCATGACCATGCTGGTGGTATCCGCCGGGGTCTCCAAGGGACTGGAGCGCCTCAACAACCTGCTGATGCCGCTACTCTACCTGCTTCTTGTGCTGCTGGCCGGCTATGCCACCACCACCGAGGGCTTCGGGCCGGCGCTGGCCTGGCTGTTCATGCCCGATGTCTCCGCGGTGACGCCGCTGGTGGTGATGCACGCCATGGGGCACGCCTTCTTTACCCTGGCGGTGGGCGCCTGTGCGCTGATGGCCTACGGCGCCTACATGCCGGACCATCAGAGCCTGCCCAAGGCCGCCGCTGCCGTGGCGGTGCTGGACGTCGCGGTAGCGCTGCTGGCCGGCATCGCCATCTTCTCGGTGGTGTTCGCCCAGGGCATGGACCCCGGGGAGGGGCCGGGGCTGATGTTCGTCACCCTGCCCATCGCCTTTGCCCAGCTGCCCTGGGGCGCGCTGTGGCTCAGCGTCTTCTTCCTGCTGCTGCTGCTGGCCACCTGGACCTCGTCGATCAACCTGGCCGAGCCCATGGTGGCCACCCTGGAGGGAATGGGGCTCAAGCGCGGCCATGCCGCCTCGGTCGTGGGACTTGCCGTATGGCTGATGGGTCTGCTCACGGTGCTCTCCTTCTCGACCCTGGCCGAGTGGCGCCCGCTGTTCGGCATGAATGCCTTCGAACTGGTCAGTACCATCCCGCCGGAGATATTCCTGCCCCTGGGGGGGCTGCTGATTGCCATTTTCGCCGCCTGGGTGATGCCCGAGGCGGCGGCGCGCGGCGCCCTGGGCGTAGGCCCCGGCGGCTTCGCCCTCTGGCGCGGCCTGGTTCGCTGGGTCGCCATACCGATGACGCTGGTAGTATTGGTGGCCGGCCTGGTCTGAACCGACACGAGGAAATCAACATGAGTGAGACGACGGCGATCCGCCCCTGGAAGGGCACGACGCCCGCCCTGGGCAAGCGGGTCTACATCGACCCGGCGAGCCTGGTGATGGGCGATGTGGTGCTGGGCGACGACAGCTCGGTGTGGCCCATGGCGGTGGTGCGCGGCGACATGCACCGCATCCGCATCGGCGCGCGCACCAGTGTCCAGGACGGCTGCGTGCTGCACATCACCCACGCCAGCGACTTCAGCCCCGGCGGTTTCCCGCTGACCATCGGCGATGACGTCACCATCGGCCACCGGGCGATCCTCCACGGCGCTACCCTGGGCAGCCGCATCCTGGTGGGCATGGGCGCCATCGTGATGGACGGCGCCGTGGTGGAAGACGAGGTGATCATCGCTGCCGGCGCCGTGGTGACCCCGGGCAGACGCCTCGAGAGCGGCCATGTCTACGCGGGCAATCCGGCCAAGGCGCTGCGCCCGCTCAAGGATAAGGAGCGGGCCTTCTTTCCCTATACCGCCGGCAACTACGTCAAGCTCAAGGACGAGTACCTGGCGGCGATACCGGAATAGTTCTCTAACGCATTGTTTTACTTGCCATGGCGGGCGATAATCTGGAAGTTTATCCAGTATATCGAGGGCTCGCCCCGGCATGGCCGACTTTCGCACCCATCTTTGCGTGGCCGCCGCCGGCGGCGCCGTGGTCGCCCATGGCGGCTGGCAGGCGGAGCTGTGGACGGCCTGGGAGGCCCTGCCGGTGCTGGCGCTGGTGACCTTCGGCGGCATCCTGCCTGACATCGATGCCGACCGCTCGAAGGCCATCCGTCTGATCTTCAACCTGCTGGCGGTGCCCGGAGTGGTGGCCGGCGTCCTGGTGCTGCAGGGGCGGCTCGATACCGGCGGCCTGCTGCTGGCGTGCGGGGCGATCTATCTCGCAGTGCGCCATCTGGCGGGGGCGCTCTTCTCCCGCTTCACCGTTCATCGTGGTCTCTGGCATTCGCTGCTGGCGGCCTTGCTGTGCGGCCTGGTCACCGTAGCGCTCAGCCAGCGGCTGTTCACTCAGCCCGATACCCTGGCCTGGGCCCACGGGGTGGCGGTGGCGCTGGGATTCATCATCCACCTGACGCTGGACGAGCTCTACAGCGTCGATCTCACCGGCGCACGCATCAAGCGCTCCTTCGGCACGGCCCTCAAGCCCTTCGACTGGCGCTCCCCGGGCAACTCCCTGGTGATGCTGCTGGCGGCGGTCAACCTGGTGCCCTGGCTGCCCCCGCTGGCGCCGCTGTGGACACTGCTGTCTCAGGGGTCGGCGCTCTGGCGGTAGTCCTCGGCCCGCAGGGCGTACTTCCTGAGCTTGTCATAGAGGGTCTTGCGCGGCAGGCCGAGCTGCTCGGCCACCTCGGTGACCCGACCGCGCTGCCTCGCCAGGGCCTGATCGATCAGGCTCTTCTCGAACAGTTCCACCTGCTGGGGCAGGGCCAGCTCACCTGCCTCGCTCTCGGCTCCCTCGAGCAGGGCCTCCAGGCGGTAGTCGAAGGCGGCGCCGAGCAGGACATAGCGCTCCGCCAGGTTGCGTAGCTCGCGGACGTTGCCCGGCCAGTCGTGGGCCAGCAGGGCGCTGATGCCGGCGGCGTCCAGGGGTGGGGCCTCCAGGCCGCTGCGGTTGGCGGCGACCACCGCGAAATGCTGAAAGAGCAGCGGGATGTCCTCGCGGCGTTCGCGGAGTGGAGGGACGGGAAGAGTCACCACGTTGAGGCGATAGTAGAGGTCCTCGCGAAACACGCCGGTCTCGGCGGCAGCCTTGAGGTCCACCTTGGTGGCGGCGATCACCCGGATATCCAGCGGTACGGGCACATTGGAACCGAGCCGCTCCACGCTGCGCTCCTGCAGGACCCGCAGCAGCTTGACCTGCAGCGCGAGGGGCATGGACTCGATCTCGTCGAGGAAGACCGTGCCATGGTCGGCGTACTCGAACTTGCCGATGCGTCGTTCCACGGCGCCGGTGAAGGCGCCCTTCTCGTGGCCGAACAGCTCCGATTCGATGGTGCTTTCCGGCACGGCGCCGCAGTTGATGGCCACGAAGGGACGGTTGGCGCGGCGGCTGCGCTCGTGGATGGCGCGGGCCACCAGGTCCTTGCCGGCGCCGGTCTCGCCGAACACCAGCACGTCGGCGTCCACCTGGCTGATGCGCTGCACCATGGAGGCCAGGCGCTGAATGGCCGGCGTGCGCCCCACCAGTCGTGGACCGAGCGCCGACTGCTGGGCCTCCAGCTCGGCCTTGAGCTCGCGGTTCTCCAGGCTCAGGCGGCGTTTCTCCACGCCGCGGCGGACCACCTCCACCAGCCGTTCGGCGGCAAAGGGCTTTTCGAGGAAGTCCCAGGCGCCCTCGCGCATCGCCTCTACCGCCGTGGAGATGTCGCCGTGGCCGGTGATCAGGATCACCGGCAGGTCTGGATCGCGCAGCCGCACCTCGCGCAGCAGCGCCATGCCGTCCATGCCTGGCATGCGGATGTCGCTGACCACCACGCCGGGGAAGTCCGGAGCCAGGGCCGCCAGCGCCTCCTCGGCGCTGGCGTGGGGCTCGGGAATATAGCCGGCCAGTTCCAGTGTCTGGCCGGCGGTGATCCGCAGGTGAGGCTCGTCATCGATGATCATCACCGGGATGGCCGCCGGCTCATGCATGGGGAAGGGTCTCCTGATGTGGTTGGGTGCCGGCGCTGCGCTGGACGGTGTCCCGTGGCAGACGGATGGTGAACAGGGCACCGCCCTCGGGGCGGTTGGCGGCGGTCAGGCTGCCGCCCAGGTCGTCGATGATGCGCGACGAGATCGAGAGACCCAGTCCCAGCCCATTGCCGGGGGATTTGGTGGTGTAGAAGGGCTCGAAGATACGCCTGAGGTGCGCATCGGGAATGCCCGGACCGCTGTCGGCCACCCCCAGCACCACGGCGTCGCCGTCAACGGCGATGGTGACCTCCAGGCGCGCCTCGGGGGCGTCGGCCATGGCCTGAAGGGCGTTGCCGATCAGGTTGACCAGCACCTGCTCCAGGCGGACCAGGTCGGCGCGTACCCAGGGCTCCGCGTCGGGCCAGTGGCGGATCACCTCCACGCCGCTTTCCCGCAGTCGAGTCTGGAAGAGGCGCAGAGCGTAATCGAAGCAGGCGATGGGGGAGACGGCGGCAAGGGTCTCGCCGCTCTTGCGGGAAAACTGACGCAGCTGGGCACTGATCTCCGACATGCGCGCGGTCAGCTCGACTATTTGCTCGAGGTTGAGGTCGACGCTCTCCAGGCGCTGGCGCTCCAGGAAGGTACGGGCGTTCTCGGCGTAGGCGCGGATCGCCGCCAGTGGCTGGTTGAGCTCATGGTTGATGCCGGCGGCCAACTGGCCGAGCACGGCGAGCTTGGCGGCCTGGATCAGCTCATCGCGGGTCTGGCGCAGGCTCTCCTCGGCGCGCCGGCGCTCGTCGATCTCGCCGGAGAGGCGGCGATTGGTCTCCACCAGATCCCGGGTGCGACGCTCCACGTTGCGCTCCAGTTCGTCCCGGGCGCGGGCCAGAGTGTGGCGCTCGCGCTCGGCGAACTGCTCCCGCTCACGGCGCAGGCGCAGGCGCTGCCAGCCGATGCCGCCGCCCAGCAGCACGATGCCGTAGAGGCCGCCGGCCAGCAGCGCCGAGACCCACTGGGCCTGAATCACCGGGGTCACCGGCTTGAGGATATGCATCTCCCAGCCGAGCGTCGGCATGGAACGGGAGACAGCCAGATAGCGCGGGCCGGCCAGGGGGCCGTCGCGGAAGTTGACCAGGCGGCTGCGCTCGCCGCGATGTTCGAGCAGCTCGATGCCGGAGTGGATCAAGGGCTCGTCGGCATAGCGGCGAGTCGCCAGCAATGCCTGGCGCTCCGACTCCGAGAGAGGGTGCAGTGAGGTCATGCGCAGCTCGGCCCGGCTGGCCATGAAGATGATGTTGTCTTCGTCGGTGACCAGCAGCTCGGCGTCCTGGCCGGCCCAGCTCTCCTCCACCGTGTCGAGGAGCACCTTGACCACCATGACCCCGTCGGGGGTCGAGTCGGGCTGGGTGTCATCCAGCCATACCGGTGAGGAAAAGTAATAGCCGCGCTCCAGTGACTGCACGCCCAGGCCGTAGAAGCGCCCCTGACCGCCGGCGATGGCGTCGCTGTAATAGCTGCGAAAGGCGTAGTTCTGGCCGATGAAGGTGTTGGGGCGGTGCCAGTTGCTGGCGGCCAGGGTGTCGGCATGACGGTCGAGCAGATAGACATCCGAGACGTCGGCGGTGGCCCGGAAGCGGTCCAGCAGCAGGTTCAGCGGCATGGCGTCCTGGGAGTGGGGCGACGACAGGAAACGCTGCACTCCCTCCCGGGTCGCCAGCAGCCGAGGCAGGTAGTCGTGGCGAGAGAGGTGGCCAATCAGGCCTGCCGCCGAGAGCCGCAGCTCATTCTCGGCGTCCTGCTGGAGCGTCTGCATTGCCTGGTCGCGGGCCATCAGGGTGGCCTGCCACATCACCAGCGCCAGCCCGAGGGGGGCGGCCAGCAGCAGCAGAGTTCGCCAGTTTCGCCAGCGTCTCACGAGGCGGTTTCCCGCCGCGGAGCGGGTACTGCCTGGGCCCGGCGCAGGGCGCGCTGGGCGCGTGTCTCGGCCCGCGCCAGCTCCAGCAGGCCCTCTTCCACGAAGACCAGGTGCTCGTGGGCGCGGTCTCGGGCGTCCTCGGCGCGTCCCTCGAGAATGGCGTCCAGCAGCGCGCGATGCTGGGCCATCAGCACGTTACGAGAATTCTTCTTCTCGAACAGGTGTGCCAGGTTGTCGACGATGCTGCGCTCCAGCAGATGAAAGATGCCGCGGATGGTGTGCAGCAGCAGGACGTTGTGGGCGGCCTCGGCGATCGCCAGATGAAAGGCGGCATCGGCCTTGGCCTCGCGTGTCGGGTCCTTGCCCTGGAAGCAGGCGTCCAGCTCCTCGAAGCGGCTGATCAACAGCGCCCTGTCGGTGGGTGTGGAGCGCAGCGCCGCGTAGTAGGCGGAGATACCCTCCATGGCGTCGCGGAACTCCAGCAGGTCCAGGTGGAACTCGCCGTGGCGAGAGAGCATCTCAAGAATCGGGTCGCTGTAGCCGCTGGTGATCGCCTCGGAGATGAAGGTGCCGCCACCCTGGCGGCTGGTGAGCAACCCTCGGGCGGAGAGTTTCTGGATCGCTTCGCGAAGTGACGGGCGCGAAACGCCGAACCGCTCGGCCAATTCCCGTTCCGGTGGCAGGCGCTGCCCAGGCTTGAGGCTGCCTTCGAGAATCATCGCCTCGAGGCGTTCGGTGATCACGTCGGCGAGGCGGGGCTGACGTAGGGGTTGATAGGCCATGGAAGTCACTCCCGATAAAAATGTACTGCGGTTATGGTACGCCAACAAATTGGTAATACCAATATTTCTGGTTCTTTCCCGATCGGGCAGTAATTGTTTTTTCTCGGTCTTTCAGTCACTTGAAAATGGACAGATTGCCCCACTACCAAAGTATAGCGCGGGAATGCGGGTAAAAGCCCTGCTCAGGTTTGACACTGTCAGGGCACCCCGCCTAACGTTCGCCAATTCTGCGTTGTAAATTGGTTTGACCAATTCTTTCGACGCCGCCTTCAGCCTGTCGAGGATCTTGCCGATGACGCCAGTCAAGTGCTACCCGCCCAGGCCGGAGAAGGTCTACTTCTTCGGTACCTGCCTGATTGACCTCTTCTATCCCGAAGCTGGACTCGATGGCATTCGCCTGCTGGAGCGGGAGGGCATTGACGTGCTCTTCCCCCAGGACCAGACCTGCTGCGGTCAGCCGGCTCACACCTCCGGCTATCATGAAGAGGCGCGGGCAGTGGCGGCGGCACAACTCGACCTTTTTCCCGAGCCCTGGCCGATCATCGTACCCTCCGGCTCCTGCGGCGGCATGATGCGCACGCACTATCCGAAACTCTTCGCCGGCACCGCTCTCGAAAAGAAGGCCAACGAGATCTCAGGCCGCATCTATGAGTTGACCGAGTTCCTGGTGCACGTCTGCCACCTCAGGCTCGAGGACCGCGGTCAGCCCGAAAAGGTAGCCATGCACACCTCCTGCAGTGCGCGTCGCGAGATGGGTCTGGCAGAGACCGGGCCGGCGCTGCTGGCCCAGCTGGGCCAGGTGGAGCTCGTCGAGCAGGCTCGTGCCGCGGAGTGCTGCGGCTTCGGGGGCACCTTCGCCGTGCGTCACCCGGAGATCTCCGCCGCCATGGTGGAGGACAAGACGCTTGCCATCGAGGCGGCCGGCGCCGAGCGCTTCGTGACTTCCGACTGCGGCTGCATGATGAATATCGGCGGGCGCTTTGCCCACCAGAATAAGACGGTGAAGGGCGAACACATCGCCAGCTACCTGTGGCGGAGAACCTCATGAACGCAGAGAATCAGGCATTCCAGCCCCAGCCGGTGCAATCCTACAGTCCTCGCGAGTTTCATCGCCAGGCCCATGACGCACTGGGCAACCCGCAGATTCGCGGCAACTTTCGCAAGGCGATGGACGGTCTGATGACCAAGCGTCGCGACAGCTTCGAGGGCTGGGATCTCGAGACCCTGCGCGAGCTGGGTGCCAACATTCGCATGCGAGCGCTGGCGAAGCTGCCCGATCTGCTCGAGCAGCTGGAAACCAACTGTCAGGCCAACGGCATCCGCGTGCACTGGGCCGAGGACGGCGAGGAGGCGTGCCGGATCATTCGCGAGATCTGCGAGGCCCACGATGCCAAGTCGGTGATCAAGGGCAAGTCCATGGTCTCCGAGGAGATGCACCTCAATGCGCACCTCGAGGCGGCCGGCATCGAGGCGCTGGAGTCGGACCTCGGCGAATACCTGGTACAGCTCAACGAGCAGACGCCCTCCCATATCATCATGCCGGCGATTCATCTCAATACCGATGAGATCTCCGAGATCCTGCATGAGAAGACCGGCACCGAGCGCACCCGCGACGTGGACTACATGACCGCGGCGGCCAGGCAGCAGCTGCGCGAGCGCTTCATGGCCGCCGATGTCGGCGTCTCCGGAGTCAACTTCGCGGTGGCCGAGACCGGCACCCTCTGCCTGGTGGAGAACGAGGGCAACGGTCGCATGACCACCACGGTGCCGCCGGTGCATATCGCGGTGACCGGCATCGAGAAGGTGGTGGAGCACCTGCGCGACGTGCCCCCCCTCTACTCGCTGCTGACGCGATCGGCCACCGGCCAGCATGTAACGACCTACTTCAATATGATCAACTCGCCCCGCAAGGAGGGGGAGTACGACGGTCCGAAAGAGGTTCACCTGGTGCTGGTCGACAGCGGCCGCTCCAGCATCTATCAGGACAACGAACTGCTCGACACCCTGCGCTGCATACGCTGTGGTGCCTGCATGAATCACTGCCCGGTCTATACCCGGGTGGGGGGGCACGCCTATGGCACCACCTATCCCGGCCCGATCGGCAGCATTCTCTCACCCCACATGATGGGTCTGGAGGAGACCCGGGACCTGCCCACGGCTTCCAGCCTCTGCGGCGCCTGCGGTGAGGTGTGCCCAGTGAAGATCCCGATACCCGACCTGCTGGTTCGGCTACGCCGGGAGGCGGTGGGCGAGGGGCGCGGTAACGTGCCCGGTGCCGGGGTTAAGCGGACCCGCAAGGAGGCCGCTGCCTGGAAGGGTTTCCAGTGGATGGCGACCCACCCCGGCGTCTGGCGAAGCGGTACGGCCGTGGTGGGCAAGCTCAAGGCGATTATGCCGGCGAAGCTTGGCGCCTGGACCGAATACCGCACGGCCCCGAAGCCGGCCGGCAGAACGCTGCATGCGCTGGTCAAGCAGCACCAGGCCGACAAGCCGAGCGTCGACACGCCCGACAAGGAGCAGCGCTGATGAGTGCCCGCAATGCCATCCTCAAGCGTCTGCGCGAGCGCGCCGACGGCCCTCTGGTCGCTCCCGAGTGCGATTTTGCCGTGGTCACGGGGCGCGGCTGGAGCCCCGATGAGCGTCTGGCCCGTTTCGAGCGCTGGATCACGTCGGTCCATGGCGAGGTGGTTCATACCACGCGCGACGATTGGGGCGATGCCCTGGCCAGGGTGCTCGCCGACAAGGGCGTTCGTCGGCTGGCGCTGGGCCGCGAGCACCCGGTGGCCGTCGAGGCCCGCCTGGCGCTGGCCAATGCCGAGGTCGAGCTGGTCGATGTGGATCGCGATATCGAGGACTGGCAGCAGGAGCAGTTCGAGCGCGTCGACGCCGGGCTGACTTCGGTGGGCGGCGCCATCGCCGAGACCGGTAGCCTCTGGCTCTGGCCCACCCCCGACGAGCCGCGACTGATCAGCCTGGTGCCATCGATCCATGTCGCGGTGCTGGATGCCGAGACGATCGAGGACACCTTTTTCGACGTGATGGAACGTCACGACTGGGCGAGGGGAATGCCCACCAACGCGCTGTTGATCTCCGGTCCCAGCAAGACCGCCGATATCGAGCAGACACTTGCCTATGGCGTACACGGTCCCCGCGAACTGGTTGTGCTGGTGCGCCATGTCGATGCCGACACCGAGGAAAGCCTATGACACCCGTGACCCCGTCTGCCTGGAACGAGTTGAAGACGACGCTAGCCGAGACGATTCCCGCCGAGCGGATGTTCGATGATCCTCTGCGGACCCTGGCCTATGGGACCGATGCCAGCTTCTACCGCTTGATTCCCAGGCTGGTGGTGCGTCCGGAAAACGAGGAGGAGCTTCAGTTGACGCTGGCCGAGTGCCGCGTGCGGGGACTGCCGGTGACCTTCCGGGCCGCCGGTACCTCGCTCTCCGGCCAGGCGGTGACAGATTCGGTACTGATCCAGCTCCGGCAAGGTTGGCGTGGCCACGAGATTCTCGACGACGGCCAGGCGATCCGCCTGCAACCGGGAGTGATTGGTGCCAGGGCCAACCAGCTGCTGGCACCCTTCGGTCGCAAGATCGGCCCCGACCCGGCCTCCATCAACAGCTGCATGATCGGCGGCATCGCCGCCAACAACGCCTCGGGCATGTGCTGCGGCACGGCCCAGAACAGCTACCGTACGGTGCGTGACCTCCGCGTGATCCTGGCCGACGGCACCCTGCTGGATACCGCCGACCCGGTCAGCCGTGAAGCCTTCCTCCGCTCCCATGCCGGCTTGATCGAGGGGCTGGAGCGCCTGTCGGCCGAGACTCGTGCCAATGAGGCGCTGGCCGAGAAGATCCGTCACAAGTACCGGCTCAAGAACACCACCGGCTATGCCCTCAACAGCCTGGTCGATTTCGAGGATGGCATCGAGATCCTCAAGCACCTGATGATCGGCTCCGAGGGGACGCTCGGCTTTCTCAGCACCATCACCTACGACAGCGTGGTGGACGAGCCCTGCAAGGCGGCGGCGTTGGCGTTCTTCCCTGACATGGCCACCACCTGTCGGGCGACGATCGCGCTCAAGCCGTCACCGGTGTCGGCCGTGGAGCTGATGGATCGCGCCGCGCTGCGCTCGGTCCAGGACAAGCCGGGCATGCCCGAGACCCTGCGCACCCTGCCCGACGGGGCGGCGGCGCTGCTGATCGACGTGCGCGGCAATGATGAGGCGGAGCTAGTGGCGCGCATGGGTGAGGTGCAGGCGAGCCTGGAGGGAGTCCGGACCCTGGAACCGGTCGCCTTTACCCGCGAGACGGCGACCTACGAGCTCTACTGGAAGATCCGCAAGGGGCTCTTCCCCGCGGTGGGTGCGGTGCGCGAGACAGGCACCACGGTGATCATCGAGGATGTGGCCTTCCCCATCGAGCGGCTCGATGAAGGCGTGCAGGCGCTCACCGATACCTTCCACCGCCACGGCTATACCGAGACGATCCTTTTTGGTCACGCTCTGGAGGGCAACCTGCATTTCGTTTTCCCCCAGGGGTTCGAGAAGCCCGGCGAGGTGGAGCGCTACCAGGGGTTGATGGATGAGGTCGCCCAGCTGGTTGGCGTCGAGTACGGCGGCTCGCTCAAGGCGGAACACGGTACCGGGCGCAACATGGCACCCTACGTGGAACTGGAGTGGGGTCCCGACGCCTACGCCCTGATGTGGGAGATCAAGGCGTTGTTCGACCCCGAGAACCTGCTCAACCCCGAGGTGATCCTCAGTCGCAACCCTACGCTGCATCTGGAGAACCTCAAGCCGCTGCCGGCGGCCGATGATATCGTCGACAAGTGCATCGAGTGCGGCTTCTGCGAGCCGGTCTGCCCCTCGACCGACCTGACGCTCACCCCGCGGCAGCGCATCGTCATCCGGCGCGAGCTGGCTCGGCTCGAGGCGCTTGGAAGCGAGGCGACCGAATCCGACAAGGCGCGCATGAAGGAACTCGAGGAGGCCTACGTCTATCAGGGCATCGAGACGTGTGCGGCGACGGGGCTTTGCGCCACCCAGTGCCCTGTGGGGATCGATACCGGCGAGATGGTGCGTCAGCTGCGCCGAGATCGGTCGGCGGACAAGGCTTCCCTGGCCAAGCGTATCGGTCGACACTTCTCCGGTGCGACACGGGTGGCGCGGGGTGGGCTCAATGCGGCAGGAGCCGGCCGAGCCGTGCTGGGTACCAACCTGATGGGAAAGGTGAGCAGCGGTGCGCGACGGTTGAGTGGTGACCGTCTCCCTCAGTGGAGTTCGGCTCTGCCCAAGTCGGCGCCCATCCGTGTGCTCAAGCACGCCCCCGGGGGCTCGGCTGACAGGGAGAAAGTGGTCTATCTACCTTCCTGCGCGACTCGCATCTTTGGCGCTTCCCACGATGACGTCGAGTCGCGTTCGGTGATGGAGATCACCCTGGCGCTTCTCGACAAGGCCGGGTATGAGGTCATCCTGCCGGAAATGATCGGTCACCTCTGCTGCGGGATGGCGTTCAAGTCCAAGGGTCAGTATGACGAGGCGGCCCACAAGGCGCGGGAGCTCAATCGTGAGCTGTTGCTGGCCAGTCAGAATGGGCGCTATCCGGTACTCTGTGATACCAGTCCCTGCACCCTGCAGATGCAGGAGCATCTGGACGAGCGACTGTCTTTGATGGAGCCGGTAAGTTTCGCCCATGACCACCTGTTGCCACGCTTGTCGGTGACACCGGTGGATGAGCGGATTGCGGTGCACGTGACCTGCTCGAGCACTCGCATGGGGCTGTCCGACAAGTTCGTGACCCTGGCGCGGGCCTGCGCAAAAGATGTGGTAGTGCCCGCAGAGATCTCATGCTGCGGGTTTGCCGGGGACAAGGGGTTCAATACCCCGGAGCTGAACGCCTCGGCCCTGGAGGGCCTGGCGGAACAGGTGGTGGGCTGCAGTGCTGGCTACTCGAATTCGCGGACCTGCGAGATCGGACTGTCCCAGCACGGAGGGATTCCGTACCGCTCCATCCTCTCCCTGCTGGATCGGGCGAGTCAGCCCGCCACTGCTTCTGCCTGAGCTCATCCACAGGGCCTGGCATCAGGCCCTGTGGAAGCTCCTGACACTTTTTTATCAGGAGGTCTTGCGGGGTGGCGGGGAACGTCGTAAAGTACGCATCCGCTGCGGGCAACGAGCAACGTTGCCGGCGGTGGCAAGTGGAGAAAGTGGTTGTTCTGCTTGAGGTTTTTCGGAAAGTTCGAAACGCTTCTCGCTTGACAGGCACC
>PWEV01000166.1 GCA_003553625.1 Halomonas sp.
CAGGCGTCCCGACAACGTCAAACCGAGATGAAGCGCCGTGGAGTGACTGACCTAGTCAAAATGAGCGGATTCAGGTCGGGAATTGACACGATCATTCTCCTGATAACTATTAAAAAAGGTTATTAAAATCGCAACAAGAATAGCAATAGCGAATATGGAAACGGCCCCGCGTTGCGACGGGCCGATATCGATGGTAATCCCGGCCAGCGGCAGCGACGCGAACTCCGGCATAAGGACGCAGGTACAAGGTTATACGAAACTTGCAAGCCATCGTGATTTTGTCTAGCTTATGTACATGATAGGCTCAGGGCAGTGGCGCTTCGTCAGTCAGGGTGACACATATATGGTTCCCAATATTTCTCGCTTAAAGAGCAGCCCCACACATCATTTATTCTCTTTGTTCATGCTCCAAGGCTTGCCAGAAAACCAGACTGACATCGAAACAGACAAACACAAGACATCACTTACCACTGCATGACTATCGGCAAATAAGGTGTCAACAGGAAAGGAGAAAGCATAATGGAGAATTATGAAAACTTCATAACATTCGGATATTGGCAGTATGAAGTTATAAGGCATGCCTTCGGCTTTACGGTTGCCGTTTTCGCAGCTTCGCTGGTGTATTTCGGAATGACTGCGAACCAAGCTATCCAAAAATACCGAACCACTTTCGCGATATCTGCAGTGGTAATGGTCTCAGCCACGATAGAAATATTCCAGCTTTGGCTGATGTGGGACCGCGCATTTGTCTGGGATGAAGCGATAAGACAGATGGTCCGGGTAGAGGGGGAAATATTCAGTAATGGGTATCGCTATGCGAACTGGCTTATCGACGTACCTATGCTGCTGACGCAGTTTTTGATTGTGCTTCAGTTTACCGGTCGAGAACTTTTCAATCGCTGGTGGAAGCTTACCGGCGCGGGCGCACTGATGATCATCCTGGGCTACATCGGCCAATACTATGAGCCACAGGTTGCTGGTTTCGTTGAAGGTTCTGGCGCGCCCTTCTGGTTCTGGGGTCTTCTTAGCTGGTTGACTTTCTTCGGACTACTCTTCATGGCAAACGAAGCCGTGAAAGACGGTCTACCGCAACTCAGTCCTGAAGCAAGGGGAGCCATGACGAACGCTTGGAAGATCCTGGTGGTTTCATGGTTTATTTACGGCTTTGCTTACATGGTTCCCGCGGTTCCGGCGCTTGCCGAAAGCGATACTTTTGTTGTTGTTCGCCAACTCCTCTACACCTTTGCTGACGTGGTGTCAAAGACAGTGTTTGGCGTACTGCTGGCAAACGTGGCAATCTTGCAGTCCCGCTCTGAAAGCCATGCGAGTGGGTAATCCTCAGGAAAAGAACGACTCGCCAAGCGGCGAGTCGTTCTTTACTATCATATTATTTTGGTTAACTTGGCGAACCGAGATGGCATCAACTGACACTTTAGCCCACAAGGCACGTATCAATAAGACATGCGGATACAATGCCTTTCGCAGCCGGCATTAAAGCAAATTAAAATGAAACGCACAGACACCCTATCACACGTAATAGTGACTGTGATCGCCGAGGCAACTTCCGTCATGGCTTACATCCGGTACTGAAAAGGGCATTTCGGCGGAAGAACGGATGATCAGCGTTGCGTACTGTCAACTAGCGGCACCCAACATCCAAAGTGCAGCGAAAGTTCCCATCGTCGACACAAGGAGCAGGCAGGCCTCGTGAGGATGTACGGCACTCCTCTTGGCTCAACATACTTAGGATTCGCCCGGAAAGATTTTTTCTTGTACATTATTTATACAGGAGATTCATCGCCAACCCTACCTCGCGCATGACGTGCATTCTAACACGCCCTTTCCGGCTCCTTCGCGATGATTCATCGGCACCTAAAGAACGCCTAATTATCAGCTTTATCAGTACGTTATGATTATATCGCTGGGCTCGCACTACACGAGAAAATCTCCCCTCCCTCTCTCCCTAGCAGCGACGCAGCGGAGAAGGAGTGACTAAAGTCTAACAGCATTCCCAATGCCCCTCGCTCGAAAGTGCTTGTCGTTGTATAACTTCTGTATTATACATGGTGTGTTACTCAAATATAATTTTTGAATAACTTTTTCACAGGCCACCCGAACCCGGATCACCGCTGCTGGAGACGTCGATGGACATTGCAACTCTATCAATAGGACAATTCTCATTTGTCCAGAACGCTTTTTCGTTTGGCTTTGCCGTCATGGCGGCCGCCACGCTCTTTTTCTGGCTGATGAAGTCAGAAGTCGCGCCCGAGTATCGCCTTGCCGTCGTCATCACGGGTCTAGTGACCGCTGTTGCGGGCTACCACTATTTCCAGATAATGACTTCATGGGTGAGCGCGGCCGATACGAGCACGGGCGTAGTCGTCGCTACGGGAGTGCCGTTCAACCAGGCATATCGCTACGTTGACTGGCTGCTGACAGTCCCGCTGCTGCTGATTGAACTGATTCTCGTGATGCGTCTCTCTCGTTCGGAGACCATCAAGAAATCAACAATGCTCGGCGGTGCTGCCGCACTGATGATCATTCTTGGCTACCCCGGCGAAGTCTCACAGACCGGCGGTCTGCGATTCGTGTTCTGGGTGCTCTCGATGATCCCGTTCGTTTACATCGTCTATCAGCTTGTGGTGGGGCTCAAGTCGTCCATCGAATCCCAGCCGGAAAGCGTGAAGAACCTGGTGAATATCGCGATCTATCTGGTCATTGGCTCCTGGCTCTTCTACCCGATCGTCTACCTGTTCCCGCTGGTAGGCCTGACAGGTGGCGCCGCCATCACTGCTGTTGAAATCGGCTACACCATAGCGGATATCGTGGCGAAGGCTGTCTTCGGTGTCTTCATCTTCGTGATTGCCTTGCGCAAGTCTAAGCTGATAAACGAGAAAAGCGAGACAGCGCCGGCCACCGAAAACGTCTGAATTCACCGGTGACGCAACACAGCCTGGAGTCGTGCAGCCATCCCTGATCATGTAGATCCCGGGATCGGTTAGACTCATACAAGCTGGATGTTCGGGGCTCGGTGACCACGTCAGGTCACGAGCCCCTTTATCCTTACACTGGTTGAAGGGACGTTGGCATGGCTTCTGCGATATCAAACCGTCACGCTGCCAATTACCATTTTGCTCATGACAATGAGCCTGGACCGACAGACCACGATTCAGGCCCGCTGGAACACTTGAAAGCCACAAGGCAACAGATCGATGCAGAGCTGGAGCTGGTCAAGGGCTTGATGAGAGAAAGCCTCGGTGCTCCCGAAGCCTGGCCGGCCGTCGCCGCCAGTCTCTATCATCTCGACACCGGTGGCAGCTACTTACGTGCTCGCTTTGCGCTGATGAGCGGAATCGCCTACGGCGCCACTCTCGCCCATCGCACGGCGGCCGCGGCAGCAACGGAGCTGGTTCACAATGCCTCCCTGGTCCACGATGATATATGCGATGGAGACACAAGCCGCCGGGGACAGCCCTGCGTCTGGCAAAGGGACAATCCCGCCGTGGCGCTCTGTAGCGGCGATCTGATGCTCACCGCGGCGTTCCGCGTCGCGCTCAGAAGCGACTGCACCGACCATTGCATGTCGCTGGTGAAGCTTCTGACGGATCGGATCAGCCAGGTGGTGGCCGGGCAAAGCATCGAAGTTGCCGACACTTGTTCAGAAGAAAGGGTAACGCTCAGCGATTACCTGGAAGCGACGTTGGCGAAGACATCGCCCCTCATTGCTCTGCCTCTGGAGGCGGGTGCCACGGGCGGAAAACTCTCTGCTGCACAGCATGCGCTCCTGCTGCGTTTTGCCAATGCCGTGGGGCTTTCTTACCAGATCATCGACGATCTGGACGATGTCGATCTTGATATAGACTCTTTACACCACTGCGATACGAGAACACATCACCGCTATCATGCCTGGACCTGGCACTGGTCACGCCGGCAGAAGCACACTCCTTTCGCCCTGCGAGATACCATGCAACGGGCCCTGAACCATGCTGATGCTGCGCTGACGAGAGCCGAAAGACTGAAAGCGGAATTTCCAACGCTTCTTGCCCACGCGCTCAATGACATCATCGACAGTCTGCGCCAGCGCTTGATGGCTCACCAGGCGAGTATCCGCTCACTGTCCCGCGACCTACACCAAGGCGCCATTCCATGAACAGACCCGCAGACGCTCTCATCCCTGACGGAAACAGTGCGGTACGGCACCTGCCAGGAGAACATGATTCGATGAAAGGCAAAGCCATCGTCATTGGGTCCGGGTTTGGCGGCCTGGCAGTGGCCATCCGCTTGCTGGCTGATGGCTGGGAGGTGGAGCTGCTGGAGCGCCACGAGGACCTGGGCGGGCGCGCCCGGGTCTTCCATCTTGACGATGTCGCTTTCGATGCAGGCCCTACCGTCATCACGGCGCCTTTCCTCTTCGAGGAGCTGTTCAGGCTGCTCGGCGAGCGTTTCGACGATCATGTCACGCTGCTGCCGGTGGAGCCCTTCTATCGAATGGAGTATGCCGACGGTAGTCACTTCAATTACAGCGCCAGTATCGAAGAGACCGTGGCAGAAATCGATCGACTCTCACCCGGAGAGGGTGACGCGTACCACAGGTTCCTGACAGCCACGGAGGCGATGTATCAGCGTGGCTTTGTTGACCTGGCAGAACAGCCGTTCACGCGGGTCGTCGACATGTTGCGCGTGCTCCCCGACCTGGTTCGTCTGCGGGCGGACATCAGCCTGCACGGGTTCGTGTCACGCTTCTTCAAGGATGAACGTCTGCAGCGGGCCTTTTCCGTCCCGTCGCTGCTGGTCGGGGGACATCCCTTCAAGACATCGTCGCTCTACGGACTCATTCATGCCCTGGAGCGGCGCGGCGGCGTGTGGTATCCCAAGGGGGGAACCGGCGCCCTGGTCACGTCAATGGCCGAACTCTTCCAGCGCCATGGCGGCGTGATAAGGACCCAGCAGCACGTCAGTGCACTCACGGTTGAGGGCAGGCAGGTCACTGGCGTCGAGATCGCCGATGGCACTCACCGGTCGGCGGACATCGTGGTGAGTAATGCCGACCCTCTTCACGTCTATGAGCACTGGCTACCCATGGGTCCTTGGGGACGCAGCCTGAATGCATGGCGTCGCCGTATGAAGCAGTCGATGGGGCTGATGGTTGTCTATTTCACCACCCGGCGCACCTACAGTGAGCTGGAACACCATACGATCGTGTTCGGGGATACCTTCCGCGAGATTCTGGATGCCATTTTCGACAAGCATGAACTGGTAGACGATCTCAGCCTCTATCTCCACCGGCCCGGAGCCACCGACCCCGATATGGCACCCGAGCAAGGGGATGCCTTCTACGTGTTGGCACCCGTCCCCAACCTCAAGGGAGGGCATGACTGGGAAACCCTGGAACCGCAGCTGACCCGGCAGATATTGAAGATGCTGGCAGAGCGGGTGATGCCCGACCTGTTCGAGCAGCTTGGCAGGACGCATGCGATTTCCCCTCGATACTTCCACCAGGAGCTCTCGAGCCCCTTCGGCAGCGGCTTTTCCATTGCCCCCACGCTGACGCAATCCGCCGGGTTGCGTTTCCACAACCAGTCACCCCATTTCAGCAATCTCTACTTTGTCGGCGCGGGAACACACCCGGGGGCCGGCGTGCCTGGCGTGGTGAGCTCCGCCGCCGTCGTGGATCGGCTGGTGAAACAGAACCAGATAGCCCGGCCTCAGCAGACAGCCGATAAGCCGTTGGCACCATGACGACAGACGCCCACGCGCAGGCAACCCTGCGAAAACACAGCAAGAGCTTTTACTGGGCCGGCAGGTTCCTCTCCCGCGAGGAGCTGGACAAGGGCGCCCGCCTTTACCGCATCTGCCGCCAGGTCGACGACTGGGCCGACAACGCTCACTCCCGCGAGGAATCCCGACAGGCGCATCGCCGATTGGTCGCCCTGCACGACAGCCTGTCGGGCAGTCACGGCGATGCAGCCCTGTCGTCGCTTACGGTTGACGAGGCCCGCCAGGTTGTCGACCTGCAGACCCACATCAGGGATCTCTTCGGCAACGACCCCGTCTCGATCCAGGCAATGCGCGACCTGCTGCTCACCATGATGGGTGATCTTTCGCTCGTCAGGATCGACGATGACGCGGAACTGCTGGGCTACGCCTACGGTGCGGCTGGCACCGTAGGCGTCATGATGTGTCACTGCCTCGAGGCGCGCGAGATTGACGCCGCACGTGCCTTTGCCATCGATATGGGCATGGCCATGCAGATGACGAATATCGCGCGCGATGTCCTGGAAGATGCCCAGCGCGACAGAATCTATCTGCCACGTACCTGGATGACCCGGGAAGTCAGCGCCGAATCGATTTGCCGGGGTGACACCGACGCCCGGCACGCCGCATGGATGGCAGTGAAAAAGCTGGTGGCGCAGGCAGAGCACTACTACGCCAGCGGCTGGGAAGGCCTGGCCTACCTACCGCCGCGTCCTCGACTCGCCATCGCCGTGGCCTGTCGGGTGTATCGCGATATCGGTCGGCGCATTCAGAGAATGGATGAGGATCGATACTGGGCGAGCCGCGTAACGGTGCCGAAGATGGGAAAGGCCTATCAGAGCCTGCTGGCCCTGGCGCAAGTGCCCTGGCGGAACACCTCCCCGAGCCACGACAGTCGGCTTCACGAGCCCCTGCACAGGCGGCTTGCGCCTTTCTCCCCCTCGCGAGACGCGCCACCATGACGCGGATGCCGGATACCGATGTCGCCATCATCGGGGCCGGGCTGGCGGGCCTCAGCATTGCTACCTGGCTGGCCGAAAGCGGCGATGGGGCAACGCTGCCACGGGTGACGCTGATCGAACCTCGTCTGGAAGACGCCAACGAACATACCTGGTGCTTCTGGGATCAGCAGCCTCACCCATTCCGGGAGGCCATCTGCCACCGGTGGCCGCGTTGGCGCCTGCATCACGACGGCCGGGTGGTGGAGCGCGAGGATCCACAGGCGTGCTACGCCATGATCTCCGAGGATGCGCTACGCAAGACGGCCTACCGCAAACTGCAAGACGTCAACGCCTGCGACGTCAAGCGTGGCACCCATGTCCGGTCGATTTCACCCGGCCGCGACTTTCTCGACGTGGAGACGTCGCGGGGATCACTGGAGGCACGGCTGGTCATCGATACACGCCCTCCCTCCCTGTCGTCGCTGTCTCGTCAGCAGGGGATGTGGCAGGTCTTCCATGGCCTGGAACTGGAGGTTCCAGGCCATGGCTTCGATGTCACGACGGCCACCTTGATGGACTTCCAGCCCTCGACCGACAGCATCGAGTTCATCTATCTGCTGCCCCTCTCATCCACTCGGCTACTGGTGGAATGGACATGCTTTCACGTCGACCGCGAGGCACCCACGTGCAGAGAGCTGCTGACGCCGGAAGGCCTGCCCGACCGGCTTGCGCATTGGCTACACCAGCATCTGACGGGTTGGACAGTGATCCGGCACGAGACAGGGTGTCTGCCCATGATGCCGGTCCGCCCCCCCACTCTGGACAGCCGCTACCTGGCAGCCGGAGTGCGAGGGGGATGGATGCGGCCGTCGACGGGCTACTCCTTCGAGACATGCCAGCGGGGCGCCCGAGCGGTATCGGGGCAGCTGCTTCAGGCTGCCGCCACCGGTCATTGGCGGCTGTCGGCACCCCGCTTGCGCGCGCCGGTACTGAACTGGATGGACAAGGTGTTCCTGCATGCGCTGCGCAGGCAACCCGAGCGAGCCCCCGAGTGGTTCATGCAGATGTTTGATGCCACGCAGGCCGCTCAGCAGCGGCGCTTCCTGGGTGATACGCCGGGGTGGATCGACATGCTGGCCATGATGCGAGCCTTGCCGTCCGCGCCCTTTCTCAAGGCCGCCCTGGCCATGGCGATATTGCCCGCCGGGCGCTGACGTCAGATAACCGTTCGACTCACCGGAGGGTGCCATGCAAGCCGATACGCCATTCTCCCTGCCCGGCTGGGCAGTCCACAGCGGCAAGCGCCATCGCCATGGGACCATCGTGGCGGCTATCTTGCTGGCAGTGATGGCTGCGTGGCTGCCGGAGATGACCCTGGGCCAGCAGTTCTGGATCGTACTGCTGCCCGTGATGGCCTTCGGCATGTCCCACGGGGGAGCCGATCCGATCATCATGGCCGACCTCAAGCGAACGCTGGGGCTAGGCAATTCACTGTGGCTGGGAAGCTATTGTCTCCTCATGCTGCTGGCCATCGCCTTTATCTGGTGGCAGCCCGAACTGGCACTGGCGGGATTCCTGCTGATGTCGGTGGCGCACTTCGCCACGACCGATCTCCCGTTCCTTCCGCCGGGAGCGCCACGCCTGGCCGCCTGGTTGAGCGGCAGCCTGCCCATCGTGGGTCCCATGGCGGGCCATGCCGAGCAGGTGGCGGTGATGTTTGCCTGGTTGCTGCAGTACGACCCCGGCGCGCTGGTGACGGTCGTCCAGGTGACCGGTTACGCGCTGATGGCCGTATGGATCATGCTGTTTGCCGTGGCAATCGTCACCACCCGGAAACGCTGCCGGCTACCCGTGCTGATGGAGTTGAGCACGCTGGCTGCCGTATCGGTGCTGCTTCCGCCGCTGCTGGCGTTCGCGTTCTATTTCTGCGCCATCCACAGCATCCGGCATTTCATCATGCTGATGACCTCGCTGCGGGCCAGGCAGGTAGATGTCGATATCAAGAAGCTGGCGAGACTCGCGACACCCGCAACGCTCGGGGCGATAGCGTTGAGCCTCGGCGCCTGGTGGTTTCTGCTGGAGATGCAGCCAGACCGGGAAATGGCCTGGTTGTCAGAAGGAGTGAGGGTCATGTTCTGGGGGCTTGCCGTCCTCACCGTTCCGCATGCCTTGCTGGTGGCACTGTGGTCGCCCCCTGTCACCTCGCGCAGCCCCTCGCAAAGCCCCTCGCAAAGCCCCTAGCCGCCGGACTTCCATCGACCCGCTGAGATGACGGGAAGGGTGGCCCATCTCGCCCCCCGCTGTGGCACCATGAGGAGACTGTCATCTCCGGCACCCAGCGAAGGAACCGCGCCATGCCTCTCTCTGCCCTCCATGGCCCCGAGCTCGAACCCGGCTTTATGGTGATCCACGGCAATCGTCTGGAGGCGCTGCGTGGCCTGGCGGTGGAGTGGATGCGCCTCCACCCGCTGGGGCCGCTGGAGAACGAGACGATCCTGGTGCAGAGCAACGGGATCAGCCAGTGGCTGAAGCTGGCCCTGGCCGAGGACGAGACCAACGGCGGTGCCGGCATCGCCGCGGCACTCGACGTGACCCTGCCGGCGCGCTTCCTGTGGCAGGCCTACCGGGCCGTGCTCGGCGAGAGTGAGGTGCCGCCGGTCTCCCCCTTCGACAAGCCGCGGCTGCTGTGGCGGCTGATGCGCCTGCTGCCCGCCCTGCTGGACTCCCCCGTCTTCGCCCCACTGGCACGCTTCCTGGCCGAGGATGACGACCTGCGCAAGCGCCACCAGCTGGCCGAGCGCCTGGCCGACCTCTTCGACCAGTACCAGGTCTACCGTGCCGACTGGCTGACCGCCTGGGCGGCGGGCGACGACGTGATTCTCACCGCCCGGGGCGAGAAGCGCCCCCTGGACGAGGCGCAGCGCTGGCAGGCCGAACTGTGGCGGGCGCTGCGTGATGACATGTCACACACTCAGGGCGAAGCGGGCCTCGCCTCCAGCCGCGCGACGGTGCATGCCCGCTTTCTCGAGGCGTGCCAGGCGCTCGACTCAGCCAGCCCTCCACCTGGGCTGCCGCGCCGAGTGATCGTCTTCGGCATCTCCTCGCTGCCCGCCCAGACCCTGGAGGCCCTCGCCGCCATGGCGCGGGTCAGCCAGGTGCTGCTCTGCGTGCACAACCCCTGCCGCCACTACTGGGCGGACATCATCGAGCACAAGGATCTGCTCCGCGCGGAACGCAAGCGCCAGCAGCGCCGCCCCGGCATGCCGGCGGAGCTCGCCGAGACCGAGCTGCACCTGCATGCCCAGCCGCTGCTGGCCGCCTGGGGCAAGCAGGGTCGCGACTACCTGCGCCTGCTGGACGAGTTCGACGAGCAGCAGGCCTACCGCGGCCTCTTCGAGGGCGAGGCCCTGCGCATCGACCTCTTCGATTCGCCGCTGGGTGAGGCGCCCCAGAAGGCCGAGAAGGCCGCACAGACAGAAGAGGCCGAGCCCAGCCTGCTGCGCCAGCTGCAGGACGACATTCTCGAGCTGCGCCCGCTGCGCGAGAGCCGCAACACCTGGCCCGCCGTGGCCCCGGCCCGCGACCGCTCGCTGCGCTTCCAGGTCGCCCACAGCGCCCTGCGCGAGGTGGAGATCCTCCACGACCAGCTGCTGGCCGCCTTCAGCGAGGACCCGACCCTCAAGCCCCGCGACATTCTGGTGATGGTGCCCGACGTGGACCAGTACGCCGCCGCGGTTCAGGCGGTGTTCGGCCGCCTCGACGCCGACGACCCGCGCCATATTCCCTTCACCCTCTCCGACCAGGCCAGCCGCCACCGCCTGCCGCTGCTGATCGCCCTCGAACAGCTGCTGCGCCTGCCGGAGCTGCGCCTCTCGGTGAGCGACCTGCTCGACCTGCTGGAGGTGCCGGCGGTGCGTGCGCGCTTCGGCATCCATGAGGCCGGCCTGCCCACCCTGCGCCGCTGGATCGAGGGCGCGGGCATCCGCTGGGGGCTCGACGCCCGCCAGCGCCAGAGCCTCGACCTGCCGGAAGGCCTCACCGCCAACACCTGGGCCTTCGGCCTGCGCCGGCTGCTGCTGGGCTATGCGGTGGGCAACGCCGCCGACGGGCCCTGGCAGGGGGTGGAGCCCTTTGACGACATCGGCGGTCTCGAAGCCGCGCTGGCCGGCCCGCTGGTCACGCTGATCGACACCCTGGAGGCCCAGTGGCGCACGCTTGCCGACCCCTGTGATGTGACCACCTGGGGCGAGCGACTGCGTGGCCTGCTGGAGGCCTGCTTTCTGGCGGATTCCGACCAGGACCTGATGGCGCTGACCCGCCTGGAGCAGGCGCTGGACGCCTGGCAGGAGAGCGCCGAGGAGGCCGAGCTGAGCGAGCCCCTGCCGCTCTCGGTGGTTCGCGAGCACTGGCTCGCCCAGGTGGACGAGGCGAGCCTCTCCCAGCGTTTCCTGGCCGGGGCGGTGAACATCGCCACCCTGATGCCGATGCGCGCCATCCCCTTCCGCCACGTCTGCCTGCTGGGCATGAACGACGCCGACTACCCGCGCTCCCAGCGCCCGCTGGACATCGACCTGATGGCCCAGGACTACCGCCCCGGCGACCGCTCCCGCCGCGAGGACGACCGCTATCTCTTCCTGGAGGCGCTGCTCTCGGCCCGGGACCGGCTGAGCATCAGCTGGGTGGGGCGCAGCATCATCGACAACAGCGAGCAGCCGCCCTCGGTGCTGCTCGGCCAGCTGCGCGACCACCTCGCCCGCGGCTGGACGCTGGCGGATGTCGAGGGCAAGAACGAAAACGAGCAGGACGCAGGCAAGGCGCTGCTGGCCGCCCTGACCACCGAGCATCCGCTGCAGCCCTTCAGCATCGAGTATTTCCGGAAAGGGTCTGCGTTGACCACCTACGCCCACGAGTGGCGCGAACTGCACCGCCCCGATACCGGTCCAGCGCCGGCCGCGGAGCCGGCGCTGGCTCCCTTCCGCCAGGACAGCCCGCTGACCCTGGTCCAGCTCGGCAACTTCCTCAAGGCGCCGGTGCAGGCCTTCACCAACACCCGGCTCAAGGTCTTTCTCGAAACGCAGGCCATGGAGCGACTCGACCACGAGCCCTTTACCCTCGGCGGCCTCGACCACTGGCAGCTGCAGCACGCGCTGATCGAGGCGAGCCGCGAGGCGGTGGAGGCCGGCGAGCCCCATGAGCCCACCATGCTGGCCACTCTGGAGCGCCTCGAGCGCCAGGGCCGCCTGGCCATGGGCGGCTTCGCCGAGCGCATGCGCGACAGCCTCGTCGAGCCCATGGAGACCCTCTTCGCCGACTACCGCCGGGTGCTCGACGAATGGCCCCACGCCATGGAGGAGCCGCTCACCGTCTCGCTTGAGCTTCGAGAAGAGCTTCATCCGACACAGGGCGATGGTCTGCAGCTGGAGGATTGGCTGGGCGAGCTGCGCGTCAACGACGCCATGGAGCGTTGCCGTGTGCTCCTCACCACCAGCAGCCTGGTCAACAAGGGCAAGTACCACTGGAAGCACTGGCTCACCCCCTGGGTGGCCCACCTGGCCGGCCAGCTCGAGGGGCCCATGACCACCCGGCTGCTCTCCCGGGCCGGCGGCGGCACCCTCGCCCCGCTGCCCGCCGAGGAAGCCCGCGACCACCTCGCCGACATCGCCGCGGCCTGGCAGCGCGGCATGGCCACGCCGCTGCCGCTGGCCCGGGACACCGCCTTCGCCTGGCTGGAGAAGGGCGGCACCCCCCAGGCCATGGCACGCTGCCTCGCCGGCGAGGCCACCGAGGAGGACGACAAGGCCTGGAAGGCCGCCAACACCGTTTTCTACGGCAGCGGCTTCAACAACGATCACGGCGAGCGCGGCCGCGACGCCTACCTGCTGCGCCAGTGGCCGGAGCTCGAGGCCATGCTTCGCTCATCGGAGGGCGGTGGCTTCGCCGAGCTGGCCGAACGCCTCTACGCCCCGCTATTACACGCGGTACGCAAGCCGAAGGAGAAGAAGGGCAACGGCGGCAAGGGAGGCCAGACATGAGCCTTCAGGACCAGCAGACGCCCCCCACCCTGGACCCGATCCGCCTGCCGCTTACCGGCAGCCGGCTGATCGAGGCCAGCGCCGGCACCGGCAAGACCTTCACCATCGCCCTGCTCTATGTGCGCCTGGTGCTGGGCCCGCGGGACGACGCGGACGCCGAGAGCTTCCCCCGCGCCCTCACCCCGCCGGAGATCCTGGTGGTGACCTTCACCAACGCCGCCACTCGTGAGCTGCGCGACCGCATCCGCGCCCG
>PWEV01000028.1 GCA_003553625.1 Halomonas sp.
CAACCAATCGGTGAGATCAGGCCATCAGGCCTGACTCTCTCAATCCCATGGCGTGGTTGTCGAAGGCCCGGGCCATCTTCTCGTCGTAGCGGTTTCTGGCGTAGGCGGGGCCATTGTAGCGGCGAGCGAACCTGGCCCACTGCTGATGGCGCAGTGACGAGAGCAGCACCGGGTCCTTCTGGATGAAGCGCACGAAAGCGGCGAGATGTTCCCGTTCACACCTGTGCATGCATTCCACATAGTGCCGAACGCTGTCGTAATCCAGATGCTCCCAGTGAAATCCCATGATCTGGAACAGACCCCAGGAGGCCGATTCGAGCGCGCTGTCGTGGTGAATCTGCTGGGCCCGTTCCAGTCGCCCGTACTCTCTGACGCCCCCCAGATAGCCACCGGCTGAGGAGTTGATCAGGTTCGGTTCGCTGGCCATATGGGGAGTCGGGTCGATGCCATGGTGGCGGAGCCGACGCGCCATGATATGGCGTTCGAAGAGAATGGCGGGCCTGCCATTGGAAAAGAAGCCGCTGCCCCGCGACTCCACCTCGTTCACCGCCATGATCGCCGCCACCGGCACGGACAGCTCTTCCGCGGCCCAGAACAGATCCTGCTGACCCAGCAGCCCCTCGCTGGCAAGAGCTTCGCTGGCCTTCTCATTGCCGGCCGTTGGCCGTTGATGCTCCATCTCGGCAGCGGTCGACTGTTCGCTTCTTTCTCCAGTCTCTTCCCCCGCAGTGGCATGACGCAGCATGAGGTCGGTCTTGGGGCCCGCCAGGCCATCCACCACCAGCCCCGCCTTGTTCTGGAAGGCCCTTACCGCATGTTCCGTTGCAGGACCGAACTGCCCATCCAGAGTCAGCGGGAAGCCGACAGCGCTCAGCCGCCGCTGTAGTGCCAACACCCCATCCCCTGAATCTCCTCGGCGCAGGATGCGATCCTGCTGCGGCAGGAAATCCACCTCGGCGTACCAGTCGCTCATGTGCCCCCCTTGTGGAGCGCTGCGTGCAATCGGCGCCCCCTGATTGAACGATAGTGGGCCTTTCCGTGGACGACCAGTCGTCATGTAGGTCTCCGCCGGGCTCGACGGACCGGCGTGGCGGATGCTCGTCGTTTCCCGGGCGGGGAGTGCGGTTGGGGCGCGCAGAGAATCGCGGTAAGCTGCTTCAATGCCGAAGGAGAGGCATGCCATTTACCGTTTGGAGATATCCCATGTCGCTACGTTCCCTGTTCATCGCCGCCGCGCTGGCCCTGCCGCTGACCGCCGTGGCCGACACCCCGAACATCGTGCCGGGGCTGTGGGAATTCACCAGCACCACCTCGGTCACCGGTGAGGTGCCGATTCCCGATCAGACCGATACCCACCAGGAGTGCATCGCCCAGGGTGACCTAGAGGATTCCGACTTCCAGTTCCTCGAGGTGGAGGAGGGCTGCGAGCTTCTCGAGCACAACGTATCCGCTGATGGCATCGACTACCGGATGATCTGCCGTGAAGAGGGTGGCGAGGCCAATATCGACGGCCGCATGGATTTCCTCGGCGAGCGCGTCGAAGGCAACGTCAACGTCCAGGTTCAGTCGGCCATGGGTGAAATGCAGATGAATACCGTGGTCCAGGGCGAGCGTCTCGGCGACTGCTGAGCCGCGTGGTGACAAACAAGCCAGGCCACCCCGAGGGGTGGCCTGGCTTGTTTCTGTCGGATGAATAGGCCCTCGAGTTGCGCAAGCGGGGCGTCAGGATCGAGGAGGGGCCACAGTAGCGGCCTCCATCTCCTCCTCCAGGCGCCGCTTGACGTCGCCGGGTGAGCCGGTGTGACGGGCCAGCAGGTCGTAGGCCACCGGTACCACGAAGAGGGTGAACAGGGTAGCGGCGGCCACGCCGGAGAGAATCACGGTCCCGATCACCATGCGCGACTCGGCGCCGGGACCGCTGGAGACGATCAGCGGTACGGAGCCAGCCATGGTGGTCACCGCGGTCATCAGGATCGGCCGCAGGCGGGTCACTGCAGCGTCCATCAGGGCGTCGCGGAAGGCCAGCCCCTCGTCGCGAAGCTGGTTGGCGAACTCCACGATCAGGATGCCGTTCTTGGTGGCCAGGCCGATCAGCATCACCAGCCCTACCTGGCTGTAGATGTTCAGCGACTGGCCGGTAACGAAGAGCCCCAACATGGCGCCGCTCATGGCGAGCGGTACGGTCAGCATGATCACGAAGGGGTGGATGAAGCTCTCGAACTGGGCAGCCAGCACCAGGAACACCACCAGGGCGCCGAGGATCAGCAGGAAGGTGGTGGCGCCGCTGGCCTGCTGGAAGTCCCGCGAGGCGCCGCTGACGTCGGTCTGGGCCTGGGCGGGCAGCAGCTCGGCGGCGGTCGCCTCCAGGTACTCCAGCGCCTCGCCCAGGGAGTAGTCGTCGGCCAGGTTGGCTTCGAGGGTAATCGAGCGAATGCGGTTGAAGCGGTTGAGGGTGCTTGCCCCGGCGAAGTCGGTGAAGGAGACCAGGCTGGCCAGAGGGATCAGCTCGCCGGAGCGGGATGAGCGCACCTGAATATTGTCCAGCGCCCGGGGGCTCGACTGGCTGCCCCGGTCGCCCTCGAGGATGACGTCGTACTCCTGACCGTTGTCGATATAACGGGTGACGTTACGCCCGCCCAGCAGCACCTCCAGGGTGCGGCCGATCTCGGTGACGGTAACGCCCAGGGAGGCGGCCCGCTCGTAGTCGATGTCCACCCTCAGTTGGGGCTGGGTTTCTCGGTAGTCACTGTCCAGGCCGATCAGCCGGGGGTTGTCCTCGCGGATATGGTCCATCAGGGTGTCGCGCCACTCGGCGAGCTCCTCGTAGGTGCCGCCGCCCAGCACGAACTCCACCGGCTTGCTGATGCGCTGGCCGAAGCCCTGACGCATCACCGGGAAGGCCTGCACCCCGGGCAGCCCGGCGAGTTCACGGCGAACGTCGCCCATGATTGCCCAGGCATCGCGGCGCTCGCCCCAGTCGGCCAGACCGATGATGCCGAAGCCGTTGTTGAAGTTCTCGATGTTGCCGAAGCCGCGCGGTGCGCGGATCAACACCCTCTCCATGTCGCCACTTTCCAGCATGGGTTCCAGGCGCGCCTCGATCTCGTTCATGTAGTCCATGATGTAGTCGAAGGTGGCGCCCTCGGGGCCGTTGACCAGAATGATGAAGCTGCCGCGGTCCTCCTGGGGGGTGTACTCGCTGGGGAGCTGGTCGGTCAGCCACACGGTGGCGGCGATCAGGGTAACGAACACCGCCAGCACCGCGAGACGGGCCTTGAGCACCCAGCCCAGCAGGGCACGGTAGAAGCGCTGGGTGAGCTCCAGCAGCCACTGCACGGCCCGGGCGACGCGGCTGTCGTTCATGCTCGGCTTGAGGATCTTGGAGGCCATCATCGGCGTAAGCGATAGCGCCAGCACGCTGGAGATGGCCACCGCGGCGGCCATGGTCAGGGCGAATTCCGAGAACAGACGACCCACGTTGCCCTGCAGGAAGGCCAGCGGCACGAACACGGCGATCAACACCAGGGTGGTGGCGATCACCGCGAAGGCGATCTGGCGAGTTCCCTTGAAGGCCGCGACCAGGGGCGTCTCGCCGTAGTCGTGCATGCGACGGTGGATGTTCTCCAGCACCACGATGGCGTCGTCGACGATCAGTCCGATGGCCAGCACCAGGGCCAGCAGGGTCAGCAGGTTGATCGAGAAACCCATCAGCGCCAGGGCCATGAAGGCGCCGATGATCGCCACCGGCACCGTTACCGCCGGAATCAAGGTGGTGCGCACGTTGCCCAGGAACATGAAGATCACTATCACCACCAGGCCCATGGCGATGAACAGGGTCATCACCACCTGCTTGATGGCGCCGGCCACGAACACCGAGGCGTCGTAGTTGAGACTCAGCGTCATGCCGTCGGGCAGGCTGTCCTGGACCCGTTCCAGTTCCCCCTGGACGCCGCGGGAGACCTCCAGCACGTTGGCGGTGGACTGCTTGAGGATACCCAGGCCGACCATGGGCACACTGTTGGCTCGGAATACCGATCGATCCTCCACCGAGCCGATCTCCACCCGGGCCACATCGCCCAGGCGCACCAGATAGCCATCATCGCCCTGGGTGAGGGCGAGGCGGTCGAAGTCTTCCGGCTGGTTGAAGCTGCGCGGCAGGCGCACAATAAATTGCCGCTCACGGGATTCGATGGCGCCGGCGGGCAGTTCCACGTTCTCGGCGCGCAGGGCGCTCTCCACGTCGCTCACCGTGAGGTTGCGAGCGGCCAGGGCATTGCGATCGAGCCATACCCGCATGGCAAATTCGTTGCCACCCCCGATGCGTACCCGGGCCACGCCGGGCTGCACCGAGAAACCGTCGACCAGGAAGCGGTCGGCGTAGTCGGTCAGTTCGGGAATGCTGTAGCCGTCGCCGGAGAGTGCGAGCCACACCACCACCTCTTCGCTGGAGTCGGCCTTCTGCACCTCGGGTGGATCGGCCTCGTCGGGCAGGTTGCGCAGGGCACCGGAGATGCGGTCGCGGATATCGTTCGCAGCGGCATCGATGTCCATGTCGAGGCGAAATTCGATGTTGATCCGCGAGCGGCCATCCTCGCTGGAGGAGGTGATGAGTTCTATGCCCTCGACCCCGGCGATGCGGTCTTCCAGCGTCTGGGTGATACGGGTCTCCACGACGCTGGCAGAGGCCCCGGGATAGCGGGTATCGATGCTGACCACCGGCGGGTCAATCGATGGATACTCCTGCAGTGGCAGGCGCTGCATGGCCAGCAGACCGAAGGCGACGATCAATAGCGCCAGCACGGTGGCCAGTACCGGCCGCTGGACGGAGAGGTCGGAGAGACGCATCAGCCACGCTCCTCGCGGCCGGCGGCGAGGATCTCGCTCACCGAGGTGGTCTCGTCGGCGATGCCCAGCAGCTGCACCTGGTCACCCTCGCGAACACGCTGCACGCCGTGGGCCACCAGCAGCTCGCCGGCTCCGAGTCCCTCGACGATTTCCGCCTGGCCGGTGCGGCGCTCGCCGACTCGGACCTCGCGGCGCTCGAGGCGGTTATCGTCGGCCTCGTCGATCACCAGCACGAACTGACGGTCACCGCTGGGGATCAGCACGCTCTCCGGCACCACTACGGCGTCCCGAGGGCTGCGCTGGACGACGACCTCCATGAGCATGCCGGGGCGCAGGCGCAGTTCGGGGTTACCCAGCTCGGCCCGCACCGTCACGCTGCGGCTCACCGGATCGACTCGGCTGCCGACATTCTCCACCACGCCGTCGAAGCGCTCGTCGGGAAAGGCCACGCTGCGCGCCGCCAAGGGCAGCCCGGGCTCGAGAATCGAGAGGAACACCTCCGGCACGTTGAAGTCGAGCTTCATCACGTCGACCTTGTCCAGTGTCACCAGCTCGGTGCCCGGGGTGACCAGGCTGCCCACGCTGATGTTACGAAAGCCCACCACGCCGTCGAAGGGGGCTCGCACGCGGTAGTTGCGCAGTCGCGCCTCCAGCCCCTGGATCTCCGCTTCTACCTGGCGCAGCCGCGCCTGGGCGTCCTCCACATCGGCCCTGGGTGCCAGATTTCGGGTCTGCAACTGAGCCAGGCGGTTCACCGTGGCGCGGCGCTCGTCCCGCTGAGCCTGAGCGGCGCGCAGCTGGGCCTGCTGTTCGTCGTCCTGCAGTCGCACCAGCAGTTGACCCTCTTCCACGACCTGGCCGTCGCGGAAGTTAACCTCCATAACGGTGTCGGTGACGGTGGCGGATAGCGTTACGCTCTCATCGGCGCGAAGGGTGCCCAGCGCCTCCAGCGGGTCCGACCAGGGTTCCAGACTGACCCTGGCGCCGATCACCGGCGTCGTTTGCTGAGCGGTGGCAGTGTTCGGTGCGGCATGCAGGCCGATGATCAACGCCAGCAGGGCGGAAAGCGCTCGGGGTGACAAGCGGCGAATGAACGGCGATGAGACGGTCATGAGAGCTCTTGGTTGAATGGCCGGAAGAGGGTGGCACAGCATCGGTGGGCATCCTGCCCGTGACCGAATCCCTGTCAGGCTAGCCAAAATACCCGCCGACACTGTGACAACAATTCACAATCAGATAGTGAAGATCCGCTAGTGTACAAGGATTGTACATTTGTTCCATCGCTGTGCACCCCAGGCCTGGTGCATCAGCCCGACAATGAGGCGGTGATCAACAGGATGTCGCCGGCCTGCTAGAATGCGCCTCCTTGAGACGCGGCCGGGAGTAACCATGACCTATGATGCGGTGATCGTCGGCGCGGGTGCCGCCGGGCTGATGTGCGCCCTGACGGCGGGCTACGCCGGGCGGCGGGTATTGGTGATCGACCATGCCAACAAGGCCGGGCGCAAGATCCTGATGTCCGGCGGTGGACGCTGCAACTTCACTCACTTGAACTGCACACCGGCCAATTTTTTTTCGGATAATCCCCGCTTCTGCATCTCGGCGTTGAAGCGCTACCGCCCGGAGCACTTCGTCGAGCTGGTGGAGCGCCACGGAGTCGACTACGTGGAGAAAACACCGGGGCAGCTCTTCTGCGCGGACTCCGCCAAGGAGATCGTGCGGGTGCTGCTCACCGAGTGCGAGTGGGCCGGAGTCGAGCTGCGTATGAAGACCTCCGTGGACCATATCGAACGCCGAGGCGAGGGCATGCGGCTGGTGACTTCGTCCGGCGCTATCGACTGCGGGGCCCTGGTGGTGGCTACCGGGGGGCTCTCCATTCCCAGCATGGGCGCCACCGGCTTTGGCTACGATATCGCCCGTCAGTTCGGGCTCTCCGTGACCGAGACGCGGCCGGCACTGGTGCCCTTCACCCTGACCTCACGGTGGAAGGCGCGGGCCGAGGCCCTGGCCGGGGTGGCCTGCGAGGTGGCCGTGCGTTCGCTGCGGGCCGGCGAGCCCCGCGGCCATTACCGCGAACCCCTGCTCTTCACCCATCGCGGCCTCTCGGGGCCGGGAATGCTGCAGATTTCCAGTTTCTGGGAGCCGGGCGACGAACTGGCCATCGATCTACTGCCGGGCGTGGATGCCTACGAGGCGCTGTGTGCCGCAAGGCGGGAGACACCCAGGCGCCAGCTCTCCAGCTGGCTGGCCGAGCAGCTGCCCAGGCGACTGGCCCAGGCGCTTGTCGAGTGGCACGGCGGGGACGGCCTGCTGGCCGAACGGGGGAACGCCGAGCTGGCCGCCTGGGCGGCTCATCTCGGCGACTGGCGCATCAAGCCGGCAGGCACCGAGGGCTGGCGCACCGCCGAGGTGACCATGGGCGGCATCGACACCCGGGCGGTGTCGTCGAAGACCTTCGCGGTGGAGGGGTTGCCCCAACTGCGTTTCATCGGCGAGGTGCTCGACGTTACCGGAGAGCTGGGCGGACATAACTTCCAGTGGGCCTGGGCCAGCGGGGTGGCCTGTGGCAGTTCACTCTGAAGTGTGCAGAGAGAGTGTGGAGTTTTTACAGCAGACTAAGCTATTTATTCATTGAGAAAAGTTGGTGAATAATGCTTCGATACAAACAATCTCAGCAAAATTGACTTTCTGGCCAGGCCTGTGTGACTCCGGTGCGATTTACTTTGTACCCAGTCGCGTCTGGCGGGGCGATTCGCCAAACAGTCTGGCGTAGTCAATAGCAAATTGACCGGGGTGCAAGAACCCCAGGTCATAGGCTATTTGCTGGACGCAAGGCTCGTTTTGTCTGGAGAGAATTCGTAAGCGTGCTCTATGCAGACGAAGCACTTTCGAATGTGAAGAGGGAGAACGCCCCAGAATCTCCTTGAACGCGTAAAAGAGCAGGCGTCTGCTTGCATGGGTTGCCTCGCAGAGTTCGGTGACACTCGGCGGATTGTCTAAACGAGCCCTGATCAACTCCTCACCGCGCCTGACGATACGGCTTCGCGCTGCATAGCTGGAAGGAAGATGTTGAGTATTTTTGGCTTGCTGAACCATGGCAATAATATGGCCTGCAAGGTCGGCATCCTCCCTTGTCAAAATGGCATCCTGACCGGACAGAAGCTGGTGAATCAAGATGAGCATACAGAAGTTGATTCGCGAATCTCCGCGTACGCACCAGCCCTTCCACACGTCCTCCAAGGCAACCTGATGTTCAATCCGAAGTATCCGTTCGACTAGATCAACGGGAATCGAGATGGCTTCCTGACGGTGGCCGCCTTTTATCTGTTGATAGACATCGCCTCCCGGATCCTGCAAGAGGATATCGCCCTTGTTCAGTGTCTGGCCCCGATAGCGCGCCACGCTTGCACTTGAGGTGATGGGGGAAATCGTCCAGAACGCAGCGGAGCGTTGCCCCGAACACAGCAGGTCTTGATTGCTTGTGCCGCTGTAGAGGAGGCAGTCGCCAACGCGTCTAGCCGATAGCCGGATATCGAGCGGACCAGGGTCTGACTGGGTGATCTCCACGTTCCACACCTGGGCGAGTGCACTCTGGAACATCTCGATGGAGTGATAGTGAAGATGCTCCATTCCACTCTCCTACACTGGGCACGCTCCTGACGGACGACCCTTGAGACCAAGGCCGGTGTCGACCCCACGGAAAGGTCGGCAGTCAGTGCGCCTGGGGCGTTAAAAAAAGCGTCAACGGGTCGCAGAAGCGGCCCATCGGGTACTTTTTTCCACGAAGCATCAGCCCGCTGCGCGGTCACCCCTTCTAGCTTTCACCGGGCTCAGGCCGAAAGGCAGCGCAGTCAGCCCCTCTGCCAGGTGCGAAGGGGCAAGGGCATTCGCAATCCAGCGGCGAAAAGGCTTACGACCCTGTTTTTCGTAGCGAACCGGTCTGCTCGCTCGGCAGCGATGCGTGTGAAGCGGCGTTTCGATCTCGGCGGCTGCACTGCCAAATAGCCCTAATAGTTTAGTAGGCGGTGTAATTTTTTGCACTTATTCGACTGTTCTCTGCAGAGTGCCGCTCTAAGCTGCGCTCAGGAACTCAGGCGCGTGTCGCCGCGCGGGAGCGATAAGGATGTTGAAAGTATTTGACGCTCAGTTGGTGACAATAACCTTCTGAAAAAAAAGAAAACTGATCAGAGAGACAAGATATGGCTAGCTTCGCAAGAAGGGGGGCGCTGATGTTGACGCTCCCCATCTCGATGGCATGGGGATCAGGCGGCCTCCTCGCCGACGTGGCCGCGCCTTTCTCCGGGCCCGGCGTGGAGACAGAGACTGGACAGGCCCTCTATCAGCTGCCCCGTGACCATGCCTGGCACGGCGGTGAGTTCTACCAGAAGAACGACTTCAACGAGTGGCATTACATCACCGTCCTCGGTCGCGACGTGGAGACTGACGAACGGATCTCGGTGTTCTGGGTGCCGCTCAGCCAGGGCTGGATGGAAGAAGATGCCCATCCGCTGCACAACGTGCTGTTCGCCTTCCACAACCTCGATACCGGCGAATTCCATACCGCGCTGCTCTACGTCACAGGCCCGATGACCACGCAGGGGTCGGCGCCGGACGCCGAGGACTTCTGGTTCAAGTACGAGATCGACGACGGCGTTAACGGGTTCACAACGGCCTACGACTATCCGACCGAGACCTGGCAGTTTTCGGGTTATAACACCAAGGAGGATGAGTGGAACGCGCCGTTCAAGCTGGACATGACCGCCGAGCTGCAGGCGCCCGGATACGTGCCCATGGCCTACTGGGGGCTCGAAAGTATCGGGTTCGATCCGCAACAGCGGCAAAACCCGGAGACCATGTACGGCCTGACCTATTACTACACGGCGCCCAACATGGCCACGTCGGGCGAGATCGAAGTGGACGGGCGCACGATCCGCTTCGATGGCACCGGCTGGTTCGAGCATCAGTGGGGCAACTTCCGCAACACGCTGCAATACCGCTACTTCTGGGCGTGGTTCCGGTTCGACAATGGCGACCTGATGACCTTTCGCCAGTACTACGAGGGCCTCAATTTCCGGAACCCGCATTATGAGGTCAACCGCTACCTGTTCATGGATGGCGACAACTTCGAGCGGAGCTACCACTTCGGCCCTTCCTTCAAGCTGATCCCCGAGCGGATGTGGACATCGGAAAAATCGGGCAAGGAGTACCCCTGGTATGGTCGGATCGAGACACCACACGGTACGTACTGGTACGAGCCGACCATCCCCGAGCAGGAGGGAATGGGCTTTGGTGGGCCTTACATCGAGGGTGTGATCCAGTTGCGTGAGGGTGGGCCCGACGGGCCGATCGTGGCCACGGGGTTCACCGAGATGATCATGCTCACCGACCCCTATCCCGACGGCTCCGACGGCTCCCTCGGCCCGCCGATCTCGCGCAGTCTGCCGGAAGACCCCGACGGCCCCTGGCAGCCCTGGGAGCGTCCGTCTCACGATTGAGCAACCGCTCGACAGCGCTGATCGTGTGAAGGGCCCCGTCGGACTCGGTTCACGGCCAGTGTTGGCAAGAGGGGGCAGGCGGTCGCGGTAATGATTGCCGCCCCCATGGGTTTCGCTGAAGGCGCAGGGGAAGTGGCCAGAGAGGCGCTATCCCCTCCGTTCACCATGCCGCCAAGCCCTCGCTGTTCGCAAGTTCCGCAACGCCGCCTTGCCAGTTCACCACGAGGCCGGGCGCACTTCAGGGAGTACCGCTTGTTTTCGTTTCTCACGTCGACCCTGTTCTGCGCTTGCCATTGCGTCATGTGCGCAGGACCCCTTCAGGGGCTGCACACGCGTGGATAATCTCGTGAAGACCGGCTTGATCGCATTGATGGTTTTGATGGTGCTGCTTTCTCCATCGGGAGCCGCTGAGAGTGAGGATTGGTCAGGGGTCTGGGACACGCAGTGGCGAGGCGGCGGTGCCGTCATGGAACTGCGCCAGGAGGGAGACCGCGTCGAGGGCGCGTATCCAGGTTTCGAGGGCATCATGCAAGGGCGGGTAGACGGCAAGGCGCTTTCGGGGACCTGGACAGACGCGGCGGGCGAAGGGGTGTTTACCTTCGTGATGTCACCGGACGAACAAAGCTTCATGGGCCGCTTCGGTACCGGAGAATGGTGGACCGGAATGCGGGCGCATGAGGAGATTGCCGACATGCTTTTCGGCGTGCTGGATCAGTCCAGCCCGGAGCGAACGTTACTATCGTTTCTGCGTGCAGGGAACAAGTCGGGCGAAGGGCGCAGCGATCGACTCGGTGTTGTCCTCCCCCTGCTGGATTTTTCCGTCCATGGTGACGATCTGACGCCCTACCGGCGAATCGATCTGGCACGCCTGTTCTTTCATATCGTCGATCGTCTGACCTTTCGCGTCTGGGAACTCCGGCCCGACCATCGGCTCGGTACTGACGAGGAATATAGCGTCCAGTTGACTCAAGCGGGGACCAACATATCGTATGAATTGCTGTTTCGCGCCGAGGGGGGCGTCGACGAAAGTGGCGAGCGCACCTGGCGTATGGTGATACCGCCAGAAGAGCAGATGCGTGAATCGCTGGACTCTCTGCTGGCGATACATGACGGCGCTCTTCCTCACTCCCGCGAACATCACGAACTCGGTTCACCGCGCGACACCATGCGAACATTCCTGGAACAGTCCTATAAGGCTTGGGCAGGAAATGCAGACCTTTACCTTGAAACCATGGACCTTTCCCAGATTGCGGCCCCCGTTCGCAGAGACGAGGGCATACTGCTTGGCGAGTATCTCATTGAAGTGCTCTATCGTATTGGCCTACCGATACGTCAGGAAATTCCCGATTATCCTCATCAGCGGGGAGCCTATACACATTTTCTTCATCCAGCAGGCGTAGTGGAAATTCATCCGGTTGAGCAGGAGGACGGCACCCGTCGCTGGCAATTCAGCGCCGAGACAGTCGCAAGCGCTCGTCAACTTTTCGTGGCAATGGAAGATATGCCGCTGGTCGATGAAAGAGGACGTGAGCAACATACTCAGTTCTTTGAAATACGCAATAAAGTAAGCTCATTACACCGCAACCTGTTAACGGAAAGCGCAGCGGGAATGGAGCTGTGGCAATGGATTGCCCTGATAATATGGATGATCCTGAGCGTTCCGATCAGCTGGTTGATTTCAATAGTAATGGCGAGAGTGTTTCGTTTAAAAAATAGCAATGAAGATGAGTTGTCAGTCAAGGTTCGTTATACATGGCCCCTGCGCATAATACTGATTTCGGGTGCTAGCCTGCTGGCACTCCGCACCCTGGGCCTTCCGCAAACAGTCGATATTCCTCTGCGCATCGTTATTGGGGTCACGCTTTCACTTGCCGGCGGGTGGTTGGCCTATCATCTTGTTGATAAGACAAGCAAGATGCTGAAATCACACTCTGATCGTTATCGTTACCAAGACGAGATGTTGATAGCGCTGGCTACGGCTTTTCTCAAGCTGTGCGTGATCATCGGTGCGGCACTTTTCCTGGCTGAAATTCTTTCTCTTCCCTACCAAGGGGTTATCGCGGGCCTCGGCATCGGTGGTTTGGCGGTAGCATTGGCAGCGCGCAGTACCTTGGAGAACTTGATAGGCGGTCTCACCCTGCTGGCCGACAAGCCAGTAGAGGTCGGTGATTTTTGTCAGCTTGGCGAGCATTTAGGTGTTATAGAGAGTATTGGTATTCGCTCTGTGAAAGTTAGGTCACTTGATCGCAGTATCATCACGATTCCCAATGCGGAATTTATCAATATCAATATAGACAACCTTACACGTCGCGATCGAATCCTTCTGAATACCGTTATCGGTCTCCGTTATGAAACAACGCCTGATCAACTTCGCTGGGTGCTGAAAAGCATTCGTGAGCTTCTTCTTCAGCACCCAATGGTGACGCCAGAGCCGGCTCGAGCCCGTTTCCTGGCGATTGGCGAACATTCAGTCGATATTGAAATATTTGCCTATATAAAAACCAATGACTGGAATGAATTCCTTAGTATTCAGGAGGACATACTGCTTCGCCTGATTGATATTGTGGATGAATCAGGTACCGGTTTTGCTTTCCCTTCCGTGGTGAACTA
>PWEV01000120.1 GCA_003553625.1 Halomonas sp.
CGCATCGCCAGCGCCACTCCCGCTTCCACTTCCAGGGACAGATCGGTGATCACCGCCTGCATCAGCGGCTGCTCCGCCAGCGCTCGGCCGAAGGCCTGGCGCTCTTGCACGTGCTGCCAGGCCGCCAGCAGCGCCTGGCGCATCATGCCCACCGGCGCGGTGGCGGCGTCCAGGCGGGTCTGCTGGACCATCTCGAGAATGGTGGCGATGCCGCGGTCCGGCGGGCCGATGGGCTCGGCCCAGGCGCCGCGGTACTCGATCTCCGCCGAGGCGTTGGCGCGGTTGCCGCACTTCTCCTTGAGGCGCTGCAGTTCAACGGCGTTGCGCTCGCCGTCCGGGGTGAAACGCGGGACCAGGAAGCAGCCGAGCCCGTCGTCGGTCTGGGCCAGGGTCAGGAAGGCGTCGGACATCGGCGCGCTGCAGAACCACTTGTGGCCGGTGAGTCGCCAGCCGTCCTCGCCGGGCGCGGCTCGTGTGGAATTGGCGCGCACATCGCTGCCACCCTGCTTCTCGGTCATCGCCATGCCGAAGGTGAGGCCGGTCTTGTCCTCGGCCGGCAGGGGACGAGGGTCGTAGTCCCAGGCCAGCAGCCCCGGTGCCCAGTGGGCCTGAGCACGCGTCGAGTGGCGCAGCACCGGCATGGCGGCATGGGTCATGGTGATCGGACAGCAGAACCCCGGTTCCGCCTGGGTCAGCAGGTAGAGGGCCGCCACATGGGCCTGGTGCCCGCCGCGGCCCTCCTCCTGCCAGGCCACGGCATGCCAGCCGTGGTCGATGGCCAGATGCATCAGCTCATGGTAGGCAGGGTGATAGGTGACCTCGTCCAGTCGTCGGCCGTGGCGGTCGAAGAGGCGCAGCTCCGGCGGGTGGCGGTTGGCGGCCTCGCCCAGGGCCTGGATGCGCTCGCTGCCGGCCTCTCGACCCAGCGAAACCAGGCGGCGCGCAACCCAGTCAGGCGCCTCTCGATCCAGAGCCTCGAGCAGCGGCGTGTCGCCGCTCAGCAGATCTAGGCCGCACGACGGGGCAGGCTGGTTGGTCACCCGGTGAGTGGCCAGCCGGGTGCGGGGAGCGTGGTCGGACATGGCGCACCTCCAGCGTCGAGGGGTTGCATTGAGCATGGTGGGCGGATGGGGAGCGGTCAACGTGACGCCGCGGCGCCGACTGGGTAGGCTTGAGGCATTTCCCCGGGGAGATGCCCATGACCGACGTCCTTCGCGACGAGCCGCTGCCGACGCCGCATGTCGCCCGCGAGCGCATCCAGCTGGTGGATGCCCGCAACCGTCCCTGCGGCAGCGCCTGGCGTGCCGCCATGCGGCGTTTCCGTTTCTGGCACCGAGCCACCTACATCGTGGTGCGCAACGCCCGCGGCGAGATCTGCGTGCAGCGCCGCACCCTCACCAAGGAGGTCTTCCCCGGCGGGCTCGATCTGGCCGCCGGTGGCGTGGTGGGCGCCGGTGAGGCGGAACACCTGGCGGCGCGACGCGAACTGGCCGAGGAGCTGGGCATCCGCGGTGTGCCGCTGCGCCCCGCCGGCGGCTTTGTCCACGCCGAGGGGGGAAATCACATCTTCGGCAGCCTGTTCCTGGTCGATCACGACGGTCCCCTGACGCTGCAGGCGGAGGAGGTGGCCGAGGTGTTCTGGCGCACGCCCGCCGAGGCCCTCTCGCTTCCCGGGGTCACCCCGGACACCCGCCAGGCGCTGCGGGCGTTGCTCGATGGCGGCCTGCTTGAGGCCGCGCCATGAACCGTCCGGCGCGGCTCAATGAACTCGAGGCGGTGGTGGCGGCCCTGGAAGGGGTGGTGCTGGGCAAGACCCGGGAGGTGCGCCTGGCGCTCTGCTGCCTGCTGTGCCGTGGCCACCTGCTGATCGAGGACCTGCCGGGACTGGGCAAGACCACCCTGGCCCAGTCGCTGGCGCGGGTCACCGGGCTCGACATGCAGCGCCTGCAGTTCACCAGCGATCTGCTGCCCGCGGATGTGCTCGGGGTCTCGGTGTTCGACCCTCGTGAGGCGCGCTTCGCCTTCCATCCGGGCCCTATCTTCCACGGTGTGGTGCTGGCCGACGAGATCAATCGCGCCACCCCCAAGACTCAGAGCGCCCTCCTCGAAGCCATGGAAGAGGGACGAGTGACCGTGGAGGGGGAGACTCGCCCGCTGCCGACTCCCTTCTTCGTGATCGCCACCCAGAACCCCCAGGAGCAGGCCGGCACCTTCCCCCTGCCGGAGTCCCAGCTCGATCGCTTCCTGATGCGCCTTTCGCTGGGCTATCCGGCCCGCGGCGCCGAGCGGGAGATTCTCCGTGGCCGTGCCGGGCGAGTCCGCCTCGAGGTTCTGCCGGTGTTGCTGGATGCCGAGCGCCTGCGCGCCTGGCAGGCACGGCTGGACGATATCCACGTGGCCGATGCGCTGCTCGACTATGTGCAGGCGCTGGTGGCCGCTAGCCGCGACCACCCCGAGCTGGCCTGGGGGCTCTCCACCCGCGGTGCGCTGGCGCTGCTGCAGGCGGCGCGGGGCTGGGCGCTGCTCGAGGGGCGCGACCATGTCCTACCCGAGGACGTGCAGGCGGTATGGGTGCCGGTGGCGGGCCACCGCCTGAGCAACGGTCGGCGCGAGGAGGGCGAGGCCCTGGCGCGCCACCTGCTGGCCCGCGTGCCGGTGGCAGCCTGAACATGACGCTGGCGGCACTGGCCGAGCGCTGGTGGCGGCGGGTGGCGATCGCCCCGGGAACCGCGCTGCCCCAGCGGCGGCTCTTCCTGCTGCCGACCCGCTTCGGGCTGGGCTGGGCGCTGCTGTTCCTGCTGCTGCTGCTGTTCGGCATCAATTACCAGAACACTCTCGCCTATGTGCTGGCGTTCTGGCTGTTCGGCCTGGGGGTGGTGGCGCTGCTGCGCGCCTGGCGCAACCTGCTTGGCATCACGCCCACCCTGCGACTGCCCCACGAGGTATTCGCCGGCGGAGAGGCGCGACTGGGGGTAGCGCTGGCCGGTGGGCGACCGCGCACGGCGCTGGAACTCCATGCCGGGGACGCCTCGGCGCGCATCGATCTGCCCGAGGGGCAAGGCGAAGCCATCCTGGCCCTGCCGGCCCCGGTGCGCGGCGAGCAGCGCCTGCCGCTGCTGCGCCTGGAGACCCGCTGGCCGCTGGGGGTCGTGCGCGCCCTGGCCTGGCTCGAGAGCGACGAGCGGCTGCTGGTCTATCCACGGCCCCAGTACGATGACGAGCCAGAACACCGTCACGCCGGCGAGGGCCTGGAGGCCACCGACTTCGCCGGCCTGCGCCGCGCCCAGCCCGGCGACAGCCCGGCCCGGCTGGCCTGGAAACAGTGGAGCCGCACCGGGGTGCTGGCCGCGAAGGCCTTCAGTCTGCCGCCCCGCCAGCAGCTGTGGCTCGACTACGACGCCTGCCGAGGCGACCCCGAGCGGCGGCTCTCCCTACTCTGCGCCCGGGTGCTGGCCCATCACCTGGCCGGCGACCGCTACGGGCTGCGCCTGCCCGGGGGGACCCTGCCCCAGGGCGAGGGCCCCCACCAGCGGCGACAGGCCCTGGCGGCGCTGGCACGCTTTTCACCCGCGGGCGAACGGGGAGCGGAACGATGAAGCGCAGGATGACCGGTAGCGTCGGCAGCGAGGCGGTGCTGGCCGACGGACAGACGCTCAGCGGCGCCATGCTGCGCCAGCTGTTTTTCGGGCAGTGCCTGGTGCTGGCCCTGCACCTGGCCTGGATGCCGACCTGGCTCGCGGCCATCGCCCTGCTGGTGGCCGGCTATCGCTACCTGCAGCTGCGCCGCCGCCTGAGGCGTGCCGGGGTGCTGCTGCGCCTGGTCGGCGTGGGGGCGCTGACCGGCGGCCTGTGGCTCCACTACGGCACCCTGGGGCAGATGGAAGCGATGATCGGCCTGCTGCTCGGGGTCTACCTGCTCAAGCTGCTCGAGACCCATACTCGCCGCGACGGTCGAGTGGTGGTGGCCATCGGCCTCGTGGCCACCACCGTGGCCTTCCTGCATGACCAGGGCATCCCGATGGCCGCCGGCGGGCTGGTGGTGCTGGCCTGGCTGGTTCACTCGCTGGTGTGGCTCTCCGGTGGCGATCCGCGTCGGGCCTGGCGGGAGAGCGCCTGGCTGCTGCTGCTCTCGGCGCCGCTGATGCTGATGCTGTTTGCGGTCTTTCCGCGCCTGGGACCGCTGTGGAATCTGCCCCAGGCCGACCGTGCCTCCACCGGGCTTACCGACGAGATCGCTCCCGGCGACATTGCCCAGCTCTCGCGCAGCGATGCTCGCGCCTTTCGGGCGAGCTTCGATGGTCTCGAACCGGCCCCGGCGGAGCGCTACTGGCGGGTCTATACCCTCTCCGACTTCGACGGCGAGCGCTGGCGGCGGACCACGCCCGAACGCCTGGCCGCCACCCTGGGTCGTCCCCTGGGCGAGTTCGTTGTCGAGGGGCGTCGCTCACCCTGGCTCGACGGGGAGCCACGCTTCGAGACGGAGCTGCTGCTGGAGCCGGACAGCCGACCCTGGCGCCCCTCGCTGGGCGCGCCGCTGGCCACCGATGAGTCCCTCCGTTTCCTGGCCGATGGCACCCTGGAAGGCACCTCGCCGCTGGCCTCGCGCAGCCTGCTGCGTACGAGCAGTTCGGGTCGGGCGCCGGCCAACCCCGATCCGGCCGGCCCCGCCTGGCACGCCATGCTGCCCGCGGAGAGCAATCCCCGCACCCGCGAGCTGGCCGAGCGGCTGTGGCGCGAGAGCGGCGGCGAGCCCCGTGCCTTCCTGGCGGCCGTCATGGCGCGCTTCGGCGAGGCACCGTTCCGCTACACCCTGTCGCCGCCGCGACTGACCTCCGCCAACCGGGTCGACGAGTTTCTCTTCGAGAGCCGCGCCGGCTACTGCACGCACTACGCCTCGGCGCTGGCGGTGATGTCCCGAGCAGCGGGCCTGCCGTCTCGCGTGGTGGCGGGCTTCCTGGGCGGCGAGCGCCATCCCGATGGCCATTTCACCATCCGCGACTACGACGCCCACGCCTGGGTCGAGGTATGGCTCGACGGCGCCTGGCAGCGTATCGATCCCACCGCGGCGATCGCCCCCGAGCGCATCGAGGAGGGTCCACAGGCCGTCGGCGATGGCAGGGAGGCCTTCCTGGCCGATGCCCCCTTCTCGCCGCTGCGTATGCGCGAGGTGGGCTGGGTCAACCGCCTGAGGCTGGACTGGGAGCGCATGGAGTACCGCTGGCAGCGCGGCGTGATCGGTTACCAGCGCGAGGCCCGCAACGCCCTGATGGCCAGGGTGACCGCTCGACTCCATGCCCTGTGGGACTGGCTGGTGGGGCTGGTTCCCGGTCGCGGCTGGCTGGGGGGCATGCTGGGGCTGCTGACAGCAGCCGGCGCCGCTGCCGGGCTTGCCGGGCTGCTGCGTCTGGTCTGGCGGCACCATCGAGAGGGGCGCGATGAGGCGCTGCGCATTCATCGGCTGCAGAACTGGCTCGCGCGCCGGGGCCTGGGGCCATGGCCCGGGGAATCCCCATCGGCCCACCTGCGGCGGGTGGCCGTCGATGCTGGCGATGCCGGGCCGGCGCTGCGCGACTGTGCCCACCATCTGGAGCGGCTGCGCTATGCCTCCATGGACCAGAAGGAGCGGCGTGAGCGAACCCGCCAGTTGTCCCGGCGGGTGGCCGAGGTGCGTAGCCGGCTGCGACGCCGGTTGCGGCGACTTCCTCGCCGCGAGGGGGGTGGCGCGGGCGCAGGTGGCGTGGCATCGTGAAGGTCTTCGACCATGAAGGGGCGCGCATGTCCATCCACGACCACCAGTGCCTCACTGCCCAGGGCGAGCCCTTCAACTTCGGCGCGCTGCGTGGCCAGGTGCTGCTCATCGTCAACGTCGCCAGCCGCTGTGGCTTCACGCCGCAGCTGAAGGAGCTCGAGCGCCTCTACCGCCGCTATCGCGAGCGGGGTTTCGCGGTGATCGGCTTTCCCTGCAACCAGTTCGGCCACCAGTCGCCGGAATCTGCCCTGGACTTCTGCACCCTCAGTGCCCGGGAGTATCAGGTCAGCTTCCCGCTGATGGAGAAGGTGAAGGTCAACGGCTCCGGCGCCCACCCGCTGTTCGTGGAACTCCGCAAGGAGGCGCCCGGCGTGCTGGGCACCACGGCGATCAAGTGGAATTTCACCAAGTTTCTGGTAGGCAGGGATGGTCGGGTGATCCGTCGGTTCTCTCCGCGCGACGGCGAGGTCGTGCTGCGCGAGGCGCTGGAACTGGCCCTGGACGAAGGGTAGGAAGGGTAGGGAGGGCGGGTGTCAGCCGGTAGGGAGAGCACCGGGTCATCCCTGCGGCACTTCACCTCTTTCCACCATCAGCCTTGCCATCAGTTCATTCCAGCGGTGCCGGGTCATCATGGTGGTCAGGCCCGAGAACAGCATCCAGCTGTTGCGGCGCCAGCCCTTCAGGCGCAGGTTGTGGGCCACCAGCTGCTTCATCAGCGCGTAGTCGTCGAAGCGCCGCCATTCGCCGACCATCGACATCTGCCGACGCCCCAGTACCGGGGCCAGCTCCAGGCGAAAGATCCACTCCAGCTCCTTCAGCGTCAGGTCGTGGCGCTCGATCACCTCGATCATGTGCGCGTAGTCGCGCTCGCCGGGCTCGCGTTCAAGCCACAACGGTGCCAGCGCCAGCCATAGCTCGCCGCGTTCATCGACCAGGGTCTGTGCATTCATCGGGGTCCTCCTTGTGGCGTTGCGCCCGAGATGCATCCTGCCCCAGCCGCGCTGCGGTCTCAAGGGCGGACAGCGCAGGGCTCGGCCGCTAGAATGGAGCCATTGCCATTTCATGACAGCAGGCCGGCGGTATGATGCCGACCCTACAAGATACTGACCAACAGCGAGGTCCCACGTGATCATCAAGCCCAAGGTACGCGGTTTCATCTGCACCACCACCCATCCCGTCGGCTGCGAGAAGAACGTGCTCGAGCAGATCGAGGCGACCCGCTCCCGCGGCCTGGACAAGAGCCAGGGGCCCAAAAAGGTGCTGGTGATCGGCGCCTCCAGCGGCTATGGCCTGGCGGCGCGCATCACCGCAGCCTTCGGCTACGGTGCCGATACCCTGGGCGTGTTCTTCGAGAAGCCGAGCAGCGAGAAGAAGCCGGGCACCGCCGGCTGGTACAACAGCGCCGCCTTCGACAGGTTTGCCAAGAAGGAAGGACTCTACAGCAAGTCGATCAACGGCGATGCCTTCTCCCACGAGGCCCGCGAGACGGCCATCGAGCTGATCCAGCAGGACATGGGCCAGATCGACCTGGTGGTCTATTCACTGGCCTCGCCGGTTCGCAAGCTGCCCGACAGCGGTGAACTCAAGCGTTCCAGCCTCAAGCCGATCGGCGAGACCTACCGCGCCACCGCCATCGACACCAACAAGGACACCATCATCGAGGCCGAAGTCGAACCCGCCACCGAGCAGGAGATCGAGGATACCCGCGCGGTGATGGGCGGCGAGGACTGGGAGCTGTGGATCGACGCCCTGGATCGCGCCGGCGTGCTGGCACCCGGTGCGCGCAGCGTGGCCTTCAGCTATATCGGCACCGAGATCACCTGGCCGATCTACTGGCACGGCGCCCTGGGCAAGGCCAAGGAGGACCTGGATCGTGCCGCCGGCGAAATCGACAAGCGCCTCACGGCCGCCGGCGGCGGTGCCAATGTGGCGGTGCTCAAGTCGGTGGTGACCCAGGCCAGCGCCGCCATCCCGGTGATGCCGCTCTACATCGCCATGGTCTACAAGGTGATGAAGGAGAAGGGGCTGCACGAGGGCACCATCGACCAGCTCAACCGCCTGTTCGGCGAGTTCCTCTACCCTCCCGGAGCGCAGGGCGGCGAGATGGCGACCGACGATGCCGGCCGTCTGCGCCTGGACGACTGGGAGCTGCGTGACGATGTCCAGCAGGCCTGCAAGGCGCTGTGGCCCCGGGTGACCACCGAGAACCTCTTCGAGATCACCGACTATGCTGGTTACAAGCACGAGTTCCTCAAGCTGTTCGGTTTCGAACGCGACGACGTCGATTACGAGGCCGATGTGAACCCGGACGTGGAATTCGATGTCGTGACACTGTAAATGGCGTCATGACACCATGAAGGACAGAGCACAAGGAGCGCACGCGAGTCAGGTCAACGGGACGGTCTCGCGGCGTGGTGGCTTATCGACACGGGAGAATCCTATGGACACCAGAGAAAGCAAGACGCCTGAAGAGGAACTCGATCACCTGAAGGAGGTGCTGGAACCCGAAGATCCGGACGCGCCCGATCCGGATGCTACCCAGCCGGAGGCCAAGAAGCCGCCGCCCAAGAGCATGAAGCGCCTGCTGCCCATCGTGATTGTGGTGCTTGGCCTGCTGGTGGCCGCCATGCTGATCTACAGCGGCAGCGCCCAGTAGGCGCCGGCTGGCTCGTCCCTTCCCGGCCGGGCCTTAGCGCCCGGCCGGCCGCTTGGGTAAGATGAGGGCCCGTTCCGAACCGGCCCCGACCATGCCTCAACCTCCGTCTTCACCGCCTTCGCCGCCGTCTGCTCGGCGGGTCGGCGTGCTGGTGTTGCCCGGGTTCTCGCTGCTGGCCGAGGCATGCGCCACAGAACCCCTGACCGTGGCCGGCCAATTGGCCGCCGCCCCCCTTTACCACCTCATCATCCTTGGGCCGACGGCGCGGCCGGTCGCCAGCGCTTCCGGTCAGGGGCTGATGGCCGAGTGTTCACTGGTCCAGGCCCCCGACGACCTGGACATGCTGCTGGTGTGCGCCCCCGGCGCCCAAGCGGCCGACGAGGCGCTGCGGCGTCGTCTGGTCGAGCTGGCGACTCCCGGCCGGTTGATCGTGGGGGTCGGCGGCGGGGCGGAGCTGCTGGCCCATGCCGGCCTGCTGGACGGCTATCGAGCCACGGTGCCCTGGTCTCGCCTCGATGAGGTGCGCCTTGCTCATCCGCGTATCCGGCTCTCTTCCCAGCCGTTCGAGATCGATCGCGAGCGCCTGACCTGTGGCGGCGGCACCGCGGCCCTGGACATGATGATGACCCTCGTCGGCCGTCAGCATGGCAGCGTCCTGGCCGAGCGGGTCTCGGCCCACTTCGTGCTGGAGCGGGTGCGCGTGGGCGAGGAGCCTTCGCCAGGCTTGCCGGGGGGGACTCCCGAGAGCCTGACAGAGGCTCTGGCGCTGATGGAGGCCAATATCGAGGAGCCGCTGACCACCGCCGAACTGGCCGAGCACCTGGGCATCTCGCGACGTCAGCTGGAGCGGCTGTTCAAGAAGCACCTGCGGGCGGTGCCCAGCCGCTACTACCTGGATCTTCGCCTGCAGCGAGCTCGGCGTCTGCTGCGCGAGAGCGAGCGGCCGGCGGGGGACGTGGCGATGATGACCGGCTTCTCCTCGGCGGCGCACTTCTCCACCGCCTACCGCAACCACTTCGGCCTGACACCGAGAGAGGAACGACTGAGTTGATCTCACTGCGCGCCCTGAGGCCCCATCTCTTCCTGCTGCTGGTGGTGGCGATCTTCTCCGGCAACATTCTGGTGGGCAAGGCGCTGGCCGATCTGCCTCCCTTCACCGTGTCGCTGGGGCGCGTGGCCATCGCGCTGGCGATCATGCTGCCGCTGGGGTGGTACCAGGCGCGTCAGGGCTGGCCGCTGTTCCGCCGTCACTGGCGGCCGCTGCTGGGGCTGGCGCTCACCGGCGTGGCCTTCTTCAACGCCCTGATCTACGCCTCGTTGAGCTACACCTCGGCCACCAACGTGGCCATTCTCGAGAGCCTGATCCCGGTGGTGACGCTGCTGCTCAGCGTGCTCTTCCTCGGAGAGCGCTTCCGCCTCCTGCAGTGGGCCGGCGTGGCGCTCTCTCTGGCCGGCGCCGTGGCGGTGATCCTGGTCGGCCAGGCGTCGGAGGTGCTGGCCGGGGGCATCAATCCCGGCGATCTGATCATGCTGGCGGCGGTGCTGGTGTGGGTGGGGTATTCGTTCCTGGTCAGGGAGCACATGGCGCGCTTTCCCCGCTATGGCAGTCTGCTGGTGATGCTGGCCATCGCCAACCTGGCGCTGGCGCCCATCGCCCTGCTGGAGGGAGCCTGGCAGGTGGTGCCCGGGCTGACGGGGCGACAGTGGGCCGGGCTCGCCTACCTGGGTATCTTCCCCTCGGTGGTGGCACTGCTGCTCTACAACAGCGCTCTGGCCGAGATCGGGCCTACCCGGGCGGCGGTCTATCTCAACCTGCTTCCGGTGTTCACCATGCTGGGCGCCTGGTGGCTGCTGGGGGATCACATCCTGACGGTACAGGTGGTCGCCAGCCTGGTGGTGATCGTCGGGGTCTGGTTCACCATCGCACCGGCCCACCGGAACCGCTGAACGCCGGGCGGTTTGGGCGGGTCAGGCCGGACGGGCCATCAGGGCGCGAAACAGCCTGCCCATCATCACCGGGGTGTCCTGTTCGATGGTGAAGCCGGCGCCCTCCAGCAGCGGACGGGCCTGGCGGGTGATGTCGGTGGCGATGGCGCTGGTGAGGGCGTTGAGGGTGCGGCGGGCGGTGCTCGCGAGGCGGTCGTCGGACTGGAACTTGTCCATCACGCAGAGCTGGCCTTCGTCGCCCAGAACTCGGCGGGCCTCGGCGATGCCGCGCGCCGGGTCGGGCATCACGGCCAGGATCAGGTGCATCACCACCACATCGAAGTGGTGGTCGGGGTAGGCCAGCGCCTCGGCGTCCATCTCCGCCACCTGAACGTCCATGCCCAGCGCCTCGGCGCGGCGTTCGGTGCGCCGCACCATGGCCGGGCTGAGGTCGGTGGCGTGGATCTCCACGTCGCGCGGCAGCCAGGGCAGGTCGAGTCCGGTGCCCGCGCCCACCAGCAGCACCCGCATCCCGGGGTGCCAGGTCACCTGGCCAAGGGCGATGCGCCGCGGCCGCCGAAAGGCCCGTTCGGCCACGGCGTCATAGAGCGGCGCGTAGAGGCTGTAGCGCAGGCGGTTCCAGGCGGTGGTGTTGAACATGGGTGACTCCATGGAAGCATCGACCTCAGCCTAGCCTTTTTCACAACTCCCTGTCCCATCGATGAAAGCGGTCGGCGGGGGGAATCCCTATACTCGGTAGGGTATCCGCCACGAATCTTCTCCCCCTTCCGCACAGCACTTCGTAAAGGACAAGCGACATGAGCCAGACCCCGACCCGCGCCGACTTCGACCGCTACATGGTGCCCAACTACGCTCCCCAGCAGGCGATTCCGGTGCGCGGCGAGGGCAGTCGCCTGTGGGACCAGGCCGGTCGGGAATACATCGATTTCGCCGGCGGCATCGCGGTCAACGGCCTGGGCCACTGTCATCCGGTGCTGGTGGAGGCGCTCACCGAGCAGGCCGGCAGGCTCTGGCACGTTTCCAACGTCTTCACCAACGAACCGGCCCTCGCGCTGGCCCGCAGCCTGGTGGAGCGCACCTTTGCCGACAAGGTATTCCTCTGTTCCTCGGGCGCCGAGGCCAACGAGGCGGCGTTGAAGCTGGCCCGCCGCTGGGCCCACGACAGCGCTGGCGAACACAAGAGCCGTATCGTTTCCTTCACCCAGTCGTTTCACGGTCGCACCTTCTTTACCGTCAGCGTGGGCGGTCAGCCCAAGTACGCCCAGGGCTTCGGTCCGGTGCCGGGGGGCATCGTCCACGGGGAGTACAACAATCTCGACAGCGTCCGCAACCTGATCGACGACGACACCTGCGCCGTGGTGGTGGAGCCGATGCAGGGCGAAGGCGGCGTGCTGCCGGGGGATCCCGAGTTCCTGGCCGGGCTGCGCGCGCTGTGCGACGCCCATGACGCCCTGCTGATCTTCGACGAGGTGCAGACCGGCGTCGGCCGCACCGGGACCCTCTACGCCTATCAGCAGCTCGGCGTGATCCCCGACATTCTGACCAGCGCCAAGTCGCTAGGCGGCGGTTTCCCGGTCGGTGCCATGCTGACCACCGACCGTGTCGCCCCGGCCATGGCCACCGGCACCCACGGCTCCACCTATGGCGGCAATCCGCTGGGTGCGGCGGTGGCGCTGGCGGCGGTGGAGTTCATCGACACCCCGGAGGTGCTGGCCGGCGTGAAGCGTCGGCATGCGCTGTTCCGCGAGCATCTTGAGGCGATCAACCGCAAACACGGGGTGTTCTCGGAGATCCGCGGCATGGGCCTGCTGATCGGCGCCGTGATGGCTCCGGCCCATGAGGGGAGGGCGGCCGAGATCCTGCCGCTGGCCATCGAGGAGGGCCTGATGGCGCTGGTGGCCGGGCCCAACGTGCTGCGCATGGCGCCCTCGCTGGTGATACCCGAGGCGGATATCGCCGAGGGCATGGCGCGCCTGGAGAGGGCGGTGGCGCGGCTGGTGGCCGGTCAGTGAGCCGGTCCTCCGGCGCCCTGTCATCCGATGGAGATCCCGCCATGCTGGTCGTTCGCCCCGCCGTGTCCACGGACCTGCCCGCCCTGGAGCGGTTGGCCGCTGATGCCGTGCCGCAGCTGACCAACCTGCCGGCCCACCGCGACCGCCTGGAAGAGCGCATTGCCCGCTCCCGCCAGGCCTTCGCCGCCGAGGTCGCCTTTCCCGGCGACGAGCACTATACCTTCGTGCTCGAGGACCCGGAGCGCGGCGAGGCGGTGGGCACCGCCACCATCCGCGCCCAGGCCGGCGCCCGTGATGCCTATTACACCTACCGGCAGGAGACCCTGATCCATGCCTCCCAGCAGCTCAACGTGCGCCGGGAGGTGCAGACGCTGGCGCTCTCCCACGAGGTCTCCGAAGCGAGCCTGCTGTGTGCCTATTCGCTGGAGCCCCGCTATCGGGGCACCAGCGCCGAGAGCCTGCTGCGCCGTGCGCGGCTGATGTTCATCGCCCAGTACCCGGAGCGCTTCGCCGGC
>PWEV01000033.1 GCA_003553625.1 Halomonas sp.
AGGGTGCGCCGACCCAGCAGCAGCGGATAGTTCATCTCCTCGCGATCGCGCAGGCTGAACTGCTCCTCATAGATGGTATCGCCCAGGCAGACCTTCATCAGCACCACCGGGCGCTCGTCGCGGCCGCCGGCGCCCCGCACGCGCAGGTCACGATAGAGGGGCAACTCGAGCTCCTCGGAGAAGGTCTCGCCGCTGGCGGTGTCCTCCAGCTTGAGGCGAAAGCGCACCCACTCCTCACCCTCGCGCTCAAAGGTCTCGATGTCCCGGGCGTCCAGCGAGGAGGTCAGGGCACCGCTGTCCAGCTTGGCCTTGACCGCCACGCCCCAGGGCTCGATGGTGGCGCGCTCAACCCAGCCGAATACCTTGTCTGCCAGCGCCGCAGGAGCGGCGCCGGCCAACAGCAGCACGACCAGCAGCATCAATGGAAAAACAGCTCGTTTCATTTCTTCCTCACTTGCAGGAAAGCCCGTGGATCGAGGCCTCAGCGGGTGAGGCGCTCCAGCAGGCTCAGCGTGGCGAAGCCATCCGGAATGGCGCCGATCGACTGCTGGTAAGCGCGTAGGCCGCGCCGCGTGTTGGGGCCCATGATACCGTCCGGGGTTCCCACCTCGAAACCGCGGGCGTTGAGCGCCTGCTGCATCTCACGTACCTGGGCGCGGCTCAGTGGCTGCTCGTCCCGGGGCCAGCCGCCGCGGATCCCGCCTCGGCCGGCAATCTCGTTGGCCAGGGTGCCCACCGCCAATGCATAGCTGGTGGCATTGTTGTAGCGCAGGATGGATCGATAGTTGGGTCCCACCAGGAAGGCCGGCCCTTCGGCGCCCGCCGGCACGATCACCGAGGCGACATCGAACGCGGGCAGGCTGCCACCGCCGACGGGACGCACGCCGAGCTCGGCCCACTCCCGGGCACTGCGCCGGGTGGCGAGTTCCGCCTGGGCGTAGTCGAAGCCGTCGGGAAGCGCGATCTCAACGCCCCAGGGCTGGCCGGCCTGCCAGTTGGCCCGGGCCAGGTAGTTGGCCGTGGAGGCCATGACGTCGGGAATGCTGCCCCAGATGTCGCGACGTCCATCGCCATCGCCATCCACGGCGTAGGCCTCGAAGCTCGAGGGAATGAACTGGGTATGGCCCATGGCACCGGCCCAGGAGCCCACCATGCGATCCGGGGCGATATCACCGGCCTCGATGATGCGCAGGGCGGCCAGCAGCTCACCGCGGGCGAAATCGCGACGACGCCCGTCGAATGCCAGGGTTGCCAGCGCCTCCAGAGTGGAGAAGCTACCGAAATTGCCGCCATAGTTGCTCTCGATGCCCCAGATCGCCACCACCACCTCGGCGGGGACCCCGTAGCGTTGCTCCATGCGGCGAGCGGTGTCGCGATGCTCGGCCAGCTTGGCACGGCCCTGGGTAACGCGCTGGGCGGAGACGGCGCTATCCAGATACTGCCAGATGGGGCGCACGAACTCCGGCTGGGATCGGTCGAGCTCTATCACTCGGGGGCGATAGCGGACGCCGTCCAGGGCGTTGGCCAGGGTCGCCTCGGAGATGCCCTCGCGGCTGGCCTCCCGACGAAACTGGGTCAGCCAGCCATCGAAGTCGGCGGGCGGCGCCGGTTCGGCCGCGTCGGCATTGGTGCCGGCCTGGGTGGCCGCCGTCTGGCTGGGTTCGGGGGCGGACTCACCCGCCGCCTTGGCTTCCCGGGCAGGACCGCTCTGACAGCCGGCCAGCAGGCCCAGCAGCAGGCCCAGGGTAAGGGTCCGTTTCATCACGCTTGCGCTCTCCATGGCAGGGGTCAGCGCGATCATCGCGCAGAATCGCCGGCACCACCAGCCCCATCATCCGACGGCGAGGCGCCAGATCACCAGCCCATGGCAGGCCACTACCACCACCGTCAGCAGGGTGCGCAGTGACTGATACCAGCCAGGCAGCAGCTCGCGGCTCGCCTCACCGCACTCGTGCAGCCGTATCAGCAGGAATCCGGCGATCAGCACCCAGGCCCCGATGACCGGATGCAGAAGCAGCGCCGGCCAGGCGATCAGGCTGGGCGCCATGCTGAGAGCAAGCCGGGCCCGGAAGCCATCGCTGTCCTGCGACTCCAGGGACATCGCCACGCCCCACTGCACACCGCCAAGAAAGGAGAGGATCACGGCGCTGTAGGTGAGGAAGGCGGGAATGGTGGCGACCTGCCAGGCCGCCGGCGCCAGCCAGGAAGCTGCTGCCAGCGCCAGGAACGGAATCAGGCCGGCGAGACCCAGGCCCCAGGGCAGTCGAGGAAGGCAGGCGGCAATCATGGCGTCTCCTGATCGGGTTCGGAAAAGAGCGAAAGCTGGGGGGACGGGGGCGGTGCCGGGCGGCGGGTGCCACGGCGGCTGGAGAGTCGCTCGAGCAGGACATCGCTGTCCCGACGCGCCTCCGGCGTTTGCCGAGCCTCGTGGATTGTCCGCTTCCAGCGCCGTGCTTCCGCCTCGAAGTCATGCACCGGCAGCGGGTAATCCCGTCCCGGCACAAACCCCAGCTCAGCGCGTTCGGCGGCCGGCAGCGCCCAGGGCCGCTGGCGCCACGCCTCGGGCAGCCGGGCCAGCGCCGGCAGCCAGCGCATGACGAAGCGCCCCTGGGGGTCGCGCTCCTCGGCCTGCTTGAGCGGATTGTAGACCCGTAGGGCGTTTGTCCCGGTAAGCCCCGCCTGCATCTGCATCTGGGAATAGTGGATACCGGGCTCGTAGTCGACGAAGAGCCGAGCCAGGTGCAGCGCCGGCTCCCGCCAGGGCAGCCCCAGGCCGAAGGTGGCAAAGGAGACCAGCATCGCCCGCATGCGGAAGTTGAGCCAACCCGTCTCGCGCAGGGCGGCCATGCCGGCATCCACCAGGGGCAC
>PWEV01000254.1 GCA_003553625.1 Halomonas sp.
TGGCCGTCGGCATCCCGGCGGGTGATGTTGTCCAGGCGCAGCAGCGAGCCGGAGGCATCGAAGCGCCTGCTGGCCAGGTCGCCCTCGCGCAGCCGCGCCTCCAGGCGCAGATCCCCCGTCAACCGCTGGCTGACCAGGCGCAGTTCGGTGCCGAAGGCCTGCAGCACCAGGTCTCCGCGGGCGCCCAGGCCCTCCAGTTCAAGCGTTGCCTCGAGGCTGGCACGTCCGCCGAGCAGCTCGACCCCGGCTTTATCCGGCAGGTAGGCGTTGTAGAGGGCCAGGTCGGGCACCTCGACGATGGGCAGCATCACTCGGGTGGTGAAGGTCTCGATATCGATCTGGTCCGGGTCTTGGGAAAATGAAGGCGAGGAGGTCTCCAGGGTCAGGTGGCGCCCGGCCAGCCATGTGCGTTCCTCTTCCGCCTCGCGGCGCAGGGCGAAGCGCGGCAGCGAGAGCGAAAGCCGGGCACCGGGGCTGGTCGCCTCACCCTCGAGCCGTGCGTCGAGTTCGCCGCGCCCCTCCGCCCGGTAGTCGAGAAAGCCCACCGAGAGGTCATCGGCATCGACACGCAGGTGACTGGGCGCCAGCAGCTGCTCGCCTGCCAGGTGCAGGTCGGCCTCGAGCCGCCCGTGTCCGCGCAGGGTAAGGCCATGTTCCCGGGGCAGGAAGGCGTCCAGGAAACCCAGGCGGTCGACCATGCCCTCCAGCACCAGTCGGCCCTGGCGGGCGTCGGGTTCACCCAGGCGGGTGAAGCGTGCGACCCGGGCCACCAGCACGCTGCCCAGGCGCTGCTCGGCCTCGGCGTTCCCCGCCGCGGCGGAAAGCGTCAGACGGCTGCCGGAGAGGTCGAGGGCGCTGCCGTCCAGGGTGGCTTCGTTCAGCGCCAGGTCGAGGGTCATCTCGCCGAAGACCGCCTCGCCGAGCAGTTGGCCGCTGATCTCGCGACCCGCCAGCCAGAGTTCCCCGCGGACGCGCTCGTCCTCGAAAGCCAGGCGGCCTCGGCTGCTGGCCCGGCCGCCGGTCAGTGCAAAGGGGGCGCCCTCGGGCAGGTAGGGGGTCAGCACGGCCACATCGGGCAGCGTGGCCCCCTCCCAGTCGAGCGTCGCCCGCTGGGGCAGCGGCGTTTCGCCCGCCTCCGGTGGATGGCCCTCGGCTTCCAGCGCGAGGCGGGCACCCTCCAGCAGTCGCGCGCCGTCGCGGAGGCGAGTCACCCTGGCCTCCTCCAGTTGGGCATCCAGCCGCAGGGGCCGCTCGCCGTCGTGCCACTCGGCGGAGAAGCTGCCGCTGCCCTCGGCGCGGACGTGGGGCAGGCTCACCCCCAGAGTGTCGCTGGCCACCGTCAAGTGGCTGCCGGCGGCGATTCGGCCATCGGCGAGTCGCGCCCTGACGCTCAGCTCGCCGCCGCCGCTGAGTGCGATGCCGCGTCCCTCGAACAGGCCCGCCAGGAAGGGGTCCAGGAATCCCAGCCGGTCCAGGTACCCGGAGAGAGCCAGCTCGCCGTCCAGCGGTGGTCGTGGGTGGTCACGGAGCCTGTCCAGCGCCACCCGGGAGGTCAGCCGGGCGGCCTCCAGGGTCAGATCAAGGGCCAGGGCATCGGCATCCTCGTCGCCGGTGACGTCGAGCCGCAGACGAGTGCCGGAGAGATCCAGCCGGCGGGTCTCGGGGTCGAGGAGGACGAGAGCCAGATCCAGGCGCAGGTCGCCGCTGACCGGTTGCTCCTGCAGGGTCAGGGCGACCCGTTCGCCGGCCAGGGTGAAGGCACCGGAGAGCTGGCCTGTGCGGTAGCTCAGCCGGCCGTCCAGGGCGGCGCGCCCGCCATCGAGCGTCAGCGGGGCTCCCTCGGGCAGGAAGCGCGCCAGGGCGCGAACATCGGGCACCGTGGCCGCCTGCCAGCTCAGTTCGGCGTTGTCGGGCGGTGTCGGGGCGGTGGCGAGGTCAGTGGGCAGCGGTGCGGCGAGATCGAAGCGTTGGCCTGTAAGCAGCGGCGTCGGGTCCTCGCCGCGATGCATCGCGAGGTTTTCCAGTGTCACCGTCAGCCGGCCGGCCGCCGCATCGTCAGGCTCGAGGCCCCGTTCATCGACGCTTGCCACCACGCTGCCGGTACCCCGCAGGCGATAGCTCTCCCCGGGGATGACCCAGGCCCGGGCGGGGTCATCCTCGCCGCTGCCTGCCAGCAGGGCGGCTTCGTCCAGGGTGACGCCGAGGTCGGGAGAGTCGAGTACCAGGCGGCTGCCCGGGGCCAGCTCACCCTCGGCAATCCTCAGCTCGCCCTCGAGGGTGCCGCGGCCGGCCAGGCTAAGCCAGTCCAGCTCCGCCAGATAGGGGTTGAAGAGGTCCCAGGCATCCGCCCGGGCCTTGAGTGCAAGCTCGCCGGAGAGAAAGCGCAGCGCCGCCTGACCGGGATGGGCCGCGGGGTCGAAGGGAGCCGCACTGAGGTCGGCGGTCAGGGCGATGCCCTCGGCCAGCCGCTGTCCGTCGCGGGTCAGCGTGGCCTGCTCCAGAGCCAGGGTGAGTCGTTCCACCCCCAGTTCATCCCGGGCGAGGTCCAGGCCCGACAGCGTCAGACGCCCTTCGCCGCTGAGCCGGTGGCCGTCGATCTCCAGACGGCGCAGGCCGCTGGCCGTGAGCTCGCGGATCATCAGACGCCGGGTCAGCAGGGCGGGCAGTGTGAGCTCCAGGCGGGCGGTGTCTACCTCCAGGGCCAGCGGCAGCGAATCATCCTCGCGCTCGATGACCAGCGCCTCCACCGCCAGGCTGTTCCAGCCGGGACGCGAGCCCTCCCAACGGATCGACAGCCCCTCCTGGCTGGAGAGCCTGGCCTGCAGCCAGGCGCTGTCCAGCAGTGTCGGCAGGGCCAGGGCCACACCCGTCAGGGCCAGCACGACAAGGCCTGCCGACCAGCCTAGCCACCGCCACCCTCTGCCCCACGGCGCCCTGTTTTCGCGCATCTCGCCGTCGCTCCGTCTGTTCATCGGCCCATGGTAGCGCCTTACGAGGCTTCGTTGGCGAGGGTTTTATGGCATCATCTGCCCTCCGGCAGCCGCCGGCAGGATCTGGATCGCCAACGACGCAGGGCAGGCACAGCACGCATGTTTCTCGATGATTTCTATTCGCCGGCAGGAGGCAGAGTCTGCATCTCCGCCGAGCAGGCCAGCCGTTTCGCCAAGGGAGTCGCCGGCGATTACAACCCCATCCACAACCCGGATGCGCGCCGTTTCTGCGTGCCGGGCGACCTGTTGTTTGCCCTGGTGCTGGCACGCTTCGGGCTCTCCCAGCGGATGGATTTTCGCTTCCTGAGCATGGTGGGAGATGGCACCCCGCTGTGCTTTCAGGAGCACGAGGATGGGCTGATTCGCGTCTGCGACGACAACGGAAAATGCTACCTCGAAGTGGAGCGCAGCGGCGAGACGACCCGCGACGAGGCCGTGGTAGAGGCCTTTACCCGCTGCTACGTGGCCTTCTCCGGCAAGAACTTCCCCCATTACCTCAAGCCGCTGATGGAGGAAAAGGGGGTCATGTTCAATCCCCGCCGCCCGCTGGTGATCTACGACAGCATGGGCTTTTCCCTCGACCGACTTGCTGGCCTGGTGCCCGAGCTGGCGCTGGATCGCTCCTCCCTGGCGGTGAACGGCAAGCGCGGTGATTGCCTGTTGGAGTTTCGCATCCAGTCCGGTGGTGCGACCGTCGGTACCGGCTCCAAGAAACTGGTGGTCAGCGGCCTGTGCGACTACGACCCGACCGCCATGGACGAGATCGTCACCGAATTCTATCGCCTCAAGGCCGCCTACGAGGCCTGACCCACCGGCAAGCGCCGCCGGCAGGGGCGGCCCGGAGGAGACCCCATGTCCCGAAAGATGGACGGCAGCGAGGGCGTCGCCGGGCACGCGCCCGCCACGGACCTGGAAATCGCCCACCGGACGCCACTCGAGCCGATCCTGCCGCTGGCCGAGGCGTGCCTGGGCCTCGCGGCCGAGGACCTGATCCCCTTCGGCCACTACCGTGCCAAACTCTCCCTGCCGCTGCTTCAGCGCCTGAAGGACCGCCCCCGAGGGCGTCTGGTGCTGGTCTCCGCCATTACCCCCACCCCCGCCGGGGAGGGCAAGACCACCGCCTGCGTGGGGTTGGTGGATGCCCTCTCCCGCTTGGGGGTCTCCGCGCTCGCCTGCCTGCGGGAGCCGTCGCTGGGGCCTGTGTTCGGCATGAAGGGAGGCGCCGCCGGTGGTGGGCGCGCTCAGGTGGTGCCCATGGAGTCCATCAATCTGCACTTCAACGGCGACTTCCACGCCGTGACCGCGGGCCACAACCTGCTGGCCGCGCTGCTCGACAACCACCTTTACTGGGGAAACGCCCTGGAGATCGACCCCGAGCGGGTGGTGTGGCCCCGGGTGCTCGACCTCAACGACCGCAGCCTGCGTCGCGTTCGCACCGGTCAGGGCGAGGGCGCCTTCGAGATCACCGCCGCCTCGGAGATCATGGCGATTCTCTGCCTGGCCGAGGATCTCGCCGATCTAAAGCGCCGCCTCGGCCGCATCGTGGTGGCCTGGCGACACGACGATACCCCGGTGACCGTGGCAGATCTGGGCGCAGTGGGTGCCCTGGCCTTGCTGCTGCGTGACGCCATGGCGCCCAACCTGGTGCAGACCCTGGAGCACACCCCGGTGCTGATTCACGGCGGCCCCTTCGCCAACATCGCCCACGGCTGCAGCTCACTGGCGGCCACTCGGGCGGCCCTGGCCCTGGGCGAGGTGGTGGTCACCGAGGCCGGCTTCGGCGCCGATCAGGGCCTGGAGAAGTTCATCGATATCAAGTCGCGTCAGTCCGGTATCTTCCCGGATGCCGCGGTGATCGTGGTCACCCTGCGTGCCCTGCGCTTTCACGGCGGGGCGACCCGCGAGACCATGCAGCAACCGGATCTCGCGGCCCTCACCGCCGGCCTCGATAACCTGGTCCGGCAGGTGGCCGTGGCCCGCGCCTTCAGCTTGGAGCCGTTGGTGGCCCTGAACGTTTTCCCCGACGACAGCGACGCGGAGCGAGCGCAGCTGTCGGCTTGCTGCAGCCAACTCGGGGTGGCCGTGGCGAACTGTGACCACTGGGCCCGTGGCGGAGAGGGCGCCGTGGCCCTGGCGCGCCTGGTTCAGCAACGGCTGTCGTCAGGCAGCGCCGAGGTGGCGCCTCTGTATCCCGATGGCACCTCCGTGGAGAAGGCGCTGGAGACGGTAGCCACTCGACTGTACGGGGCCAGCGGCGTGGAGTTCTCCCCCGAGGCCCGGGAGATGCTGCAGCGCCTCGAGGGCGCCGGCTACGGACAACTGCCGGTGTGTATCGCCCGCACCCAGTTCAGCTTCTCCGACGACCCGGCCGCTGGAGGCCTGGTCAAGGGGCATCGACTGCGGGTTCGTGAGCTGCGGCTCTCGGCCGGCGCCGGCTTCGTGGTAGCGGTCTGCGGCAGCTTGATGACGCTGCCCGGGCTGCCGCGGGAGCCGGCGGCGCTGGGCATGGGGCTGGATGACGAGGGCAACATCACCGGCCTCGCCTGAGGCGAGGCCGGCAGGGAAGGTGTAGTCAGACCACCACGGTGACCGGACAGGGTGCCAGATCGATGACGCGATGGCTGACGCTGCCCAGCAGCGACTCCCGCCACTTGCCCAGCCCGCGCCGGCCCATGACGATCATCGGCCGCTCCGCCAGGTGGTGGCGGGCGCGCGAGACGATGGCCTCGGCGAAGCGTTCCTCGTTAAGCAGTGCCTCCTCGATGCCCGCGGGGATCTCCCCGAGCGCCTCGCGCCCCAGGCGGAAGACCCGCTCGGCCTGGCTCTCCTCGCCATCCTCCAGCACGCGGGACTGGCCGCCGGGCTGGCAGAACACCAGTTCCACCGGCACCTCGGCACTGCGCGCCAGGTCGCCGGCCAGCCCAGCCGCCTGGTTGGCGTGGGCCGAGCCGTCCACCGGCAGCAGTATCCGGCCGATGCCCGAGGCCTCCAGCATGCTGGCATCGTCGTGGACGATGGTCACCGGACAGCGAGCCCGATGCACGACCTCGTTGCTGACGCTGCCCTGCACGAACTTGCCTACCTCGCCCAGGTGACGCGCGCCGAGCACCAGCAGGCAGGCGGGCTGACTGCGGACGTGGGCGATGATGGCCCGATCAGGGTGGCGGATGAAGGTGCTGTCCTCCAGCACCACCTCGCTCGGGGGCGGCATCAGCTCGGGGTCGATCGCCTCGCGGGCCCTGGTGAAGGCCTCCTCGGCGATCTCGAGGCGTACCGCCCGATCATGGTCCGCCTCGGCCTGGCGGTTGGCGGGGATGTCGCACAGCTCCGCCGGGTTGAGGGGCATCACATGCAGCAGCTGCAGCGGGACGTCCAGTAATTTGGCCAGCAGGCTGGCATGGCGGGCCGCGGCCGCGGCCGTCGGTGAACCGTCCACCGGGACGATGATCCGAGAGACCTGCTCACTCATCGACACACTCTCCCTTGATGACTGTCGTTGCCCGTGCGGGGCGAGGCTGGGACTAGATTAGCAGCCTCCGCCCGCCGGCGTCGCCTGCCATGCACCAGGTGGGCGGTCAGGTGCCGCGCAGCCCCAGCGCCATGCCGCCCAGGCCGCACACCAGCACGGTGATCCAGGGTGGCAGCCTCCAGACCGCCAGCAGGGCGAAGCCCACCAGCGCCAGGGCGAACTCCGCCGGGCCGAGAATGGCGCCGGTCCATACCGGGTGGTAGAGCGCCGCGCCGAGCAGGCCCACAACGGCGGCATTGGCGCCGCGCAGGACGGCCTGGATACCCGGCCTGGCGCGCAGGGCGTTCCAGAAGGGCAGCGCGGCCAGCAGCAGCAGCAGCCCCGGCACGAAGATCGCCACCAGCGCCAGCAGCGCATGGCCCACCCCGCCACCGTCGGTGACCATGCCCAGGTAGGCGGCGAAGGTGAACAGCGGCCCCGGCATTGCCTGGGTGGCGCCGTAGCCGGCCAGGAAGTCATCCGCGGCGACGCGTCCGCCCTGCACCATTTCGGCCTCGAGCAGCGGCAGCACCACGTGGCCGCCACCGAACACCAGGGCGCCGGCGCGGTAGAAGGCGTCGACCAGGGCGATACCCGAGCCCGCCCCGGCCAGCACCAGCAGCGGCAGGCCGACCAGCAGCACGACGAAGGCGCCCAGGCAGGCCAGTCCTGCGCCGCGAGACACCGGCAGGTGCAACGCATCGCTGCTCGCCAGGCCCTCTTCCCGGCATAGCCATAGCCCGGCCAGCCCGCCGAGCAGGATGGCCGAGACCTGGCCCGCGGCACCGCCCACTCCGGTCACCAGCAGCACCGCGCCCACGGCGATGGTCGCGCGGGCTCGGTCCGGGCAGAGGTTCCTCGCCATGCCCCACACCGCATGGGCGACGATGGCCACCGCCACGATCTTGAGGCCCTGGATCAGGCCGCTGCCCAGGGGCCCGTCGAAGCTCGCTGCGCCCAGGGCGAAGAGTGCCAGCAGCAGCGCCGAGGGCAGGGTAAAGGCGCTCCAGGCGGCCAGAGCTCCCGCCGGCCCCGCGCGCATCAGGCCCAGGGCGAAGCCCACCTGGCTGCTGGCCGGCCCCGGCAGAAACTGGCAGAGCGCCACCAGGTCCGCGTAGGCCCGCTCGTCGAGCCAGCGTCGGCGGGCCACGAACTCGGTGCGAAAGTAGCCCAGATGGGCGATGGGGCCGCCGAAGGAGGTCAGGCCGAGCAGCAGGAAGGCGCGAAACACCTCGGCGATGCGGCTTCTGGAAGAATCGTTGATGGGAGGCTCCTCGGAATCGAAATCGGCACGGAATCGTAAGTCATGGCGTTGGCGGCGGCGGTGGGCAGCCTCGGTCGGCATACCGTAGAGTGCCTGTCAGGAGGCGCGAGAGACGCAAGCCTGCCACGCAAGGATGACCGGAACATGATACGCACGCTGATGGTGGACGCCGAGGGCGAAGCCATGGCCGGGGGCGAGGAATTGATCGCCCGCTGGCAGGCATCGCCCGACAGCCGCCTGTGGATCGACCTGCAGGGCGAAACCATGGCCCGGGAGCGGGAGCTTCTCGAGGCCTTCGGCTGCCACCCCATGGCCATCGACGACGCCCATCGCGAGCGTCACCCGCCCAAGATCGAGGAGTTCGAGGGACACACCCTGATCCTCTACCGCGGCATCTCCTCCTTCGACGCCGACCTCAACTACGTGCCTCAGCAGGTGGCGATGTTTCTCGGCGAGCGCTTCCTGCTCACCCTGCATCCGGGCCTGGCACAGAGCATCGACCGCCTGATCGCCCAGGAGGGAGCCGGCCTGCTGCATCGCTCCCCGGAGCATGTCGCGCTCAAGATCATGTACTACTCCGCCGGCTACTACCTGGACAGTCTGCTGGAGTTCGAGAATGCGCTCAGCGATCTCGAAGATGCCCTGATGGCGAACGGCAGCGATGCCCTGATGCGCCAGGTCATCGGCTATCGCTCGCGGCTGGTGAAGATGCGCCGGGTCTTCAATTACCACGTGGGCATCACCCAGGAACTCACCGCCTACGACTATTCCCACCTGCCTCGCAACGAGAGCGAGACGCTGCACGCCATCAACGATGTCCATGAACGCTTCGAGCGGCTGCTCCCCCTGACCCAGATGTACTACGACATCTGCGGCGACCTGGTGGACGGCCATATCTCGCTCTCCTCCCATCAGCTCAACATCACCATGCGCATCCTCACGGTGATCACCGCCATCTTCGTGCCGCTGACCTTCATCGCCGGTATCTACGGCATGAACTTCGCCCACATGCCAGAACTCGAGCACCGCTATGGCTATTTCGTGGTGCTGGGCATGATGATGAGCATCGGCGTGGGGCTGGTGTGGCTATTCCGCCGCAAGGGGTGGTTCTAGAACGCCCGGGCGAGGCATGTTGCCGCAGGCGGTTGGCCTGTGCTCCGCCTGGCCGTAGCCTCGAGACTTATCATAATAAGAGCCCCTGCCATGCATCCCCAGCGCGCCCGATTGCATAACGAGCTGCATGCCCGACCCTCGATCTACTTCGAGGAGCCGGCGCACCTCCATCACTACGCCTTCCTGGACGCTGACGGCATCGCCGCGGATATCCTCCACCGAGTCGCCGAGGTCACGGGCAGGACACCGGATGTCGAGGCGGCACAGGAGATCCTCGAGCTCGGCGACCAGACACTCAAGTGGGAACGGCATACCGAGTTCTTCACCCTGACCCTGCTGGTGCCCAGGCCCGCCCGGGGCGAGCCCTGGCCGTCGCCGCCGCCGCTGTTGGCTGAGATCGCCGCGCGGCACAGTCGGGCGCTGATCAATGCCAGCCTGATCCTGGTGGAAGGCGAGTCCTCCTGGGACGGCGACCCCGAAAGCTACGGCCTGCGCGACCCTGCCGGCTCCAGCGTGGGCGATGATGATGCCACCGTCTGGAGCGACTTCCGGCTCACGGCGGCAGGCGTCAACCGGCTGCTGCTGGTCAACCGTGGTCTCAATGCCTTCCGCCTGGGGCGCATGACCCGGCGCCTGCTGGAGATCGAGACCTACCGCATGATGGCCTCGCTGGCGCTGCCGCTGGCCAAGGAGATGAGTCTCGAGCTACGCGACTACGAGCTCGAGCTCGGTGAGCTCTCGGAGCGCAACACCGAGAGCGATGCGGCCAACTCCCGGCCGCTGCTGGCGGCGATCTCCACGCTCTCCGCAAGGCTCGAGCGCTCCGGTGCCCGCTCGCGCCAGCGCTTCAGTGCCACCGAGGCCTATGCGCGCATCGTCTTCCAGCGTATCGATGAGCTGCGCGAGACCCGGGTCGGCGACAACCCGCGCCTGGGCACCTTCATCCTGCGTCGTTTTCGGCCCACGGTGCATTTCTGCGCGGCGATCCATCAGCGCCAGCAGAGCCTGGCCGAGAGCGTGGCGCGGCTCAACGACCTGTTGCGGACCCGTGCCCAGGTGGAGATCGAGGAGCAGAACTCCGTGATCCTGCAGAGCCTCAACGAACGCACCAGCAGCCAGTTGAAGATTCAGAAGGCGGTGGAGGGGCTGTCGATCATCGTGATCAGCTACTACCTCTTCAGCCTCTTCAAGCTGGGGCTGCAAAGCCTCGATGCCCTGGGCATGCCCATCGTGCCGGCGGTGGCCGCCGCCATCCTCGTACCGCTGGGCCTGGGTATCATCGGCGTACTGGCCTGGCGCATCTGGCGGGTCAAGCAGCACTGAGCCGCGTCAGGTTCCGCGGCACTCCAGGCGCCTGCGCCAGCCCTCCCGGGCGTCCAGCGCCGCCGGCTTGATGTCGCCCAGGCCACCGCGATGCACGGGGGCGGAGAGGTAGGCCCGCTGGGCATCCTTCACCGGCTCGACCACCACCGGCGCCAGCTGGCCGAGCCAGCGGGCCTGGGCATAGTGGGGGTTCTCGGCGAGGCGTGCCTCGAGCCGTTCGGCGAGGGCATCCGGCATCCAGGCGGTCTCCAGGAAGAGCACATAGCCCGGCCTGCCGCTGCCGTCGCGCTCCGGGGCGAGCATGGCGAATTCCACCTCGAGCCCCGCCAGCAGTGCGTCAAGGGCGGCCCCGACGAAAGCGTCGCTTAGCTTTTCGCCGCAGAGGTCGCTGATGCCGCCGGCGCGCCCCACGAAGCGCAGGGTCGGGGTGCCGCCGAGTCGACCCGTCACCTCGACCCGGTCACCCAGGTCGTAGCGGTAGAGGCCACCGGCGGTGGTGACCAGCAGCCGGTAGCGTTTTCCCTCCTGCACCTCATGGGCCCAGCGGGCCCGGCCCGAGTCGTCGACGAACTCGAAGACATGGGCGGTCACCGCCAGCGGGTAGCGGCCGGCGAAGGGCAGGCTGACCATCGCCTCGGTGGCGAGCAGCCCCTTGGCCTGGAAGCGCACGCCGGGCAGGCGGGCCGCCAGGGCGCGAGCCGGTTCCGCGGCGCGGGCGTCCTGCCAGCAGCTCACCAGGCGCAGCGCGGGCCACAGGCGGGTGGCATCAAGAAAGTCGTGGGACGCGAGCTCCCGAGCGCGTATCGGCTGCGGTGCGAGTCGTCTGCCCAGGCCCGCGGCGACATCCGCGGGCACCTCGCCCGGCGGGGTGAAGGTGCCGGCCTCGAGGTCCGCCAGCAGCCGTTCGCGGTAGCCGGGCAGGGCGTCGAACAGCAGGGTCAGGAAGGCGGGATGCCAGACCGAGATCAGGCGCAGCTCCCGGCTACGCAGCAGGAACAGCAGAGTGGCATAGCGGAAGGCCTCGCGGGTCTCCAGCCGCCGCACCTCGTCGGGCACCGCCAGGGTGGCGTCCACCAGCGGTGCCAGCCAGCGACCCAGATAGGCGCTGTCCCGATCGGTGCCGACCGGCACGGCGCTTCCCGATGCCTCCGCGGCCTGCGGCCCCGCCGGGGAGATCGACCAGTAGGCGGGCCCGCCCATCAGGGCCGGGTCCCGTTCCAGCAGGTCGTGGGTCCAGGCGCCGATGGCGCGGCCAAACTGGCGCTGCAGACCGCGATTCCAGGGAATCAGTCGCACCGGACCGGTGGTGCCGCTGGTGGGCACCAGCCGCGTGACCGGGTCCCGGGTCAGCACTCCGGGCTCGCCGGCCTGGATCGCCTCGACCCAGCGCGCCAGGGCGTCGGGGTGCTGAACCGGCACTCGCTCCCGGAAATCCTCCAGGCTGCGAATGGCGCTGAAGCCGTGGGCCAGGCCGAAGTGGGTCTCGGCGTTGCGCTCCAGCAGCTGCCGGAGCAGCGCCCGCTGGACCGCCTCGGGGTCGGCCAGGGCCTGGCGCAGGCGGCGGGCGTGACGCTGGCCCTGCAGGCGCCACAGCCGATGGAGCAGGGCGCAGCGGTTCATGGTTCGGCCTCGGGGCGAAGCACCTTGTCGGGGTCTGGCTGTGTGCCCGAATGAACCATGGTGGAGGTGCCCAGGGCGCGCAGGATGCGCCGTCCGGCCCGGGTCAGGTTGGCCTCGTCGAGCTCGGTCAGGCAGACCAGCTCATCGCCTTCCGCGTGGCCCGGGTTGCGCGCGGCGAAGAAGGCGACATGGGGATCCCGCATCCGACCGGCAGGGATACCCGCCAGGTGGGGGCGCAGGCGCTGGGGGTGGGGAAAGCGCACAAGGCCGCTGGCCGGGTCGAAGGCCTCGCCGTAGCGGAGGCGTGCCAGGGGGGGCAGGCGCGGCGCCAGTGAGGAGGCCCCCGCGCTCGGCTGTCGGGGATGAAAGTCATGCCAGAACAGGGGCAGGAAGCGGTAGGTGCGAAAGCCCGAGACCAGCAGCAGCCAGTAGAAGGGGCGGTCGCGGCCAACGCGCTCGCGCAGGGCCAGCACCGCCGCGAGCCAGGCGCGCATCAGCGCCGTGCCGCCCCAGGCCCGCGGATCGATGATGGTGTCGCCGCTGGAGAGCAGATGGCAGGAGATGGGCGCCTCCAGGGTCTCCAGGCGCAGGCTGGTGAAGCCTATCAGCGCCCCTGAGGTGTCATGCAGCAGGATCACCCACTGCTTCTCCGCCAGGTCGAGGTCAAACTGCGCCGGAGTAACACCGGCGAAGTGCCGGTCCAGCAGGGTCAGCATCGCGGCCCGCTCGGCGGGGGTCAGCTGCGCTCTCGGCAGCAGCCGGCCCTGGACCGTGGGCGATGGGGAACCGGCAGAGGCGCTTTCGGCGTCCGGCGTCATGGGGGTGAGCGTCACGAGGTTCCGGGTCATGAGGTACCGGGTCATGGGGGCCTTGGTCATAGCGCACTGGGCTCCAGGTACAGATCGCCCTCGCGCAGTGCCTCCAGCGCCGGGGCGGGAATCGGCGACCAGGCGACCGCATAGAGCCGGGTGCGATAGTGGCGCCCGGGCAGGGTGTGTCGCAGCCAGGCGCCCAGGGGGTCGCGCTCGGCGTGGCCCA
>PWEV01000031.1 GCA_003553625.1 Halomonas sp.
ACTTAAAAACAGATGCCCTGGTCAATACCTTAAGCGGCAACTGGCCCCGTTACCGCTTAAACCATGACACCGGTAAATATGAGATTGACAGCAACCGCGAACCCTATACCGGGGTCATTGTCGGGGTGCGGGCAGATGAAGAAGGAACCCGTTCCAAGGAAAGATACTTTTCCCCCCGCGGGGTAAAAAGTGACTGGGATGTAGCCGATCAACCGCCCGAATTCTGGAACCAGTACAAAACAGACTTCGCGCCCGGCACCCACGTGAGAATTCACCCGCTGCTCGACTGGACAGAACTCGACATCTGGGAATATATTGAACGGGAAGATATCCCCACCGTTTCACTTTACTACGATCAGGGTAACGGCACCCGTTACCGCTCGCTCGGCTGCGAACCATGTACCAAGCCGGTGGAATCTACAGCAACCAATGTCAGCGAAATTGTAGAAGAACTGAAAACCGGCAAATTCTCAAAAATTGCCGAACGTTCCGGTCGCGACCAGGACAAAGAAGACGGCGGGGGCTTAGAAACCTTGCGTATCGACGGCTACATGTAAACGTTAGTAGTTTGTCTGCGGGAACGGGGTGCTCTGACACGTGCTTTTCGTGTCAAGTACCCCGTTCCCGCAGACAAATTTTATGCAAGCTTGAAAAACATACACAAAAATGCTAATATTAATGCATAATAATGACAGTAAGGAGGTCTTAGTTATGCCTCAGATACGCCCAATAAAAGATTTAAGAAATACTACAGAAATATCATCGTTATGCCACCAGCTCAAGGAACCGGTTTTTATTACAAAAAACGGCTATGGTGACCTTGTGCTAATGAGTATGGAAACTTATGAAAAAAAGATGGCCCAAATTGAGCTTTATCAGAAGCTTGGTGAAGCTGAAATACAATTAAAAAGCGGAAAAAAACTTGCAGACGGAGAAGAAGTATTAAATAGGTTAAGGGAAAAATACTGTGGAAAATAAATATAGAGTAATAATTGTTCCCATAGCAGAAGAAGACTTAGATGATATTTTCTACTACATCGCACTTGAGCTAAACAATAAGAGTGCTGCAGAAAAACTAATCGATCAAATTTCTAATAAAATATTAAGACTGCAAGACTTTCCTTTTTCATGTAGCTTAGTGGAAGATCCTTACTTAAAGGATAAAGGATATCGAAAGCTGATTGTAGACAACTATACAGTATTCTATATAGTAAATGAAGCAGATAAACAGGCTGTTGTAATGCGTGTGCTTTACAGTCGAAAAAAATACGAAGGTTTATTATAAATATGAAAAACAATATGACAATAGCACTACAACAAACAAATAACCACCGCAGTGACATGAACATAGTAGTAGTCGGCCATGTCGATCACGGTAAAAGCACCATTATCGGCCGCTTAATGGCCGACACCGGCTCACTGCCGGAAGGCAAGCTTGAATTTGTTAAAGAAACCTGCCGCCGCAATGCCAAACCTTTTGAATATGCCTTCTTACTTGACGCGCTTAAAGATGAGCAGGCCCAGGGCATCACCATTGACCTGGCCCGCTGCTTCTTTAAAACAAAAAAAAGAAACTATAACATCTTGGATGCACCCGGGCACATAGAATTTCTCAAGAACATGATCACCGGTGCTGCCCGGGCGGAAGCAGCGCTACTAGTTATCGATGCCGGGGAAGGGATTCAGGAAAACTCCCGCCGCCACGGTTACATGCTATCACTACTGGGTATAAAGCAAGTAGCAGTATTAATCAACAAGATGGACTTGGTAGACTACAAGGAAGAAGTATTTGAAAGAATCAAAGAAGAATACCTCAAGTTTTTAAAAGAAATCGGCACCCAGCCTTCCCATGTTATCCCGGTAAGCGGCATAAAGGGCGATAATATTGCCACCAACTCAGGGCAGATGCCCTGGTATAATCAGAAAACAGTCCTGGAAGTCCTCGACCTCTTTAATGAAGAAAAGCCTGCTGCAGACAAACCTTTCCGCATGCCGGTGCAGGGAGTCTACAAGTTTACCCGTGGCGGCGATAACCGCCGCATTATTGCCGGCACTGTCGAATCAGGATCACTAAAAGTAGGCGATGATGTCATCTTTTACCCCTCTGGCAAAACCAGCCGGGTTAAAACCATTGAAACCTTCAATGCTCCTATACAAGATCAGGTCGAGCCTGGCTACTCTACAGGCTTTACCCTGATTGACCAGATCTTTGTCGCCCGCGGAGAAGTAGCCACTATTGCCGGGCAACCCAAGCCGGGCATAACCTCCAGAATCAAGGCCAACATATTCTGGCTCGGCAGAGAACCCATGGTTAAAGAGAAAAAATATCTCTTTAAAATCGGCACGGCTAAAATTGAAGCCACCTTAGAAAAGGTAATCGGGGTTATTGATGCATCGACCCTCAAGGGAGCCGGAAAAGAGCGCCTGGACAAACACGATGTTGGCGAGTGTATTTTAAACTTGGAAAAGGACGTTGCCTTTGACCCGCCTGAAATCCTGGTGCAAAACAGCCGCTTTGTCCTGGTTGACAACTATGAAATCAGCGGTGGAGGCCTGGTCTTAGAAGCCTTACAAGATGTTCATCAGGCTACCAGGGAAAAAGTTCACTTGAGAAATATTAAATGGGAAAGAGGCTACATTCCTGAAGATGAAAGGGCGGAGCGTTATAACCAGAAGCCTACATTAATCTTAATTACCGGCCAGAAGCAAATGGGCCGCAAACAGCTTGCCAAAGCCTTAGAGAAGAAGCTATTTGAAGAAGGAAAGTTGGTCTACTTCTTCAGTATGGGCAACCTGCTTTACGGGGTTGATGCTGATATCAAGGCCTCGGTTAAAAACGATAAAAAAGAACTCTTCCGCC
>PWEV01000236.1 GCA_003553625.1 Halomonas sp.
CTTGGAGAGTCCTGTGGAACAGCTGGCCAGTGCAAAGGTAACGCGGGTTGATAATATAATCGACGCCTCTAGCGGAACCTTCATCATTCAGCTGCGCCTCGACAATCCAGATGACGAAATCCCCGCTGGGATCAACTGTCGCCTGTCATGACCCAAGTGGTGTCATCGGTCAAAGAACTGCTGATCAATTTGTTGCCTAATGGCTGAGGTGCTCAGCGGGACACATTCGGCTCGTCAACATTTACTTTTTGACTCGTGTGATGGATGCTCTATTTCATCAATTAGTAGTCAGGGAGGTGTTCCTGGATATTGACTCGTGCGTGGCCGATAATCATGAGAAGCGTCCCTGGCACAGTGAATCGAGCTGCTCACGGATCTCGTGCAAGGCGCCTACTCTGCCACGGCGCATATGCGATATTGGTGTACTCCCTTGGAAAAGTGCATTTTGATTGGGCCGATGGATCCACCGGCGGAGAGTATCCGGCTGAAGCGGCGCTGGAAGAGGCCTTGGTACATCGATTCGGCGCACTGGGCCGAATTCATCAGCCGCTGGCCCTGCTCTCTGAGATCGGACTCGCCTTCAGCAGTCGGCACTATACAGAGCCTGAGAAGGCCTACGGGCTCACCCAAGAATTCACGACGCCCTACACCCCGGAGAAAGACGGACTTTTCGAGCGCTTCTTCAGGTCCTTGATCGAAGAATGCATTTGGCAGCATCGGTTCGAATTTCTGGGCCAGGCCCGAGCGGTGATCGGCCGTTGGATCCGGTACTACAACGAAGAGCGGCAACATCAATCCTTGGGCTATTTTGCACCCCGAGCACATCCGGCATTAGCCGCGTAGTGTGTGCAAAAACCAGGGGGGTATTACTCCTTAGGCTATGAAATGACATTTTTTATGACCTTCCCCCTGGTTTAGGTCCGTCATCAATGTGAGAAACCGCTCCTTCAGGCACATTGCTGGGCATAGGCCACAGGTGGTAAATAGCCCAGCGAGCTGTGCGGTCTAACATGGTTGTAGTGGGTTCGCCATTGTGTGATTTCGTGTCGTGCATCCGCCAGGCTCAGGAACCAGTGCTGATTGAGGCAGCTGTCTCGGAACTTGCCGTTGAAGCTCTCGATGAACGCATTCTGCGTCGGCTTGCCCGGTTGGATGAAGGCCAGCGTCACCGTCCGCTCACGCGCCCAGAAGAACATCGCCTTGCTGGTCAGCTCCGGTCCGTTATCGCAGACAATCGAGGCCGGCAGTGAGCGATGGTTCGCGACCTCGTCGAGGAACCGGGCCAAGCGACGTCCCGAGATAGACGTGTCCACCAACTGGCCGACACACTCGCGGCTGAAATCGTCCACGATGTTCAGCACTCTAAAGCGGCGTCCCGAGGCCAACTGGTCCGACACGAAGTCCATCGACCAGCGCTGATTGGGCCTGTCCGGCAGTGGCATCGGTGTTCTTGGCCGGAGCAGCCGCTTACGCCGCCGAGTTCGGACCTGAAGACCCTGCTCGCAGTACAGCCGGTAGGTCCGCTTGCGATTGATCACCAGGCCCTCCTGACGCAACAAGGCATGCAGCAGCAAGTAGCCATAGCGGGGATAGCAGGTCGCCAAGGCTTGTAGGCGGGCCCGAAGCGGCGCATCGTCACGCGGCATCGCCTGGTACCGGGCTACCGACCTTGCCAGGCCCAGCAATCGGCAGGCACCTCGCTGGCTGAGCCAGCCGCCTGCCACCAGGTGCTTTACCGCACGCCGCTTCGCTTCGGGCGTCACCACTTTCCCGAGACAATCTCCTTGAGCGCAGCATTGTCGAGGGCGCTTTCCGCCAGGAGCTTCTTCAGCCGGGCGTTCTCGGTCTCCAGCTCGCGCAGGCGCTTGGCCTCCGAGACTTCCATGCCGCTGTACTTGGCCTTCCAGCGGTAGATGGTCTGCTCGGTCACGCCGTTCTGCCGAGCCAGCTCGGCGATCGAGACGCCGCGCTCGTTGGCCTTGAGGATGCTGATGATCTGCTCTTCGGTATGTCGGTTACGCTTCATCGCGGATCTCCTGCTATCAGAGTAAACGTAGCGGAAATCTCACATCGACGGTGGACCGGTTTCTGGGGGGAACGTCAGTGAACCCGTTCCAGCCACTCCTGAGCCACCAGCTGAAACGTATTGGGCGAGACTTGCTCACCCAGATGGCGCTCAAGCTGCTTGGCCATGCTCGGGTCGGTGCCTTCGGCAAGCTGCTGCTTGGCATTGTCACGCGCCTTTCTGGCAGCTGCCAGTGAGACGGCGGGATAGGTGCCGATAGCAAGGAGCTTCTCTTTTCCGCCGGCGCGATATTTCATGCGCCAGTACTTGCTGCCCGTCGTCCTGACCTCCAGGTAGAGTCCCCCGCCGTCGGCAAGCCTGATGGGCTTGGCCTGGGGCGTCGCCGTCTTGACGGCGGTGGCGGTGAGTTTGTTGGTCTGGCGGCTCATGGGGGTACCTCGCTGGAGCGCTGAGCATGTACCCCCATTCCCAGAACCCCGGTGCAGAGTTCGGGTGTGCCGGGAAAGCCCCGGCGGGTGCGGGTTCCAGGCAAGTTGGGGGTATCACATTCTGGTTTCGACGATGTACCCCCAGATGTACCCCCATCAGTGGGGGTATGTCAAAGAATCTCGTGGGAGGCTCTGAAACAAGAAAGGGGCCCGGAGGCCCCTGTTCATGCGGTTTCTGGCACTTTCTGGAAGGTCCTGAAACCTGTGGATGGTGGAGGCGGCGGGAATTGAACCCGCGTCCGCCAGCACTCGCCCATTGGCTCTACATGCTTAGATTCCGTCTTTTGATTTAACGTCTCTGGCTCCGACGGTCAGGATCCAGCGACGCGATTCCTCTTAAGTTTAGCGAACGGCACGAGGACGATACCGATCGCGATCCCATCATTCTTAGCTCGTATCCCCTCTGCGATGAATGGGCACACCGCTTTGGGGCCGGACAAGAAGCTAACAGCTGTTAGGCTGCCAGCGCGTCCTGAGCGTAGTTGTCGTCGTTTGCGACTATTCAGTTGTGATGTGGGATTTACGAGATACATCACAATCTCGGCATGCACCGCAGGGGTTGTCACCGGCGTCGAAACCATGTCGCCCCCATAACTCGTCATCCTATCAGGATGGCAGACGCTGTGACAGCCTAAGCCTTGTTTTGTTCACGCATGATGCGGCCCTTCTGGCGCTGCCAGTCACGGTCCTTCTCGGTGGCCCGCTTGTCGTGAAGCTTCTTGCCCGTCACCAGGGCCAGCTCGCACTTCACCTTGTTGCCCTTCCAGTAGAGCTTGAGCGGCACGCAGGTGTGCCCCTTTTCCTGGGTCCGCGAAAAGATCCTGGCGATCTCCTTGCGGTGGAGCAGCAGCTTGCGGGTGCGGATGGGGTCGGCGATCTCGTGGGTGCTGGCGGTGTTGAGCGGCATGATATGGCTGCCCAGCAGCCAGGCCTCGGCGCTCTTGACCAGTATGTAGGTATCCGTCAGCTGGGCCTTGCCGGCGCGCAGGCTCTTGACCTCCCAGCCGGCCAGCACCAGGCCCGCCTCGAAGGTTTCGTCGATGTGGTACTCGAAGCGAGCCTTCTTGTTCTGGGCGATGATGTTGCTGCTGGGACCCTTGTCCTTGCCTTTCTTGTTGGCCATGAAACCTCGTGTTTGTCCGTGCCCGTGGCAGCTATCCCTTTGGTATGGGGGGAAGCGTGATACCATTCAGGACCTGAAATAACGACTTATGATACGCCCTGGGCACGGTGAAGTCAGCGGAGAGCTCAATGCCAACGGTCAACCGAACCGCCATGGTGCGGCATTCCCCCAAGCAGATGTTCGACCTGGTCAACGACTTCGAGAGCTATCCGAAGTTCCTGCCGGGCTGCCGGCGTGCCCGGCTGATCGAACGTGACGACGCCCACCTGATCGGCGAGATGACGCTGGGCCGCGCCGGTATCGAGCAGAGCATTGCCACTCGCAACGACCTGATCGAGCCGGAGCGCATCGAGATGTCGCTGGTCAGCGGGCCCTTCAAGCGCCTGCGTGGGCGCTGGATGTTCATTCCGATGGGAGAGAACGCCTGCAAGGTATGCCTGGAGATGGAGTTCGAATTTGCCAACCGCCTGCTGGGCATGGCCTTCGGCAAGCTCTTCCAGCAGGTGGCGGGGCAACTGGTAGATGCCTTCACCCGCCGCGCCGACGACCTCTACGGCCGCTGAGCCATGGCCGAGATCGCGGTGGAAGTCGCCTTCGCCCTGCCCGAGCGTCAGGGCGTAATTTCCCTGCGGGTGCCTCTGGGTGCCACTGCCAGTGAGGCGGTGGCCCTGGCCGATCTGCCGGGGCGGTTCCCCGATCTGCCCCCCGAGACGTTCACTTCGGCCGACCTCGGAATCTTCGGCAAGCGGCTGCGTGAGCCCTCCAGCCACCGCCTTCGTGCCGGCGATCGCGTCGAGCTCTACCGCCCGCTGATCATCGATCCCAAGGCCGCGCGGCGGGTCAGGGCCAGCGCCGAAAATCGCTGACGCCCCGCTCGGCAGGGCCGCAGCGGGGCGTCAGCGTCAACGCCTGGCGGGTTCAGAAATCGCTGGCCGGCTCGCCGCCCACGGGAACCGTTGCGCCGCCCTCGGGCTGGGGTTCCGGGGTGACGTTAAACGGCTCGGCGCCCTCCACCTGCGGGCCGACACTGTCGGTGGAGCGCAGCTCGATGTCGCCCCTCAGGTCGCCCTCCTGCTGGATATCCACCAGCCGGTTGTCCGCGAAGGAGAGGGTCACGCGCCGCCGTTCCACGTCGCCATAGGCCTCGTCGAGACGGAAGACGTAGTCCCACTGGTTGGCGTCGAAGGGCGCCTCCAGCAGGGGGCGGCCCATCACATAGACCACGTCGTCGCGGGTCATGCCCGCACGCAGCTGGTCCACCATGTCGGCAGTCACCAGGTTGCCCTGGGGGATGTCCCGCTTGTAGACCCCGAAGTAGCTACAACCGCTGGCCATCAGCAGGGCGGCGGAAAGGGTGACGATTCTTGTCAGCTTTTGCATTTGCGCCTGTTCTTCACTATCGTGGTTTCGGTCGATCATACCCGACCCTACCCGATACTGCGAAGAGCAACCATGGCCGACCAGAACCATGAATTACGCAAGGCCGGTCTGAAGGTGACCTTGCCCCGCGTGAAGATCCTGCAGATCCTCGTCAGCGCCCAGGGTGAGCACCACATGAGCGCCGAGGATGTCTACAAGACCCTGCTGGAAGCCGGCGAAGATGTGGGCCTGGCTACCGTCTATCGCGTGCTGACCCAGTTCGAATCGGCGGGCCTGGTGGTGCGTCACAATTTTGACGGCGGCCACGCCGTCTTCGAGATCTCCCAGGAGGAGCACCACGATCACATGGTGTGCCTGGATAGCGGCGAGATCATCGAGTTCTTTGACGAGACCATCGAGCGGCGTCAGCAAGAGATCGCCGAGGAGCATGGCTTCGACCTGGTCGATCATGCCCTGGTGCTCTATGTGCGCCCCAAGGGCTCCAGCGTGACGCGCCAGGATGGGTCGCAGAAAAGATAGCGCCCAGATTCGCCCGCTGTTGATTCAACGCGGCCCCGATCAACGATCGGGGCCGCGTGCGTTTCCGAGGGTCGGTAGCGGAACTTGGCGCAGAGGGCTCAGTGGTGGGGGCGCTGGCTGGCGTCGAGCATCTCCCGGGCGTGGGCCAGAGTGCGCTCCGAGAGGTTGACCCCGCCGAGCATCCGAGCCAGCTCGCTGACCCGGCCGGCCTCGTCGAGCAGCGCCATGCGTGTGAGGGTAGTCTCCTGCTCCGCGTGCTTCTCGATATGCAGATGCTGGTGGGCCTGGGCCGCCACCTGGGGCAGGTGTGTCACGGTCATCACCTGGCCCTGCTCGCCCAGCCGGCGCAGCAGCTGGCCGACGATCTCGGCGGTGGCCCCGGAGACCCCCACGTCCACCTCATCGAACACCAGGCTGGGAATGGTGGAGTGGCGGGCGGCCACCACCTGGATCGCCAGGCTGATCCGCGACAGTTCGCCACCGGAGGCCACCTTGGCCAGCGGCCTGGCCGGCTGGCCGGGATTGGCGCTGATCAGGAAACGCACCCCCTCCATGCCCTCGGCGGCGGGGGTGTCTCGCTCCAGGATTTCGACCTCGAAGCGTGCCTTGCCCATGGCCAGGAAGGCGAGCTGCTCCTGCACCGCCTTGCCGAAGCGCGTGGCGGCCTGGCGCCTCGCTTCGCCCACTTGCCTAGCCTGGCCCCGCCACCGCTCGCGCAGGGTATCGACCTCGACCTCCAGCGCCTCGAGGTCTTCGTCGCCCCCCTCCAGGCGCTCCAGCTCACCCTGCAGCCGCTGGTGAAGCTCGGTCAGCTCCTCGGGCATCACGTGGTGCTTGCGCGCCAGGCGGTGCACCTCGCCGAGTCGCTGCTCTGCCCAGGCCAGGCGCTCCGGGTCGAGCTCGGTGCCCTCGGCGAAGTGGTGGAGCTCCCTGGCCGCCTCCTCGACCTGGATGCGCGCCTCACCCAGCATTGAGAGCGCCTCGGACAGGCGGCCACGGTCGCTGCCGGGCAGCACCGACAGATGGTTGATCGCCTGGGTCAGCAGGGTCATGGCGCCGCCCTCGTCGCTGTCGCAGCAATCGGCGGCGAGCTGCGCCTCTCGCAGGCGCTCCTCGGCGTGGGCCAGCTCTTCCTGTTCCTCCTCCAGCGCCTTCAACTCGCCATCGGCCAGACCCAGCTGGTCGAGCTCCTCCACCTGGTAGCGCACCAGCTGTCGGCGGGCGATCAGCTCGTCGCCGTCTTCGGCGAGGCGCTTGAGCCGGCGCCGCGCGGCCTGCCAGGCCCGGAAGGTCTCGGCCATATCGCCCACCGCCACGCGATGGTCGGCGAAGTCGTCGAGCAGACGCAGGTGGGTCTCCTCGCGCAGCAGCGCCTGGTGGGCGTGCTGGCCGTGGATCTCGATCAGCCGCTCGCCCAGCGCCTTGAGGTCGGCCACCGTGGCCGGCTGGCCGTTGATCCACGCCTTGGAGCGGCCGTTGGCGCTGACCACCCGGCGCAGCAGGCAGTCATCCTCGGGCAGTTCCCGGGCCTCGAGCCAGGCGCGCGCCTCTGGCAGCGCGGCGATATCGAAGCGCGCGGAGAGGTCGGTGCGCTCGGCGCCGTGGCGTACGCTGCCGGCATCGGCGCGCTCGCCTAGGCAGAGCCCCAGGGCCCCCAGCAGAATCGACTTGCCGGCGCCGGTTTCGCCGGTGATGGCGGTCATGCCGGCGGCAAGCTCCAGCTCCAGATGGTCGACGATGGCGAAGTCGCGAATGGCGAGCTCTGTCAGCATGATGCCTCCCGGGAAGTCTGCGGCCCTGGGGTCAGGACTACTGGTCATCCATACAACATGTGTGCGTTTATACAGTAGTCCAGGTTGGCCAACAATGCACGCCGGCTTGCCCGCCTTGAGTTCCTGAGCCCCGGCCCCATATACCCCGCAGAATCGATCATTCCGTTATTCACTATTGAGCCGGTGACCTGTTGTCGCCGCCTCCCTGTCAGGAGAGACCCATGGCCAAAGATCCCCAGACCCCGCTGGACGAGGAACTTGCCCGTCGTGAGCAGGAGGCCGAGCCGCAGCCCGTGGAAGGCGAGCTGGAGGATGCCGTCGAGGCGGCCGAGCAAGCAGTGCCGGATGAGGCTGAGGTAGAGAGCGACAATCCCGAGGCCGAGATGCTGGCTGCCCGCGTCGAGGAGCTGGAGGCGAGCGTCGCCGAGGCCAAGGACCAGGCGCTGCGCGCCGCCGCCGAGGCTCAGAATGTGCGCCGCCGCGCTGAGCAGGAGGCCGAGAAGGCCCGCAAGTTCGCGCTGGAGAAGTTCGTCAAGGAGCTGCTGCCGGTGGTCGACAGCCTGGAGAAGGCGCTGGAAGCGATGGCGGACGAAGCCACCGAGGCCCATCGCGAGGGGGTCTCCATGACGCTCAAGATGCAGCATGACGTGCTGGCCAAGTTCGGCGTCGAGGCCGTGGAGCCCTCGGGGGAGCCCTTCGACCCCCAGTACCACGAGGCCATGGCGATGGTGCCCAACCCGGAGCTGGATCCCAATACCGTCATGGAAGTGATGCAGAAGGGCTACCTGCTCAACGGTCGCCTGGTCCGCCCCGCCATGGTGATCGTCAGCCAGGCCGCCGGCTGAGACATGACAAATCCCGGTCGCGGGTCTTGAAAAGCCACCCGCGGCCCCCAGATAGAAGTCAACTCCGCGGCTAAGGCCGCAGAACACGACTCTGGATACACATCAACGACTCTACGAGGATTTCCTATGGGACGCATTATTGGTATTGACCTGGGGACCACCAACTCCTGCGTGGCCGTGCTCGACGGCGACAGCGCCAAGGTGATCGAGAATGCCGAGGGCACCCGCACCACGCCCTCCATCATCGCCTACACCGAAGATGGCGAGATTCTGGTTGGCCAGTCGGCCAAGCGCCAGGCGGTCACCAACCCGACCAACACCCTTTATGCCATCAAGCGCCTGATCGGTCGTCGCTTCAAGGACGACGTCGTCCAGAAGGACATCAAGATGGTGCCCTACGGCATCACCGAGGCCGACAACGGCGACGCCTGGGTCGAGGTCAATGGCAAGAAGCTCGCGCCGCCGCAGGTCAGCGCCGAAGTGCTGAAGAAGATGAAGAAGACCGCGGAAGACTACCTGGGTGAAGAAGTCACCGAGGCGGTCATCACCGTGCCGGCCTACTTCAACGACAGCCAGCGCCAGGCCACCAAGGATGCCGGGCGAATTGCCGGCCTCGAGGTCAAGCGCATCATCAACGAGCCCACCGCGGCGGCGCTGGCCTACGGCATGGACAAGGCTCGCGGCGACAAGACCATCGCGGTCTATGACCTGGGTGGCGGTACCTTCGATATCTCCATCATCGAGGTGGCCGACGTCGACGGTGAGACTCAGTTCGAGGTGCTGGCCACCAACGGCGACACCTTCCTGGGTGGCGAAGACTTCGACATGTACCTGATCAACTACCTGGTCGATCAGTTCAAGTCCGATAGCGGCATCGATCTCTCCGGCGACAACCTGGCCATGCAGCGCCTCAAGGAAGCCGCCGAGAAGGCCAAGATCGAGCTCTCCAGCGCCCAGCAGACCGACGTCAATCTGCCCTACATCACCGCCGACAACACCGGTCCCAAGCACCTCAATGTGAAGGTGACCCGGGCCAAGCTGGAGTCGCTGGTGGAAGAGCTGGTGCAGCGCTCCCTGGCGCCCTGCAAGACCGCACTCAAGGATGCCGGCCTGTCCGCGTCCGAGATCGATGACGTCATCCTGGTCGGCGGCCAGACCCGCATGCCGATGGTGCAGAAGTCCGTCGCCGACTTCTTCGGCAAGGAAGCCCGCAAGGACGTCAACCCGGACGAGGCCGTGGCCGTGGGTGCTGCGATCCAGGGCGGCGTGCTGGGCGGCGACGTCAAGGACGTGCTGCTCCTCGACGTCACCCCGCTGACCCTGGGCATCGAGACCCTGGGCGGCGTGATGACCCCGCTGATCGAGAAGAACACCACCATCCCGACCAAGAAGACCCAGACCTTCTCCACCGCGGATGACAACCAGACCGCCGTGACCATCCACGTGCTGCAGGGCGAGCGCAAGCAGGCGGGCGGCAACAAGTCGCTGGGCCGTTTCGACCTGGCCGACATCCCGCCGGCACCGCGCGGCGTGCCGCAGGTCGAGGTCGCCTTCGACCTGGACGCCAACGGTATTCTGAACGTGTCCGCCAAGGACAAGGCCACCGGCAAGGAACAGTCCATCGTCATCAAGGCCTCCAGTGGCCTGTCGGACGACGAGATCGAGCAGATGGTCCGCGACGCCGAGGCGCATGCCGACGAGGACAAGAAGTTCGAGGAGCTGGTGCAGCTGCGCAACCAGGCCGACGGCATGGTCCACGCCGCGCGCAAGACCGTGCAGGAAGCCGGTGAGCACGCCAGCGAGGAAGAGAAGGAGGCCATCGAGAGCGCCGCCAAGGAGCTCGAGGAAGCCATCAAGGGCGATGACAAGGACGACATCCAGGCCAAGCTGGACAAGCTGACCGAGGTCTCCGGCAACCTGGCGCAGAAGATGTATGCCGCCCAGGCCGAAGCGGCCCAGCAGGGCGGTGGCGAAGGCCAGGAGGCCGGCGCCAAGCAGGAAGATGACGTGGTCGACGCCGAGTACGAAGAAGTCAACGACGACCAGAAGAAGCAGTAAACCACGCATCTGAACCACGGATGACGCCAGCGCGGGGGCCTGACTCCCGCGTTGGTGTTTCCGCGGCACCGCGACGGAGGCGGACCGATTCATGTCCAAACGTGACTACTACGAGGTGCTGGGCCTAGAGCGCGGTGCCGATACCAAAGAAATCAAGAAGGCCTATCGACGCCTGGCCCAGAAATTTCACCCCGACCGCAACCCGGACGACGAGACCTCCGCGGAGAAGTTTCGCGAGGTGTCTGAAGCCTACGAGGTGCTCTCCGACAGCGAGAAGCGTGCGGCCTACGACCAGTTCGGCCATGCCGGCGTGGACGGCCAGGCCGGCGGCTTCGGCGGCGGCGGAGGTGGCTTCGGCGGTGCGGGTGCCGGCGGCTTCAGCGATATCTTCGGGGATGTGTTCGGCGATATCTTCGGCGGTGCAGGTGGCGGGCGTCGCCATCCCAACGCCCCGGCCCGCGGCAGCGACCTGCGCTACAACCTCGAGCTCGACCTGGAGAGCGCAGTGGCCGGCACCAGCGTCGATATCCGCGTGCCGCGTCACGTGGAGTGCGAGCGCTGCGACGGCCAGGGCGCCGAGCCGGGTTCCAGCAAGGAGACCTGCCCGACCTGTGCCGGCCACGGCCAGGTGCGCATGCAGCAGGGCTTCTTCGCCGTTCAGCAGACCTGCCCGACCTGCCATGGCTCCGGCCAGCATATCAAGGTGCCGTGCCACAAGTGCAACGGCGAGGGGCGCGTGCGCGAGACTCGCACGCTTTCGGTGAAGATCCCCGCCGGCGTGGATACCGGCGATCGCATTCGCCTCAACGGCGAGGGCGAAGCCGGCCTCAACGGAGGCCCGCCAGGGGATCTCTACGTCCAGGTGCACATCAAGCCGCACCATATCTTCGAGCGCGAGGGCAAGCATCTGCACTGCGAGGTGCCGATCAACTTCGTCGACGCCGCGCTGGGCGGTGAGCTTGAGGTACCGACCCTGGACGGCCGGGTGAAGCTGAAGATTCCGCCCGAGACCCAGACCGGCAAGCTGTTTCGCCTGCGCGGCAAGGGCGTGAAGCCGGTGCGCGGCGGCGCCCCCGGCGACCTGCTGTGCAAGGTGGTGGTGGAGACCCCGGTGAAGCTCAACGAGGAGCAGAAGGAGCTGCTGCGCACCTTCCAGGACAGCCTCGGCGGCACCAACAGTGCCCACCACTCGCCCAAGAAGAGCGGCTTCTTCGACGGCGTGAAGAAGTTCTTCGAGGACATGAAGCCGTAGGCGGCATCACCCTCGCAGGACCAGACAGGGCCCCGGCATCTCACGATGTCGGGGCCCTGTCGCGTTTATGACGAGGTGCTAACGGGCAGCCAGATGGGCTCAGCGCTGCAGGTGGTCCAGCCGCCAGGCCAGGGCGTCCCTGGCCGGCAGCCAGCGCGGGTCCCGGGGCAGCACCAGAGGCTGGCCGTTCAGTTCGCAGAGCCAGCGGTTGTCGGGCACCAGGGCATCCACCGCGGGGCTGAGGTGCCAGCGATGGTCGGGACCCGGGGCGATCAGATGGCTATCCATGGCCCAGTGGAGGTTGGGGGTGAGCGCCAGGCCGTTCGTGGGGCGGTCGTCCTGGCTCTCGGCGAAGGGCACCAGGTGGGCCGCTTCCACCAGGTAGCGATAGTCGGGAGTGATATAGCGCAGTCGGCTGGCTGCGCAACGATAGTCATAGGCCTCCAGCACCAACGAACGGAAGGCGGCGGAGCGCGCATATTTCTGGCTCTCCTCCTTCACGCTACCGGCCAGGCGCTCGGGGTGCCTCTCATAGCTGCCGCTCTCCAGCGCCGTGCCCAGATAGAAATGCAGGTCCTTATGTGCCGCTGGGTCGGCGGAGAAGTAGCGCGTCACCAGAAGGGCGCAGGCCTCTCGTGAGGTCTGTTCACTCTGCAGCGCCTTGAAGAGCATTTCGTCCAGTCGGGCCTCGGGAAAGCGCTCCCACGGTCTTCCTGTCACATCAGCTCTCAGGTCGAATGGGAGTTGTGATCACATTGGAGCTGACTGTAATTATGTACATATACTGCAGCATGGGCCAGCAACTGGTCAGACAGAACCTCAGGAGGTAGGACCATGCAGCAGGTCCAGATTTTCCAGTCCAGCGATGGCGTCATCTCGCTGGAGGTGGCGCTGGAGCAGGAGACCGTCTGGCTCAGCCAGGCACAGATGTGTGAGCTATTCGGCCGAGATCAGTCGGTGTTGTCGCGGCATATTCGCAACGTATTCAAGGAGGGGGAACTGAATCCAGAAGGCAATATGCAAAAAGTGCATATTGCCTCCTCGGATAAGCCCGTGGCCCGTTATTCTCTGGATGTGATCATCTCGGTCGGCTACCGGGTCAAGTCCCTGCGCGGGGTGCAGTTCCGGCGTTGGGCGACATCGGTGCTGAAACAGCATCTGGTGCAGGGCTATACGCTCGACCGGAAGCGGCTGATAGAGCGTGGCATTGAGTTCGAGCAGGCGGTGGTGCTGCTCTCCCGCACTCTGGCCAATCAACAACTGATCGAGCCGGTGGGTGAGCAGGTGCTCAAGGTCATCAGCGAGTACGCGCGCTCCTGGAGCCTGTTGCAGGGCTATGATGAGCAGAGCCTTGGAGA